>JAOUIA010000119.1 GCA_029884335.1 Betaproteobacteria bacterium
TCGAGGAAGCGTTGCTAGAGTTCGCCGGCAGCGTGCTGGTGATCTCGCACGACCGCTGGTTCCTCGACCGCATCGCCACGCACATCCTCGCCGTCGAGGACGACTCGAAGTGGGTGTTCTACGAGGGCAACTACCGCGACTACGAGGAGGACAAGAAGCGGCGCCTGGGCGAGGAAGGCGCGCGGCCGCACCGGCTGCGCTACAAGCCGCTGATGTAGCCGCAGGCTGCCGGCGTCGGCAAGACGTTTCGCGGGCGTGAAGCAGGGACCGAGTCAACGCTCCCGGACGCAGAAATCCGCGGATCAGCCGGAGAGATGCCAGGCTACGAACGGCGCCAGAAGCGCGATGACCAGCAGCGCCGCGACGGCCAGCGCGACGCGGCGCGCGACCGCCTGCTGGCTGGTCAGCTGCGCGTCCAGGCCGGAAGACTTGCGCTGCTCGGAGGTCCGTGCGGGCATCGGCGGAGAGCGTCCCTCGCGAGGATGATGCAAGCGGACGCGGGCGGCTGCAAGGGAAGGGCGTGAACCCTCCCAGTGCCGCCGGCGGGGATCGGGGGGATCCCGGCGGCCTTCGGGCCACAGGCGCATGACCGCGCCCTGGCGCCGCGGCGGCGCGGCATGCCGGATGTGTGATTAACTTGCGCCGTCGGGCCGTTCGGCCAAGGGGGGCAAGTGCGCGCGAATACCGACGCCGCGCCCGTCGGGGCGGGGCCCGCGTGGCTGGACCGGCGGGTCGCCGGGTGGGCGCTCTATGATGTCGCGAGCTCGAGCTACATCGCGATCGTCCCGCTGCTGTTCCCGCTGCTGTTCGCCACGGTGCTCGACGGAGCGCCGCGGGCCGATGCGCACTTCGCGCTGCTCGGCGCGCTCTCGCTCGTCGTTGCCGGAGTCGCAGCCCCGCTGATCGGCGCCCTTGCCGACCGGGGACGGCTGCTGACCTGGCTCGCCGCCGCCACCGCCGTCTGTTGCGCGGCCTGCGCGGCCATGCCCTCGCTGCGGACGGGGGACGTGCTGTTCGCGAGCCTCGCGTTCGTGGCGGCGCAGTGCGGTTACACGGTGGCGATGGTGCTCTACGAGTCGTTCCTCCCGCGGCTGGCCACTGCATCGGCGATGGCGCGCGTCTCTGCGTTCGGCTGGGCGGCCGGGCTCTGCGGCGGCCTGCTCGCACTGGCCATCGCGCTTGCCGTCGCACGCGGGCGTCCCGACGCCGAAGCCGCGGCGCTGGCGATAGGCGTGGCTGCCGTGGTGTTCGCACTGCTCGCCCTTCCCGCGCTGGGCGCGCTGCGGGGCATTGCCCCCGCGCGCCTCGCGTCGCGCCCGGCGACGCTCCGCGACGCCTGGCGCACGATCGTGGACGACCTGCGCGGCTGGCGCCGGCACCGCAACAGCGCGCGGTTCCTGCTCGCCTACCTGCTGATCAACGACGCGTCGGTCACGGTGGTGTTCGTCGTCTCGCTGTTCATGCGCTCGACGTTCGGCACGACGGTGGAGGGGCTGCTGTTGCTGGTGCTCCTCTACAACGTGATCGCGGCTCCGGCCACACTCGCCTGGGGGCGGGTCGCCGATCGCATCGGTCTCAAGCTCGCCATCCACCTGAACCTCGTCGTCTGGATCGCGGGCATCCTGTTGATGGCCTACGCGCGCGACGACCGCATGCCGTGGCTCATCGTGGCGACGTTCGCCCTGGTGATGGCGAGCACCAACGCGCTGTGCCGCGCGCTCTACGCGCGACTGGTCCCGGTGGAGCGCTCGGCCCAGTTCTTCGGCTTCAACGCGATCGTCGGGCGGGTGTCGGCGGCGCTCGGGCCGGCGACGTACGCGGCCGTGACGACCTGGACGGGCAGCTCCGTCGCCGGCCTGCTCTCGCTGCTCGCGTTCATCGTCGCGGGGGGCGTGGTGCTGGTCTTCGTCGACACGACGCCGGTCGTGGTTTCGATGGACGACGCGCGCGAGGAGGCGCAGACGTGACGCGCGGGCAGGCGCTCATCCTCGAGTTCGCCGACTACACGCTCGACCCCGAAGGGGGCTTGCGCCGCTGCGGCGAGGCCGTGGCGTTGCCGCCGAAGGTGGCCTCCGCGCTCGCCCTGCTCGTGACGCGGCGCGGCGCCCTGGCCACGCGCGAGGAACTCGTCGCGGCAGTCTGGGGCGCGGCGGGCGCGAGCGACGACAGCATCGCGCGCTGCCTCTACCAGCTGCGCCGCCTGGTGCCGCTGCCCGATGGGCGATCACTGATCCGCACGGTGCACGGCAGCGGCTTCCGCCTCGCCGTGCCGGTGCGCGAGGTGCGCGCCGGCGCTTCCCCGACGGCGCGCAAGCTCGTCGACGGGGCGCCGACCGCGGAGCCCTTCGAGATGCTGCAGCAGGCGCGCGAGCTCCTCGGCATGATGATGGCCCCGGAGATCGACGCGGCGCTCGTCGCCGTCGACCGGATCAGCACGCGCTGGCCCGAGTACGCGCCGGCGTGGTCGCTGTGCGCCGACCTGCACATGCTGCGCGCGATGCGCTGGTTCGGCCCGCCGCGCGCAAGCGGCGCGAAGGCGCGTTCGGCGGCCCAGCGCGCGATCGCACTCGACGCGGAGTACGCGCCGGCGTGGGCGGTCCGCGGCGTGGTCGCGGCGCTGATCGAGCGCGACACGGCACACGGGCTCGCGGACCTCGAGCGCGCGATCGCGCTCGACCCCGGCTACTTCATGGCGCGCGGCTACCACGCGCTGGCGCTGATCGCGGCCGGCCGCCCCGACGAGGCGCGCGAGGAGGCGCGCGACGCGCTGGCGCGCAACTCGCTGTCGTCGCGCATGCAGCTCTGGTACCCGTGGGCGCTGTTCTGCGCCGGCGCGGCCGAGGAGGCGCTCGAGCACCTGGAGTCGGCGATCGGCGGGCCCTTTGCCGTCGACGGGCTCAAGTTCGCGCTTGCGGTCACCGCGGCATTCCTCGGCCGGCACGCCCGCGCGCTCGAGGTGGCGCACGAGGCGGAGCCGCGCTGGCGCTCGCAGCCGTCGCTGATGACGGGCTACGCGTACGTCATGGCGTGCGCCGGCAACACGCGCGAGGCGCGGCGCGCGCTCGGCGAACTGAGCCCGCTCGAGGGAGTGTCGGTGGCGCCGTCGGCGCTCGCTCCCGTGCACGTCGCGCTCGGGCAGCGCGGGGAGGCGCTGGCTTCGGTGGAGCGCGCGTACGACCTCGGCGACCCCTTCGCCGCGCACATGCCCTGCGACCCGCGCCTCGCGGCGCTGCGGCTCCCGCGCACGCGGCGGTAGCACGCGACTCGGGAGCGGGGGCGCGACACGGGCGGTGATCGCCCCCGTTACGGATCCGTTGCCGGCCGGAGCTTCTTCTTCAGCGCGGCGTTGACCTGCGCGGGATTGGCCTTTCCCTTCGTTGCGGCCATCGCCTTGCCGACGAGCGAGTTGAACGCCTTCTCCTTGCCTGCGCGGAACTCCGCGACGGTGGCGGGGTTCGCGGCGAGCACCTCGTCGACCACCCGCTCGATCGCGCCCTCGTCGCTGATTTGCTTCAGCCCCCGGCTTGCGACGATCGCGTCGGCGTCGCCTTCGCCCGCCCACATCGCGTCGAACACGTCCTTCGCGGTCTTGTGGCTGATCGTGCCGTCGGCCACGCGCGCGAGCAGGCCGGCAAGCGCGGACGGGGAAACCGGCGACGCCGCGATGTCGGCGTCGGCCCGGTTGAGCGCTGCCGCAACCTCGCCCAGCATCCAGTTCGCGACCGTCTTCGGTTCGCCGCCGAACGCGCGCACGGCGTCCTCGAAGTACGCCGCCGCCTCGCGTGACTGGGTCAGCATCGCCGCATCGTGGGCGGGCAGCCGGTAGTCCCGCGCGAAGCGCTCGCGCATGGCCGCGGGCAGCTCCGGCATCCCGCCGCGCACCTGCTCGATCCACGCGGCATCGATGGCGAGCGGCGGCAGGTCGGGGTCGGGGAAGTAGCGGTAGTCCTGCGCGTCCTCCTTGCTGCGCATCGGCCGGGTCTGGTTGCGGTCCGGGTCGTACAGCCGCGTCTCCTGCACGACGGCTCCGCCTTCCTCGATCAGCTCGACCTGGCGGCGCACCTCGAAGTCGATCGCCGCCTCGAGGAAGCGGAAGCTGTTGAGATTCTTGATCTCGCAGCGCGTGCCCAGCGGCGCCCCGGGGCGGCGCACCGAGACGTTGGCGTCGCAGCGGAAGCTGCCCTCCTGCATGTTGCCGTCGCAGATGCCGATCCAGCGCACCAGCGCGTGGAGCGTCTTCGCATAGGCGACGGCCTCGGCCGAGCTGCGCAGGTCCGGCTCGGAGACGATCTCGAGCAGCGGCGTGCCGGCGCGGTTGAGGTCGATCCCCGTC
>JAOUIA010000071.1 GCA_029884335.1 Betaproteobacteria bacterium
GGCGATCGCGGCGCTGGCGCCGATCCAGCGCCAGGTCGAGGAGTCCTGGCTGACGCTGCGCCACTGGCCGCGGCAGGGCGTCGAGTTTCCGGCTCGCGCCGGGGGCGTGCTGTTCGACGAGATTTCGGTCGACCGCGAGACCGGGCGAGTGAAGGTCGCCGTGGGTTCCTCGATACCCTCGATCGCCGGGCGCGCGATCCTGCTCGCGCCGGCGGTGGATCGCAGCGATCGGCTCCGCTGGTTCTGCGTGCCGGTCGGCATTCCCGACCGCTTCCTGCCCCAGGCCTGCCGGAGCCTGCAACGGTAGCCGGGCTCGCGCCGGGCACCGCCCCGCGGGGGCCTTACTGCGCTGCCGGGGGCAACGCCGCGTCGGACTGCTGGTCGGCCGCCAGCGCCATCACCGCCATGACCAGGACGCCGGCGAACCCGCCGGCCATGAAGGTCACGAGCAGCCACCACGCGGACACCATCGTCTCCATCATTGCCTCCTTCCGTGCGGCCCGGCGGCCGCAGGTCTAGCCTGCTGCAGGTCGTACCTAACCGCAGGCAGTCCATGGCGGGCCGCCCGGCGCAATTCGGCGGAGTCTCCTGCCGCCGCCGCGGCGCCGCCGTGATCTGCATCAAGCGCGACGCAGAATACCGCCACAACTTGTCGTGAACAAGAGTCCGGCTGGGATTGCGGTCCGGCCGAGCGGTTGCCGTGCACGTCAAGGCTCCGCGCCGGGCTCGGCCTGGAAGACCACCGCGTGAGGCCGGGGCAGATCGCCCTGCGCGGTCACCAGCACGACCTGCACGAACGACGACAGCCCGCGCAGCGCGGCGCGGATGTCGCGCGCTCCTTCGAGCTTGCCCTGCATGCGGAAGCGCGCGCGGCGGGACGCCGGCCGCGCCGCCACCACGACGCCGAGCGGCAGCGAGTCGAGGTGCGGCTCGCGCGAGAGGTATGCGCCGTGCGGCGCGACCGCGGCGACCGTCAGCGGGTTGCGCGCCCATTCGGCGTTGATCGCGCGCGCGAGGTCGCAGGCCCGGCCGACGATCGCGCGCGCCTTCGCGCGGTCGAGGGGCTCGACGACGCGCGCCGCGGCCAGTTCGAGGAAGCGGGCGGTGAGCCGGTAGTGGCCGGCCGGCTCGTCGCGCGGGCGCAGCAGGCCCTCGGCCACCATCTCCTCGACGAGGGACCGGCACAGCCGCGTGTCGAGGCCGAAGTCGCAGCGCAGGTCGGTCGCGCTCACGGTCGCCCGCTCCGGCGGCAGGCCGACGACGCGCGCGAGGACGCGCCCGCTCGCCTCGCGCAGCCGCAACGGGTCGAGGCCGAAGTACAGGCGGCGCGTGACGAGCGTGCGGGGAGGGCGGGGGTGCGGCGACATGCTATGACGATAGCATATCCCTCGCGAGGCGCAAGGGGGTGTGGCCGACAAGTCCGGAGGAGGCCGCGGGAGGGCGCCGGCGGCGGCGTGCTGCCTGCAGCGGGCGCCGCCCCGGGGTCAGCGGCCCGGTGCGACGAGGGCAACGCCGGAGAGGCGCTGCAGCTCCCCGAACGCGAGGCCCGGCACGATCTCGCGCACCACCGGCCCCTGCGGGCCGATGTCGAGCACCGCGAGGTCCGTGTACACGCGCGCCACGCAGGCGAGCGCGGTCACCGGGTACGCGCACTGCGCCACGAGCTTGGACGCCCCCGCCTTGGTGAGGTGCTCCATCATCACGAAGACCTGCTTCGCGCCGAGCGCGAGGTCCATCGCGCCACCGACCGCAGGGATCGCGTCCGGCGCGCCCGTGTGCCAGTTCGCGAGGTCGCCGCGCACCGAGACCTGGAACGCGCCGAGCACGCAGACGTCGAGGTGGCCGCCGCGCATCATCGCGAACGAGTCGGCGCTGTGGAAGTACGCGCCCCCGGGCAGCAGCGTGACCGGCTGCTTGCCGGCGTTGATGAGCTCCGGATCCTCGCGCCCCGGCGCGGGCGCGGGGCCCATGCCGAGCACGCCGTTCTCGCTGTGCAGCACGATCTCGCGCCCCGGCGGCAGGTGGTTGGCCACGCGCGTCGGCAGCCCGATGCCGAGGTTCACGTAGGCGCCGTCGGGAATGTCCTGCGCGACGCGCCGCGCCATCTCGTCGTGCGTCCAGCGCGGCAGGCTCGCCATCACGCGCTCCGCGGCGTGGCCGGGTCGCGCACGACGACGACGCGGTGCACGAAGATGCCCGGCGTGACGATCGCTTCCGGATCGAGCGCGCCCAGCGGCACGACCTCGCGCACCTGCGCGATCGTGCACCGCGCGGCGGTGGCCATGACCGGGCTGAAGTTGCGCGCCGTGCTCCGGTAGACGAGGTTGCCCCAGCGGTCGGCCCGCTCTGCCTTGATCAGCGCGTAGTCGGCGCGGATCGGGCGCTCGAGGACGTGCCCGCGCCCGTCGATGACGCGCGTCTCCTTGCCCTCGGCGAGCGCGGTGCCGAACCCGGTGGGCGTGAAGAACGCGCCGATGCCTGCGCCGGCGGCGCGGATGCGCTCGGCGAGGTTGCCCTGCGGCACGAGCTCGAGCTCGATCGTGCGCGCCTTCCAGGCGGCGTCGAAGTGCCACGAGTCGACCTGGCGCGGGAAGGAACAGACGATCCGCCGCACGCGACCTTCGCGGATGAGGGCCGCCACGCCGGTGTCGCCGTTGCCGGCGTTGTTGTTGACGACCGTGAGCCCGCGCGCGCCCTGCGCGATCAGCGCGTCGATCAGCTCGAACGGGATGCCGGCGGTGCCGAAGCCGCCGACCATCACGGTCGCGCCGTCGGGGATGCCGGCCACGGCGGCGTCCGGCGTGGCCACGGTCTTGTCGATCATGCGGAGGGCGAAGTTATCACGGCGACGCGGCCCGCGGCGCGTGCGATCATCGCGCGATGAGCGGCGCGATCCAGCTCTCCGAGGAGCGCGGCGTGCGCTACCTGCACTTCGGCTCGCGCTGGATCCAGGGCGCGATGCGCCTCGCGCGCCCGCACGCGCTCGAGCTCGAGTACACGCGGCAGATGATGCTGCCGCTGGCGCTGCGCGGCGAGGCCTGGCCGCGCCGCGTGCTCGTCGTCGGGCTCGGCGCCGGCTCGCTGGTGCGCTTCCTGTGGCGCTTCCGGCCGCGAGCGCGGATCGTCGCCGTCGAGGTCCGGGAGGACGTGGTGCGCGCGGCGCAGCAGTACTTCCGCCTTCCCGACGACGCGCGGGTCGAGGTGGAAGTCGACGACGGGGCGCGCTACGTCGAGGGCGACTGCGGCGCCTTCGACCTGATCCTCGTCGACGGCTACGACGCGCGCGGCCGGGTGGGCGCGCTCGACACGCCGCGCTTCTACGCGAACTGCCGCCGGCGCATGGCGGAGGGCGGCGTGCTCGCGACGAACCTGCTGTCGCGCCACCGCGGCGTCGACGCGAGCCTCGCGCGACTGCGCGACGCGTTCGGCGGCGAGGCGGCTGCGCTGCCGCCGGCGCAGAGCGGCAACGTCGTCCTGCTCGCCGGCCACGGCGCGCCGCTGGAGCTCGACGACCCGGCGCTGGCGACGCGCGCGCAGGCGCTGCGCGACGCCACCGGGCTCGACCTCGCCGCCACGCTCGCGCGCCTCGGCGTGGTTGCGCGCGAAGGGGCCGGCGCCCGGAACGCGCGCCGGCGCAGGTGATGCCGGCGCGATGGCAGAATCGCTGCGTGGTCCCCTGGCTCAGAGGCAACGCCCCCTTCCCTCCGCTCGAACGCGCGCTCGCCGAGCCGAACGGCCTGCTCGCGGCCGGCGCGTCGCTGGAGCCGGCGCGGCTGCTCGACGCCTACCGCCGCGGCATCTTCCCCTGGTCGAGCGAGGGCCGGCCGCTCCTGTGGTGGAGCCCGGACCCGCGCATGGTGCTGTTCGTCGACGAGTTCCGGGTTTCGCGCTCGCTGCGCAAGCGCCTGCGCGGCGGGGACTTCGACGTGCGCTTCGACACCGCGTGCGAAGCGGTGATCGAGGCCTGCGCGGCGCCGCGCGCTGACCAGGACGGCACGTGGATCACCGCCGACATGCGCAGCGCCTACCTCGAGCTGCACCGGCAGGGCTACGTCCACTCGGTCGAGGCCTGGCGCGGCGACGACCTGGTCGGCGGCCTGTACGGGCTGGCGATGGACCGCGTCTTCTTCGGCGAGTCGATGTTCGCGCGCGAGGCCGACGCGTCCAAGGTGGCGCTGGCGCATCTGGTCGCCCGCCTCGCGCGCCTGCGCGTGCCGCTGATCGACTGCCAGCAGGAGACCTCGCACCTGGCCTCGCTGGGCGCCCGGCCCATCCCGCGCGCGGAGTTTGCCGCGCGCTTGCGCGAGTTGATACACTGCGCCGCGCCGCCTGCCGGGTGGCAGCCCGGGGCAAGCGGCGGGATCGACCCGTGACCAAGCTCAACGACCTTCCGCTGGCCGCGCTGCAGTTCTACGCGACCGCGCCCTACCCTTGCAGCTACCTGCCGGAGCGCGCCGCGCGCTCGCAGGTGGCCACACCGAGCCACCTGATCGACGCGCGCGTCTACGGCGAGCTCGTGCGGCTGGGCTTCCGCCGCAGCGGCGCGTTCACCTACCGGCCGTACTGCGACCACTGCCGCGCCTGCGTCCCGGTGCGCGTGCCGGTGCAGGATTTCGCGGCGAGCCGCGCGCAGCGGAGGGCGTGGCGCAACCACCGAGCGCTCGCCGCGCACCGGCGCGAGCTCGCCTACGACGCCGAGCACTACGCGCTGTACCTGCGCTACCAGCGCCATCGCCACCCCGGCGGCGGCATGGACCAGGACAGCCGCGAGCAGTACCAGCACTTCCTGCTCCACAGCAACGTCGCCACCGACCTCTACGAGTTCCGCCAGGGCGGGGCGCTGCGCATGGTGAGCCTGGTCGACCAGCTCGCCGACGGGCTCTCGTCCGTCTACACGTTCTACGAGCCCGGCCTTTCCGGCGCGAGCTTCGGGACGTTCAACATCCTCTGGCAGATCGAGCGCTGCCGGCGGCTCGCGCTGCCCTACCTCTACCTCGGCTACTGGATAGCCGAGAGCCGCAAGATGGCCTACAAGGCGACGTTCCGGCCGGTCGAGGGGCTCGTGGGCGGAAGGTGGCAGCGCCTGTGAGCGCGGAGACCGCAGGCAACGGCGCGGGCGGGGCGATGGACGTCCAGGCGATCATGCGGATCCTGCCGCACCGCTATCCGCTGCTGTTCGTCGACCGCGTGACCGAGTGCGTGCCCGGCAGGCACATCCGCGGCATCAAGAACGTCACGCGCGGCGAGCCGTTTCTCGCGCAGCCGCGCAGCTCGCGCGCCCCCGCGGGGATGCCGCACCTGCTGGTGGTCGAGGCGCTGGCGCAGATCGCCGTGATCCTCACGTACCGCACGCTGGGGCGCGAGCCCACCGGCGACGACCTCCTGTTCTTCGCCGGCATCGACACCGCGCGCTTCGGCGCGACGGTCGGCTGCGGCGAAACGCTCGATCTTCACGCCGAGATCGTCCGGCTGCGCAAGTCGGCCGGCTGGTTCGCCGGCCGCGCAGAGGCGGGCGGACAGGCAGTTTGCGAAGTCCGCATGATGGCGGCCTGGCAGACCGGCTGACCGGCGCGACCTCCGGCGCGCTGCCGCCGGACGTCACTATTGCGGCGCAGCAAGTCCCGGCCTCCGGCTGGGAGGCGGGCAGCCCGCTGAGTTGGCGGGAATATTCCATTGGCATGACCCTTGCGTGACTGTCCGGGTCCATTTCGACCCGGTGGTCCGTTGGGTATCGCCAATCCCCTGAAGGCAGTCGCACGTCTGCGGGCCCGCCTGCGAGCCCGGCCGGACAGCGAGCACGAGCAGGCCATCCTGCGCATCGTGATCGTCACGGTCGTGCTGACGGTCATGGCGTTCGTCTACGAGGACGACACGCTCCACGGCGCGCTGCTGCTCTACGGGCTGGCCGTCAACCTAGGGTTCGCGGTCTGCCTGTTCGTCGCGATCTGCGCCTCGCCGGCCGCCAACGTCCCGCGCCGCTTCATCGGCTCCGTCGCCGACAACGGCGCCGCGACGTTCGTGATGTTCATGACCGGGCAGGCCGGGTTCTCGATGCTCGGCGTCTACCTGTTCGTCGCGTTCGGCAACGGCTTCCGCTACGGCCGGAAGTACCTGTTCGTGTCGCAGGCGCTCGCGCTCGTCGGGTACTCGTCGGTGCTGCTCTTCCATCCCTGGTGGGAGGCCTACCAGGCGGCGGGCTGGTCGCTGTTCGTCGCGCTCGTCGTGCTGCCGGTCTACGTGTCGACGCTGCTCGAGCGCATCCACGACGCGCAGCGCCGCGCCGAGGAGGCGAACCTCGCGAAGTCGAGCTTCCTCGCCAACATGAGCCACGAGATGCGCACGCCGCTCAACGGCATCGTCGGCGTCGCGGACCTCATCAAGGCCACGCCGCTGGACGCGCAGCAGTCGGAGCTCGTGCGCCTGCTCACGCACTCGACGATGCTGCTGCGCTCGCTGGTCGACGACGTGCTCGACATCTCCAAGATCGAGGCGGGCCGGCTCGCGATCGAGATCAGCGAGTTCGACCTGCACGCCACGCTGAACGGCGTCATCCACCTGCTGCGGCCGCACGCGGAGTCCAAGGGCCTCGCGCTCCGCGCGATGGTCGACCCGGCGATCGACTACACGCTGCGCGGCGACCAGCACCACCTGCGCCAGGTGCTGCTGAACCTCCTGTCGAACGCGGTCAAGTTCACCCACCGCGGCGAGATCAACGTCGACGTCACGCTGACCGGCGAGACCGCCGACGGCGTCGGGATCCGCTTCGAGGTGCGCGACACCGGCATCGGCATCGCGCCCGAGGCGCAGGCGCGCATCTTCGAGGCGTTCGTGCAGGCCGACGACTCGACGACGCGCCGCTTCGGCGGCACCGGGCTCGGCACCACGATCGCCAAGCAGCTCGTCGAGCTCATGGGCGGGACGATCGGCGTCCAGTCGAAGGTGGGCGAAGGCTCGCTGTTCTGGTTCGAGCTGCCGCTGCTCAGGGCGAAGGCCGCCGCGGAGGAAGGCGCCCAGCCCGCGGCGAAGTCCGCCGGCCTGGTGGTCGGCGAGTCGCAGGGGGCGGGCGGCGTCGCCGGCGTCGTCGCGCGCACGGTCGGCGCGGTCGCGGCCGTCCCCACGGCGCGCGACGCCGTGGCCCACCTCGACGAGCTCCGGTCGCGGGGCGTCAACGTGTCGGCCATCGTCGTCTCCGGCGGTGTCGACGAGGCGGTGCGCGTTTTCGAGGAACTCGGCCGCGCGCGCAAGGACCCCGGCGTCGCGCTGATCTACTGCGCCGCCGACCCGGCGTCGGCGCGGCGCGAGCCGGCGCTGCGGCGCATTCCGGGCCTGCAGGTCGTGGGCAGGGAGGCGACGCAACGCCACCTGCGCAACGCGATCCACGCGGCCACGACGCGCGACCTCGGCGAGAGCGGCGAGGTGATCGACCTCGCCTCGGTGCTGCAGCAGCAGCGCCAGCCGGTGCGCATCCTCGTCGCCGAGGACAACGCGACGAACCTCGCGATCCTGCGACAGCTCCTCGAGAGCGCCGGCCACACCGTGTACGCGGCGATGGACGGCGAGGAGGCGCTCGACCTCTACGAGGCGAAGGCCCCCGAGCTCGCGATCCTCGACTTCAACATGCCGGAGCGCAACGGCGTCGAGGTGACGGCGGCGATCCGGACCATGGAGCCGGCCGGCGCGCGCCTGCCGGTGATCATCCTGTCCGCTGCGGTCACGGTCGAGGCGCGCGAGCGCGCGCGGCTCGGCGGCGCGGACGAGTTCGTCGGCAAGCCGTTCGACGCCGCCACGCTGCTGCAGGTGATCGATCGCCTCGCGCGCCGCTCGGGGCGCACGGTCGCGCAGCCCGCGCCGGGCGCCGTCGCCGTGCCCGCGGCCCGCACGCCTTCCGCGGTGGACGCGCTCCCGCTGATGGACGCCAACCGCTTCGCCGAGGTGGAGCGCATCGCGAGCACGCCGGACTTCCTCGACCAGCTGCTGCGCGGGTTCCACGACGACATCGAGCTGCTGCTGCGCAAGCTCGACGCGGCGCTGGGGAGCGGGCAGGCCGCCGTCGTCGGCGACACGCTGCACGCGCTGAAGGGCGCCGCCGTCAGCGTCGGTGCGACCCAGCTCGCCGCGCGCTGCAAGGCGATGGAGGACATGGCGCAGTCGGGGCAGGTCGCCCAGGTGCTCGCCGCCGCCCCTGCGCTGCGGCAGTGCTTCGACGGCACGGCGCGCGCGATCGCCTCGCTCGCCGAGCGGCGGCACCGCGCGTCGCTGTAGAGGGGCCTCCGCGCCGCGTCAGGCGGCGTGCAGCTTCTCGGGCGGGGGCGAGTACATCTGCTCGATCGCCTGGTCCTCCGGCGACATCTTCGTGAGCTTGTCCTGCGCGCGCACCAGCCGCGTCATCATCTTGAGGTCGCGCGACTCGAGCCGCAGCGCGCCGTCGACCCACACGTCGACGATCCGCTCGAGCTCCTCCCGCGTCACCGTGTGGTAGGCGAGCTTGGCCTCGGCCAGGCTGCGGAACGTGTTGTGCCGCTTGTGCCGCTGCTGCAGCAGCGTCTTCACCGACTCGACCCCCATCCCGTCCTCGACGACCTCGTCGACGACGCCCATGTCGTGCAGGTCGCTCGCGGTGAACGTCGCCCCGGAAACGATCAGCTGCTCGGCCTTGCGCAGCCCGATGCGGCGGCCGAGGAACGAGAGCGCGCCCATGCCGGGGAACAGGTTGAACAGCGTCTCCGGCAGCGCCATCGTCGCCGAGCGCTCCGCGACGATCGTGTGGCAGGCGAGCGCGCACTCGAAGCCGCCGCCGAGCGCCTTGCCCTGCACCAGCGCGACGGTCGCGATGCCGCACTCGAAGCCGCGGTGCCTGCGCATCTGGTTGTCGACGCACAGGTGCGCGTAGTAGGAGAGCAGCTGGCGGTCCTGGCGCAGGATCGCCTGGATGAACATGTTGAGGTCGCCGCCGAGGTTGAACACGCCGCTCACGCGCGAGCCGAACACGACGTGGGCGACCTCTCCCGGCTGCCCCTCGTGGTTGACGAAGCCGCGGTGCGACTGCAGCAGCGTCTCGCTCTCCCGGATCTGCTCGAGCAGCGCGGCGGAGAAGCACGCGCGCGGGGTCGGCTTCATCCACGAGAAGAGCGTCCTGTGCTCCGGCAGGTACTCGAAGTCGAGCATCGAGTACGAGCTCGACGTCGAGAGGACAGGCAGGTTGGCGACGGCGTTCATGCTTTGCTCCCGTTGCTGCGGATCCATCGAGGTCTGGAAATGCCCGGCAGCGCCGTCGCTACGGCTGGGTGTGGAGGACAATGTTCAACCGTGCCTCTTGTGACAGACAGCAGGTGTTCAATATACGCCCGGAAGTTGATGCGGTGTAGGCGGAGCCCAATCGCTTTGTCCAATACAAATTGCGCCGACCCTTTGAAAATGCCGACTTGCAGCACCCCTTGTGCAGGCGGGGTAGCGCGATACCCATATAATGTGGTGTTTCATTTCGGACAGCGCTCCCCATGAAGATTCTCGTCCCCGTCAAGCGCGTCATCGACTACAACGTCAAGGTCCGCGTCAAGCCCGACGGCAGCGGCGTGGACACGGCCAACGTGAAGATGTCGATGAACCCCTTCGACGAGATCGCGGTCGAGGAGGCGGTCCGGCTCAGGGAGAAGGGCGCGGCGGCGGAGATCGTCGCGGTTTCCTGCGGGGCGGCGGCGTGCCAGGAGACGCTGCGCACCGCGCTCGCGCTCGGCGCCGACCGGGCGATCCTCGTCGAGAGCGACGCCGACCTGCAGCCGCTGGCGGTCGCGAAGCTGCTCGCGGCGGTCGTCGCCCGCGAGCAGCCGCAGCTCGTGATCCTGGGCAAGCAGGCGATCGACGACGACTCGAACCAGGTCGGGCAGATGCTCGCCGCGCTGCTCGACTGGCCGCAGGCCACGTTCGCCTCGAAAGTCGAGGTGAGCGGCGGCACGCTCGTCGTCAAGCGCGAGGTGGACGGCGGCCTCGAGACGGTCGAAATGGCGCTGCCGGCGGTGGTGACCGCGGACCTGCGGCTCAACGAGCCGCGCTACGCGACGCTGCCGAACATCATGAAGGCCAAGAAGAAGCCGCTCGACACGCTCAAGCCCGACGCGCTGGGCGTCGACGTCACGCCGCGCACGGTCACGCTGAGCGTGGCCGAGCCGCCGAAGCGCAAGGGCGGGGGCCTGGTGGCCGACGTGAAGGAACTGGTCGCCAAGCTGCGCAACGAAGCCAAGGTCCTGTCCTGAGGACGGGCCGGAGAACGCCATGGCCATCCTCGTCATCGCCGAGCACGACAACGCCGCGCTCAAGTCGGCCACGCTGCACGTCGTTGGCGCCGCCGCGCGCCTGGGCAGCCCGATCCACGTCCTCGTCGCGGGCAGCGCGGCGCAGGGCGCCGCGCAGGCCGCCGCGCAGGCCGCCGGCGTGGCGAAGTCGATCCACGTCGACGCGCCGCACCTCGCGCAGCCGACGGCCGAGAACCTCGCCGCGCAGGTGCTCGCCATCGTGCAGGACGGCGGCTACACGCACGTCGTCGCGCCCGCGACGGGCTACGGGCGCAACGTCGCGCCGCGCATCGCGGCGAAACTCGACGTCGCGCAGGTCTCCGACGTCACCGCGGTCGTCTCGCCCGACACGTTCGTGCGCCCGATCTACGCCGGCAGCGTGTTCGCCACGGTGCAGGCGAAGGACGCCGTCAAGGTGGTCACGGTCCGCGCGACGTCGTTCGACGCGGCCGCGGCGACGGGCGGCGCGGGCCAGGTCGAGTCGCGGCCGGCAGTACCCGACGTCGGCCGAAGCCGCGTCACCGGGCAGGAGATCGCGAAGTCGGAGCGACCGGAGCTCGCCTCCGCGCGCGTGGTCGTCTCCGGCGGGCGGGCGCTGGCCAGCGCCGAGAACTTCAAGCTCCTCGAAGCGCTCGCCGACCGCCTCGGCGCCGCGATCGGCGCCTCGCGCGCGGCGGTGGACGCAGGCTACGTTCCCAACGATTACCAGGTCGGCCAGACCGGCAAGATCGTCGCGCCCGACCTCTACATCGCGGTGGGCATATCGGGCGCCATCCAGCACCTCGCCGGCATGAAGGACAGCAAGGTGATCGTGGCGATCAACAAGGACCCGGAGGCGCCGATCTTCCAGATCGCCGACTACGGCCTCGTCGGCGACCTGTTCGAGGTCGTCCCGCAGCTCACCGCCGAGCTCGCGCCGCGCTGACGCGCCGCTGCCGCACTTTAGTGCCACCGCTCTAGGCCGCCCGGAGTAGCCTCGCGCGTTCCCACCCGACCGCCTGCCACGATGAGCACCTACCGCGCCCCGCTTGCCGACATGCACTTCGTGATGAACGAGCTCGCGGGCCTCGAGCAGGTCGCGCAGCTGCCGGGATTCGAGGAGGCCGCGCCCGACGTCGTCGCGGCGATCCTCGAGGAGGCGGCGAAGTTCGCCACCGAGGTGCTCGACCCGCTGAACCGTCCGGGCGACGTCGAGGGCGCGCGGCGGCTCGACGACGGCGGCGTGCGCACGCCGGCCGGCTTCAAGCAGGCCTACGAGCAGTTCTGCGCCAACGGCTGGAACGGCCTCGCCAAGACCCCCGAGTTCGGCGGGCAGGGCCTGCCGCACCTCGTGTCCACGGCCGTCGAGGAGATGTGGCACTCGTCGAACCTGGCGTTCGACCTCTGCCCGCTGCTGACGCAGGGCGCGATCGAGGCGATCGACCTCGTGGGCAGCCCGGAGCAGAAGCAGCTCTACCTGCCGAAGCTCATCTCCGGCGAGTGGACCGGCACGATGAACCTCACCGAGCCGCAGGCCGGCTCGGACCTCGCCGCCGTCCGCACGCGGGCGGTGCGCCAGCCGGACGGCAGCTACAGGCTCGCCGGCACCAAGATCTTCATCACCTACGGCGAGCACGACTACACGGCGAACATCGTGCACCTGGTGCTCGCGCGCACGCCCGACGCGCCCGAGGGCGTGCGGGGCATCTCGCTGTTCATCGTGCCCAAGTTCATCGTCGGCGCCGACGGCAGCCCGGGCGAGCGCAACGACGTCCAGTGCACGTCGATCGAGAACAAGCTCGGCATCCACGCGAGCCCGACCTGCGTGATGACGTACGGCGAGAAGGGCGGGGCGACCGGCTACCTGGTCGGCGAGGAGAACCGCGGCCTCGAGTACATGTTCATCATGATGAACGCCGCGCGCTTCTCGGTGGGCCTCGAGGGTGTGGGCATGGGCGAGCGCGCGTACCAGCGGTCGGTGGCCTACGCGCGCGAGCGCGTGCAGGGCAGGGCCGTCGGCCTCGACCGGGCGTCGAAGGCCGGCGCGATCATCGACCACCCCGACGTGCGTCGCATGCTGATGACGATCCGCGCGCACGTCGAGGGCACGCGTGTCGTCGCCTACGTGACCGCCGCCGCGCTCGACAACGCGCGCCGCCACCCGGACCCGGCCGCGCGCAGGTCCCACCAGGCGTTCGCCGACCTGATGATCCCGATCGTCAAGGGGCACTCGACCGAGGTCGCGCAGGAGGTCGTCTCGCTCGGCCTGCAGGTGCACGGCGGCATGGGCTACATCGAGGAGACGGGCGCGGCGCAGTACCTGCGCGACGCGCGCATCACCACGATCTACGAGGGCACCACCGGCATCCAGGCCAACGACCTCGTCGGCCGCAAGACGGTGCGCGACGGCGGGGCCGCGGCGCGCGCGGTGATCGGCGAGATCGAGAAGACGGCCGCGCACCTGACCGGGAGCGCCGACGCGTCGCTTCACCCGGTCGGCGCCGCGCTGTCGGAGGCTGCCGTCGCGCTGGAGGATGCGGTGGCGTGGGTGCTCAAGTCCTCGGCGTCGCACGCGCGCGCGGTCCACGCCGGCGCGGCGCACTACCTGCGCATGTGGGGGCTCGCCGCGTCCGGGTGGCAGCTCGGGCGCGCGGCGCTCGCCGCCTCGCGCAAGCTCGCGGCCGACGAGGGCGACGCGGCGTTCATGCGCGCGAAGATCGGGACGGCGCGGTTCTTCGCGGCCACGCTGCTGCCGCAGGTCGCGGCGCTCGGCCGCACGCTGATGCACGGCGGCGAGACGGCGCTCGAGGTGCCGGCCGAGCAGCTGTAGCGATGGGGCGGATCGACCGCGCGCTGGCGCTCGCGGCGCTGGCGGCGAGCGCTGCGTTCGCGCGAGCGGACCCGCTCGCCGAGGTCCCGCCGCGGCCGCTCGACGGTCCGCACCCGATCGCCTGCAGCAACGTCGAGCAGGACTTCCGCCGGCTGCCGCCCGGAGAGCCGCCCGAGCTCACCTGGGAGGGCTTTCCCCGTTCCGACGGCAGCCCGCGCTACGCGACGGACCTCCTTGCCGATCCGGCGAACGCGCTGATCGCGCGCTTTCGCGCGCCCGACGACGCCACGCTGTTCGGACCGTGGCGCGACGCGACGCTGACTTACGTGCTGCTCGCCTGCTATCCCACCTCGCCGGGGAACGCGCGCGCCGACTACCCGCTGCCCGACGGCCGGCGCGTGCCGCGCATGCAGCGCGGCGCCGAGGCGCCGATCCTTCCGGACGGCGCGTCGCGCTGGCCCGTCGTGCTGTTCTCGCACGGCTACGGCGGCAGCCCGCTGTCGACCGGCTACCTCGATGCAATGGCGGTGTTCGCCTCGCACGGCTACGTCGTCGTGGCGCCCTTCCACGGCGACCCGCGCTACGCAGTGCTGTCGTTCGACGACCTCGGTTCGGTGATCTTCTCGCTCGCGAACTTCGAGCGCTACACGGCGATGCAGTCGACGCGGCCGCTCTCGATGTCGGCGGCGCTCGACCTGCTGCTCGCTCACCCGCACTGGCGCGACCGCATCGACCCGGCGCGCGTGGGCGGCTTTGGCGCGAGCCAGGGCGGCGAAACGCTGATGCTGATGGGCGGCGCCGCGCTCACGACTTCGATCGCCGGGGCGTCGCGGCCCGTGGGCGCCGACGCGCGCCTCAAGGGCGCGGTCGGCTACGTTCCCTACTTCGGGCAGCGCGTCCTCCCGGCGTTCGGCCGCGACAACCGGGGCACCGCGGGCGTGCGGCTGCCGTACCTCGCCATCAGCGGCACGGCCGACACGACCGCGCCCATCGGCCCGGTGGAACAGGGCATGGAGCGCCTCGCCGGGTCGCGCGGCCTCGTCGCGCTGGAGGGCGTGACGCACGGCTTCGACGCGCGCTCCGCCGGCGACATCTTCACGTGGTCGCTCGCCTGGCTCGACGCGTTCGCGCGCGACGACCGCCCCGCGCGCGCGAGGCTGGACCGCATGACGCGCGTCGCCGGCGGCGGCGACGACGCGCTGCGCATCGACTACGTCGCTCCCGCCGCGCCGATCGGCGACGAGCGCGTGGCCGTCGAGTACTTCAACGAGGCCCTGGGCCACTACTTCGTGACCGCCGACCCGCAGGAGATCGCGATCGTCGACGAAGGCGTGGCGATCCGCGGCTGGCGCCGCACCGGCTACGAGTTCAAGACCTGGGCGCCGGAGTCCGTGCCCGGCGTCCCGGCGTGCCGCTTCTGGGGCGCGGCGCAGGCGTCGCACTTCCACACGGTCGACGCGCGCGAGTGCGCAGTCGTGCAGGGCAATCCGGACTGGACCTACGAGGGCCTGGTGTTCCGCGCGCAACCGAGCGGGCCGGGCACCTGCGAGTCCGACCGCGCCGTCGTGCAGCGGCTCTACAACGGCGGCATGGGCGGGCAGGCGAACCACCGGTACCTGACGAGCGCCACGGCGATCGCCGACATGGTCGGCAGCGGCTGGACCCTCGAGGGCCCGGTATTCTGCACGCCGCCCTGAGCGGCGGCAGCGGATGCTTGCCGTCGCAGCATCGCGCCGCGACGGGGCAAGGCAGGAGTCCGCGCACGCCGACTCGAGAGGTCGGGGCAGGTCGCGGGCAAACGACGGACGAGGCGGAGGCCGCCGCGCGGGCAGCCTCCCGTCCTGTGATCGCGCTAGCTCTTCTTCGCGGCCTTCTTCGCGGCCTTGCGCGCGGTCTTCTTCGCCGGGCGCTTCGTCGCGGTCTTCTTCGCAGCCTTCTTCGCGGTCTTCTTCGCCGACCTGACCACGCCGGCGACGGCCTTCTTCGCCTTGGCGAGCAGCCCGCCCGCGGTCTTCGCCGCCTTCTTCGCCACCTTCCTGGCGGCCTTCTTCGCCTTCGCGGCAGGCGTCGCCGACGCCTCGCCCTTCGCGCTGCGGCGGATGTCGGCGGCGTGCGCGCGCTTGTACGTCTGGATGTCGGCGAACGTGCCGTCGGCCTTGCGGACCGCGTAGAGCTTCTTGCCGGAACTGCTGCGATGCGTGGTGCGGCGTTGCGCCATGGGGTTCTCCGTGGGTTCCTGTCGGGGTCGCGGGGCGGTGCGTCGAGCGCACACCCCTGCGGCCGCGATTATGCGCAGAGCTTGCTCCGACTGTCACGCGCGGAGCGGGCTCCCGATCACGCGTCCGGCGGCACGGCCACCACGCCGTGCGCGGCGAACGTCACCGTCACACGCGCTCCGGGCGCCAGCGGCGTTTCGACCGCGTTCGACACGGCGAAGAGCTCGCCCGCGGCGGTGTCGAGCGTGTACTCCATCGAGCCGCCGAGGTACGCGGCCTTGCGCACGCTCGCCGCGAGGCCGTCGCCGCCGCCCAGTCGGATGGCCTCCGGCCGGATCGCCACGTCGACCTCTCCGTCCGGCAGCCCGCGGTGCGGGATGCGCACGGCGAGCGTGCCGATCCGCACCTCGCCCGTGGTCGCGTCGACACGCCGCAGCGTCGCGCGCACCCGGTTCGCGTCGCCCATGAACCCGGCGACGAAGCCGCCGCGGGGCGCCTCGTACAGGTCGCGCGGCGCGCCCTCCTGCGCGATGACCGCGCGGTCCATCACGATGATCCGGTCGGACACCGCCATCGCCTCCGACTGGTCGTGCGTCACGTAGACGACGGTGAGCCCCAGGCGCTGCTGCAGCTCGCGGATCTCGTCGCGCATCTGGCGCCGCAGCCGCGCGTCGAGGTTCGACAGCGGCTCGTCGAACAGCAGCACCGAGGGCTCGAGCACCAGCGCGCGCGCGACCGCCACGCGCTGCTGCTGCCCGCCGGAGAGCTCGGAGGGCAGCCGCGCGTCGTAGCCGGTGAGGCCGACCGTGGCGAGCGTCGCGCGGGCGCGCTCGTCGGCGCGCGCCTTCGGCGTGCCCGAGACCACCAGCCCGTAGCGCACGTTCTCGAGCACGCTCATGTGCGGGAACAGCGCGTAGCTCTGGAACACCATCGACACGTCGCGCTCGGCGGCGGAGCGCTCGGTGACGTCCTCGCCGCCGATCACGATGCGGCCCGACGTGGGCAGCTCCAGGCCGGCGACCATGCGCAGGATCGTCGTCTTGCCGCAGCCGGAGGGGCCGAGCAGCGTCACCAGCGTCCCGGCGGCGACGGTGAACGTCACGGCGTTGACCGCCACGACGTCGCCGTAGCGCTTCGTGACCTCGCGGAACTCGATCGACGCGGCCTTCATGCCCTTCTCACGCTGCGCTGCCGCCCACCGCGCCCAGTTCGCGCGCGGCCCCCGGCCTGCGCCCCAGGCGGCGCTCGCCCACGAGGCGCTGGATCGCGAGGATCACGGCGACCATCAGGACGATCAGCACCGAACTGTACGCGATGGCCACCCCGTAGTCGCCGTTGATCACGCGGTTGATGATGTAGGTCGTCGCCCACTCGTACTCGGCGGAGACGAGGAAGATGACCGCCGACAGCGTGGTCATCGCGCGCACGAAGCTGTAGACCAGCGCGGCGACCACCGCCGGCTTGAGCAGCGGCAGGAGGATCGTCCGCAGCGTCGTCCAGCCGCGCGCCCGCAGCGTGGTGGCCGCCTCGTCGAGGCTGCGGTCGACCTGCGCCATCGCCGCCATGCCCGCGCGCACGCCCACCGGCATGTTGCGGAACACGTTGCACGCGACCAGGATCAGCGCGGTGCCGGTGAGCTCGATCGGCGGCACGTTGAAGGCGAGGATGTACGAGACGCCGATCACGGTGCCGGGGATCGCGAACGAGAGCATGGTGCCGAACTCGAACGTCGCCTGGCCGACGAACTTCTGCCGCGTCAGCAGCCAGGCGGCGACGATGCCGGCGGCCGCCGTGACCGGCGCGGCGATGGCGGAGAGCTTCACCGTGGTCCAGAACGAGTCCCACGCCGCGCCGGCCCACAGGATGCCGTGCGGCCCCCACTCGACGCCGAACGCCTTGGCGTAGTGCCTGAGCGTGAGCGTGTAGTCGCGCCCCCAGGTCTCGACGAAACCGCCGGCGAGCGCCATCGCGTAGATCACGACGGTCAGCAGCGCCCAGGGCAGCGCGATCGCGTAGCAGGCGCCGCGCACGCCGCCCGGCAACGGCACGGGCAGCCCCGCGTCGCCCTTGCCGGCCATCGACGTGTACACCTTCCGGCCGAGCGCGCGGCGCTGCAGGAAGAACGCGGCGAGCGCGAAGACGAGCAGGATGAGGCCGAGCGTGGCCGCCCGGCCCTGGTCGAGCTGCGCGCCGACGACCGAGAAGAAGATCT
>JAOUIA010000072.1 GCA_029884335.1 Betaproteobacteria bacterium
CGCGCGCGCCGTTGAGCGCGCCCATCGCCTCGGCGAGTGCGAGCGCCTTCGCGGCGAGCGCGCGCAGCTGCTCGCGGCGCGCCTTCGCGGCGTCCGCCTCGCCGGGATACAGCTCCCGCTCGCGCGCGTCGGAGAGCACGTCGCCGTCCTCTTCGCCCGCGCCCGGCGCGCCCGGCGTGCCGTCCCAGACGCGCGTGCGCGTCGCCCGCTTGTCCTGCCGGCGCCGCATCTCGAGGACGATCTCCTCGGCCGACTTCTCCTTCGCGCCGGGCATGTCGAGCCCGTTCGCGGGGACGGTCGCGCGGCCGAGCTCCGCCCGCAGCAGGTCGTTGATGATGTAGTCGTGCGCGTAGTTGAACTCGAGCCTCCCCGAGCCCTTCGCGCGGTCGTGCGTGCGCAGCGCCAGGTGCAGCATCTCGTGCGCGAGCACGAACATGAGGTCGGCGTCGTTGAGCTTGCGCACGAAGTCGGGATTCACTGCGAGGCGGCCCGAGGCGAACACGCCCATCGTGGGCAGGCGAGGCTCGATCGTGACCCGGGTGGCGCCGACGAGCCCGCACAGGTGCGGGAAGGGGACCGTCACCATGCGCAGGCCCTGCTCGATCCTCGCCAGCGTCGCGGCGTGGCCTGCCGTGCCGGCGGCCTGCGCGGCAGCATTCATTTCGTCGCCGCTCACTTCGCCACGCTGCGCAGCAGCGCGAGCATCGACGCGTCCGCCCCCAGCGCGCCCCAGCGCTCGACGAGGTCGGTCAGCACGGTGAGCTGGTGCTCGCGCGGCAGCGCGCGCAGGAAGCGGTTGACCGCGCGCCTGCCCACCGGGCCGAGCCGCTCGTCGCGCACGCGCCGGCGGATGCCCTCGAGGATGAACCAGCGCGCGGCCTCGCCCTTCGGCAGCAGCGCGGGGTCGCCGACGTAGTCTTCGAGCGCGCGCATCGGCTGGATCGTCTCCTCGGCGAGCGCGCAGAACACCGCGGCGTCCTCCGGCGAGAGGCGGCCGAACGCGAGCGCCCGCCGGGTCTCGCGCGTGAGCGTGCCCGAGGCCTGCGCGAGGTCGAGCGAGCGCGACAGCGCGGCCCACGCGCGCGGCGTGGAGAACGGCACCGGGTCCTGCGGCACCGGGCGCACGAGCGCGTCCGGCAGGTAGTGGATGAACGAGCGCACGTCGGCGCGCACGCCGTTGCGCGCGGCCCACGCCTGCCACTCGTCGACGTCGGCGCGGAGGTGCAGGATCGTCACGCGGTTGACCAGCGCGGAGCTCATCGAGCGCACGAGCGCGCGGTCCTGCACGCGGTTGCCCGCGGCGACGACCCACGTGCCCTTCGGCAGCGCGTGCTCGCCGATGCGCCGCTCGAGCAGCAGCGAGTAGAACGCCTTCTGCACGTCGGGCGCGCACGCGGGCAGCTCGTCGAGGAAGAGGCAGAACGGCTCGGGCACTTCGGGCAGCAGCATGCGCGGCGGGCAGAACACGCTGCGCTCGCCGACGATGCGCGGGATGCCGGAGACGTCCTCGGGCGCGATCTGCGTGCCGAGCAGCGACCGGCAGGGCAGCCCCGCCTCCTGCGCCGCCTGGTAGACCATGTCGGACTTGCCGACCCCCGGCGGCGAGAGCAGCAGGAAGCTCTGCTCGTGCGCCATGCACTGGATCAGCTTCTTCGCCTGCCGCAGCGTGATCGTCTCCGCCAGCGGCCCGCCCAGATTTTCGTTCATCGGCCCCGCGCTCCTTCGTTGTCGCGGCCGCGAACCCGCGGCGGCCCACCCTCAACGCCACGCTACGACCGCGGTTGACACGCGAGCGAATGGCCACGGCCGCCTTGACCCGGAGCGTTCGCGGACCGCAACATCGGGAACGGCGGGGGTCGCGGGGACTTGCCCGGGGCCCGACCGGCGCCGGACCGACCGCGAACGTGTCGCTCACGCCCCTCGACCTGCAGACGCTGCTCTTCACCGACATCGAGGGCAGCACGCGGCTCTGGGAGGACGCTCCCGAGCAGATGCGGCGGGCGCTGTCGTGCCACGACCGGCTCGTCCGCGCGGCGGTCGAACGGCACGCTGGCATCCTCGTCAAGACGACCGGCGACGGCGTCTACGCGGCGTTCGACCGTGCATCGCATGCGATCGCCGCGGCGGTCGATATGCAGCTCGCGCTCGCCGACCCCGCGGCCACGGGCGGGGTCGCGGTACGCATTCGCTGCGGCATGCACCGGGGCCCCGTTGAGCGGCGCGACAACGACCTCTTCGGCAATGCGGCGAATCGCGCCGCGCGCATCATGGGCGTCGCGCACGGGGGGCAGGTGCTCGCCTCGCACGCGGTGGCCGAGGACGCGGCCGGCGCGTTGCCGGAGGGAGCGTCGCTGCGCGATCTCGGGGCCGTGCGGCTCAAGGACCTCGCCTCGGCCGAGCGGGTGTTCCAGGTCGTGCACCCGGGGATGCGGCAGCAGTTCCCCGCGCTGCGCTCGCTGGAGGCGACGCCGAACAACCTACCGAGGCAATTGAGCTCGTTCGTCGGGCGAGAGCGAGAGACCGCGGAGGCGACGCGCCTGTTGCGCACCACGCGCCTCCTCACGCTGACCGGCGTGGGCGGCCTCGGCAAGACGCGGTTGTCGCTCCAGCTCGGCGCCGACGTCCTCGACGACTTCCCGGATGGCGTCTGGTTCGTCGAACTCGCGCCGATCGTGGATGCGCGCTTCGTCGCGCAGGCGACGGCGACCGTCCTCGGGGTGAAGGAGGAGGCGGGGCGCGGCGCGATCGACGCGCTGGCCAGGTTCGCGCGCGCGAGGCGCTTTCTCGTCATCCTGGACAACTGTGAGCACGTCGCACCGGGCGCGGCGGAGGTCGTGCGCGCGCTGCTCGCCGCGGGGCCCGGCGCGAAGGTGCTCGCGTCGAGCCGCGAGCCCCTGCGCATTGCAGGGGAGACCACCTATGCGTTGCCGCCGCTCGCAACCCCGGCGGTGGATGCCGGCTTCTCGCTCCTTGCGCGAAACGACGCCGTCCGGCTGTTCGCGGAGCGCGGCGCCTCGGCGCGCCCCGGCTTCGCGATCGGCGAGTTGAATGCGCCGGCGGTCGCGCGCATCTGCCGGCGTCTCGACGGGATACCGCTCGCGATCGAGCTCGCTGCGGCGCGTGTGCGCACGATGTCGGTCGACGCGATCGAGGCGCGCCTGTCGGATCGCTTCCGGCTCCTCACCGGCGGCGACGCGAGCGCGTTGCCGCGGCAGCAGACGCTGCGGGGATGCATCGAGTGGAGCCACGACCTCCTGTCGCCGCCCGAGCGCGCGCTGATGCGCCGCATAGCGGTCTTCGCCGGCGACTTCCCGCTGCAGTCCGCGGAGCAGGTCCTCGCGGACGACCACCTCGAGGAGGCAGAGGTCGCGGGCCTGCTCGCGCAGCTGGTGGAGAAGTCGCTCGCGGAGTACGACGCTGCGGCGGACCGCTACCGGCAGCTCGAGACGGTCCGTCAATTCGCGGCCGAGCGGCTCGCCGCATCCGGCGAGGAGGAAGCACTGCGCGCGCGGCATTTCGATGTCCACGCCGCGTTCGCGGAAAGCGCGATCAATCGTCTCACCGGGCCCGAGCAGAAAGCCTGGATGGCGCGGCTCGGGCGCGAGCGCGAAAACATGCTCGCGGCTCACGCGTGGTGCGGGCGAGCGGCCGGGCGCGAGCGGGCCGCGATGATCCTCGTGCTGCCGATGCTGGTGGTGTGCTCGCTCGACGGTACGCTGGAGCTCGGCTTCCAGGTGGCGACGGAGGCGCTCGCGAGGCCCGGTGCGGGCGTCGATGACCTGCAGCGTTGCCGGCTGCTGCTGCAGGCTTGCCAGCTCGCCTACCTGTACGGACGCTACGTGGAAGCGCGCGCCTGGGGCGAGGAGGGCCTCGCGATCGCAGTCGCACTGGCCGAGCAGCGCCGCGTGGTGACGGCGCTGCGTCTCCTCGGGCAAGTCGGGCTCGCACAGGGCGACCGTCCGTTCGCGCGCCGGCACCTCGAGCAATCGGTGGCGGTCGCGCGCGAGGTCGGCGACGGCTATCAGCTGTCGGCGGCCGGATGCTCCCTTGCCGACCTGCTGCGCAGCGAAGGCAGCCTCGACGCGGCCGAGGCGCTGTACGAGGAGATGCTGGCGCTATGCCGCGCGCGCGGCGATCGCGTGAGCGAGGCGGCGCTGCTCCTGAACGAGGCATTCGTCTCGATCGGGCGCGGCGCACACGTGCAGGCGCGAGTGCGCCTGGCGGCCTCGCTGTCGATGATGCGCGAGTTCGGGCTCGCCAACTTCGCGGCGGCCGCGATTGCCGCGACGGCGGCCCTTGCCGCCGCCGTCGGCGACTTCGAAGTCTGCATGCGCCTGGAGGGCGCGTGCGTGGCATACCGCGAGCGCACAGGTTGTCACCTCGAGCCCGTCGACGAAGCCTTCCTGCGGCCGTTCGTGGCGCGCGCCCGGGCGTCGCTCGACGCGGAAGCCGCTGCCCGAGCCGAGGCGCAGGGACGGGCGCTCGGCTACGAGGGCGTGCTGGTCGAGGCGGGGGAGTGGTTGGCGGGCGCGCGCGTGGACGAAGGATAGTCGTTGGCCCCGACATCGGGGGCGGTCGCGTCGGCAGATCGATCGTCGCCTTTCTCGTCGGCCTCGTACGAGTAGACGACCTTGGGCGGGACGTCGCGGTGCCGCAGCAGCACCGCGAGCGCCGCGCCGACGAGCGCGGCGGCGAGGTGCGTCTCCCACGAATCGGTGCGCTTCAGCGGCAGCACGCCCCAGGCGACGCTGCCGTAGAGGAAGGCGACGACGAGCGACGCCGCGATCGCGCGCCGGTCGCGGCGCAGCAGGCCGGCGAGAAAGATGAACGCGGTGAGCCCGTAGATCAGCCCGCTTGCGCCCAGGTGGATGGCGTCGCGACCGAAGAACCAGACGGCAACGCCGGGCGCGAGCCAGGCCCAGGGCAGCACGACCGGCGACGAGCGCGGATACAGGTGCAGCAGCGCCGTGCCGAGCACAGCGAGCGGCGCAGTGTTGGCGAGCAGGTGCTCGAAGCCGGCGTGCGCGAGCGGCGCGAACAGAATCCCGCCGAGGCCCTCGGGCGCGCGCGGTCGGACCCCGAACGGTGCGGCGTCGACGCCGAGCGTCCAGTTGGCGATCTGCAGCACCCAGAGCAGCGCGACGAAGGCGAGCGCGAGCGTCGCGGCGAGCCGGAAGTTGGCGCGCGCCTGCGCGGATGACGTGAAGCCGGGGTCGGGCGTAGGGAGGTGCATTGGCGGGGGCGCCCGTCACGGCGGTTTGGTTACAGGGGCCGAGCCGGCTTGTCCCGGAATTTCTCATATCGGGGCGCGGTCGGCGAGAGTCAACTCCGAGTCGCCGAATCGCGAGGAGCGCGGCAGTGCGGCGACGCAGTACCGCATCGGCCAGCGGCGGCGACCGGCCGGGCGTCGCTCTGTTGACCAGCACCGTCAGCTGGGTCGATGCAATTGGGCGCACGGTCGCGGAGCCCGGCGATCCCGCGGTGCTCCCATCGACGATCGCGATGTCGAGCGCATGCGCTCCGATCTCGTCCTCGTTGGCAGTTGCGTCGACGTACCCGGAAGCGCCACAACGACCCCGGCAAGCACGGCAAGAGCGAAGTGATTGCGCGTCGGGTGTGTCTCTCCATCGGTGATCGGACGAGCGAACGTGGGCCCGGGGAACGTCCTCCCGCGCGAAGTTGCAGGTGCCGAACGGGAAGCTCGGCGGCGGACGGCCCGGAACGGTGGATCTTGCCGCCTTCGCGCAGCGTGCACTCCCGCGGGCCGACGGATGACGGTCGACCTCCACGGAAGCCGCCGGCGGGTTCGCAGCAGGTCGCGTTGCGGCAGGAGCGCGAGTGCGGTTAGGCTGGCGGTGTGCTATCGATTCGAGGACTCGGGAAGCGCTACGCCGGGCCCCGCGAGCGGACCGTGCTCGCCGACGTCGAGCTCGACCTCAGCGCAGGCGAGTACGTCGCGATCATGGGCGAGTCCGGTACGGGCAAGTCCACGCTCCTCAATCTCGTCGCGGGGCTGGACCGGCCCGACGCTGGCACGATCGCGGTCGGCGGCGCGGACCTCGCCGCGCTCGACGACGACGCGCTCACCGTGCTGCGACGCGAACGCATGGGCTTCGTGTTCCAGGCGTTCCACGTGCTGCCCTACCTCACCGTGGCGCAGAACGTCGCGCTGCCGCTGGCCCTCGTCGGCACGCCTGCGGGCGAGCGCGACGCGCGCGTGCAGGCCATGCTCGCCGCGGTGGGGCTGGGCGAGCGCGGCCCGTCGATGCCGCGCGAGCTGTCGGGCGGCGAGTTGCAGCGCGTCGCGATCGCCCGTGCGCTGGTGCACTCGCCGATGCTGGTGCTCGCCGACGAGCCGACCGGCAACCTTGACCCGGACACCGCGTCGGCCGTCCTTGCGCTGCTGCGCGAGCAGGTGAAGGGGCGCGGCGCCGCCGGCATCCTCGTCACCCACTCGCTCGCCGCGGCGGGCACCGCGGACCGCATCCTCGTGCTGTCGCGCGGGGGGCTGCGCGAGCGTGCATAAGTGAGCGTCGCGGTCGGCGATGCGGGCGCCGTGCTGCGCGGATCGCTCGCGCAGAACCTCGCTCGCACGCTGCTCGCCGCGCTCGCGATCGCGCTCGGCGTCGCGCTCGGGCTCGCCGTGCAGCTCGTCAACCGCGCGGCGGTCGACGAGCTGACGCAGGGCGTGCGAACGATCGCGGGCGACGCCGACCTCACGGTGCGCGGCCCGCGCGACGGCTTCTCCGAGCAGGTCTTCGCGCGGCTCGCGCGCGATCCCGCGGTCGCCGTCGCGAGCCCGATCGTCGAGGCCGACGTGCGCGTCGCCGGCTCGCCGGAGCCGCTGCGCGTGCTCGGGCTCGACCTCTTCCGCGCCGCGGCGATCCAGCCGGGGCTCTTCCCCGAGGGCGGGGGACAGTACGACGCGCTGCGTCCGGACACGATCTTCCTGTCGAACGCTGCGCGAGCGCGGCTCGCGCTCGATCCGGGCGCCACACTCGTCCTGCAGACCGGCCTCGCCGACGTTCCGTTGCGCGTCGCCGGCAGCGTGCCGGGCGCCGGCGGGCAGCGGCTCGCCGTGATGGACATCGCGGGAGCGCAGGCGGCGCTCGGGCGCTTCGGCAGCATTTCGCGGGTCGACCTGCGCGTGACCCCCGGCACCGACGTCGCGGCGTTCCGCGAGCGCCTCGCGGCGGAATTGCCGCCGGGCGTGGCCGTCGACACGCCGCAGGCGAGCCTGCGCGCGACCGAGAGCGTGTCGCGTTCGTACCGCGTGAACCTCAACGTGCTGGCGCTGGTCGCGCTGTTCACCGGCGGCCTGCTCGTGTTCACGACGCAGGCGCTGTCGGTCGTGCGGCGGCGAGCGCAGTTCGCGCTGCTGCGCGTGCTCGGCGTGACGCGCGGAAGGCTGGCGGCGCTCGTCGCGCTCGAAGGCGCGCTGATCGGCGCAGGGGGCGCCGCCGCGGGCCTCGTGGCGGGCTACGCGGTCGCGAGCGCGGCGGTGCGCTTCGCCGGCGGGGACCTGGGGTCCGGCTTCTTCCGCGGCGTGACGCCGACGATCGCGCCCGACCCCGCGACGTTCGCGGCGTTCTTCGTGCTCGGGTTGGCCGCCGCGATCGCGGGCAGCATCCTTCCCGCGCGCGAAGCCGCGCGCGCCTCGCCCGCGCGCGCCCTCAAGGCCGGCGACGAGGAGACGGCGCTGGCGCGCCTTCGTCCGCCGTGGCGCGGGCTCGCGGTGATCGCGCTGGGATCGCTGCTCGTCGGCTTGCCGCCGGTCGACGGGCTGCCGCTGGCGGGCTACGCCGCCATCGCGGCTTTGCTGATCGGCACGCTGCTCGCGCTGCCCGCGCTGTCGACGGCGATCCTCGCGCGGCTGCCCTCGCCGCGCGACGCCCCCTCCGGCCTCGCGCTCGCGCAGCTTAAGGGCGCGCCGGGACAGGTGACGGTGAGCCTCGCTGCGATCGTCGCGAGCGTGTCGCTGATGGTGGCGATGGCGATCATGGTCACCTCGTTTCGCACCTCGCTCGACGCGTGGCTCGTGCGCGTGCTGCCGGCCGACCTGTACGTCCGCCTGCCGGCCTCCGACGCCGGCTCGCTCTCCCGCGAGGAGCAGGCGCGCATCGCCGCGACCGCGGGCGTGGCGTGGGCGGAGTTCCTGCGCGAGGATCACCTGCTGCTCGACGCCGCGCGTCCCCGCGTGGCGGTGCTCGCGCGTCCGCTGCCGGAGTCCGAGGCCGCAGCGAAGCTCGCGCTGGTGGGGCCGGCGCTGGCGCGGCCGCCGGGCGCGCCGCCCTCGCTGTGGGCGAACGAGGCGATGGTCGACCTCTACGGCTTCGCGCCCGGGAGCGTGGTGACGCTGCCGCTCGCCGGGCGCGCGGAGCGCTTCTTCGTCGCGGGCGTGTGGCGCGACTACGGCCGGCCGCAGGGCGGGGTGCAGATCGATCGCGCGACGTACGCCGCGCTCACCGGCGACGACGGCGTGACGAGCGCCGCGCTGTGGCTCGCTCCCGGGGCCGACGCGCGCGCCGTGCGGGAGGCAGTGCGCCGCGCGCTGCCCGGCGGCGAGCGGCTCGAGGTCGCGCAGCCGGGCGAAATCCGCGCGCTCTCGCTCGCGGCGTTCGATCGCACGTTCGCCGTCACCTACGCGCTGGAGTTCGCCTCGATGGCGATCGGGCTCGTCGGCCTGTCGTCGGCATTCGGCGCGCTGGTGCTCGCGCGCCGCCGCGAGTTCGGCGTATTGCGCCACCTCGGCATGACGCGCGGCCAGGTCGCGCGGATGCTCGCCGCCGAAGGGGTCGTCACCGCGGCGATCGGCACGGGCGCCGGGCTGGCGCTGGGAGCGGCGATCAGCCTGGTCCTGATCCACGTGGTCAACCGCCAGTCGTTCCACTGGGGCATGGACCTCGCAATGCCCTGGCCGCAGCTCGCGGCGTTCGCGCTGGGCGTCGTCGCGCTCGCGACGCTCACCGCCGTGGCGAGCGGCCGCCAGGCGATGGGCGCCGACGTCGTGCGCGCCGTGAAGGAGGACTGGTAAGGCGCCGAGCGTTCCTGGCCGCGCCGCTCGCGCTGCTTTCGCGCGCTGCGCGCGCCGACGCTTATCCGGCAGTGGTTCCCGGCGCCGCGCTCGCGTTCCCCCGCGACCACGGCAGCCATCCGACGTTCCGCACCGAGTGGTGGTACGCGACCGGCTGGGTGCGCACCGCGTTAGGGCGCGAGCTCGGCGTGCAGGTGACGTTCTTCCGCAACCGCCCCAACGTCGCCGAGCGCAACGCGAGCGCGTTCGCGCCGCGCCAGCTTCTCTTCGCGCACGCGGCGATCGCGGACCCCGAGCACGGCCGCCTGCGCCACGACCAGCGCGCCTCGCGCGCAATGTTCGACCTGGCCGGCGCCGACGAGGCCACGACGCGCGCGTGGATCGGCGACTGGTCGTTCGCGCTCGATGGCGCGACGTACCGCGCCCGCATTCCCGCGCGCGGTTTCGCGCTCGACCTCGCGTTCGATCCGACGCAGCCGCTGCTCCTGCAGGGCGACGCCGGCTACTCGCGCAAGGGACCGCTGCCGCACCAGGCGAGCTGGTACTACAGCCGCCCGCAGCTCGCCGTGAGCGGCAGCGTGACGATCGGCGCGCGCCGCGAGGAGGTCGCCGGGCGCGCGTGGCTGGACCACGAGTGGTCGAGCGAGGTGATGGCGCCCTCCGCCGTCGGCTGGGACTGGATCGGCGTCAACCTCGATGACGGCGGCGCGCTGATGGCGTTTCGCATGCGCGACGCCAGCGGCGACGCGCTGTGGGCGGGCGGCGCGCGGCGCGGCGCTTCGGGCACGGAGGTGTTCGGCCCGCGCGACGTGCGCTTCGCGCCCGGGCGCCGCTGGACCTCGCCGCGCACCGGCTACGCGTATCCGGTCGAGATGGCCGTGCGCGCGGGCGGCGAGGAGTACTCGCTGGCGCCGCTGATCGACGACCAGGAGCTCGACTCGCGCGCAACCACCGGCACCGTCTACTGGGAAGGAGCGATGCGTGCGCGCAGCGGCGGCAGGCCCGCCGGCCGGGGCTACCTCGAGCTGACCGGCTACGGGGCGCCGCTGCGCATCTGAGAGGGGCTTTGAGCGCGCACAAGGCGCGCGGAGGCCGGCGGCGGTAGCTTGGCAGTTCGCGGCCGGCACGCGAAGCGGCGGCGGAACGCCATGCAACCGGTCTTTCGCATGCAGGACGTCGCGCGGACCTACCGGGTCGGCGACGTCGAGGTGCGCGCGCTCGACGGCGTCGACCTCGCGCTGTGGCCGGGCGAGTTCGTCGTGCTGCTCGGGCCTTCGGGCAGCGGCAAGTCGACGCTGCTCAACCTGCTGGGCGGGCTCGACACGCCCACGCGCGGCAGCGTGTGGTACGAGGATCACGACCTCGCGACCGGCGACGACGCGTCGCTCACGCGCTACCGGCGCGAGCACGTCGGCTTCGTGTTCCAGTTCTTCAACCTGCTCCCTTCGCTCACCGCCGAGGAGAACGTCGCTCTGGTGACCGAGATCGCCGCCTCCCCGATGCCGCCGCGCGAGGCGCTCGCGCTGGTGGGCATGGCCGGGCGCGCGACGCACTTCCCCGCGCAGCTCTCCGGCGGCGAGCAGCAGCGCGTGGCGATCGCGCGGGCGATCGCCAAGCGCCCCGACGTGCTGCTGTGCGACGAGCCGACCGGCTCGCTCGACGCGGCGACCGGGCGCCTCGTGCTCGCGGCGCTCGCTCGCGCGAACCGCGAGCTCGGCACGATCACCGCCGTCATCACCCACAACGCCGCGATCGCCGCGATGGGCGACCGCGTGCTGCGCATGTCGTCGGGCCGCGTCGTCGAGGAGCGGCGCAACGCGGTGCGCGCGAGCGCCGACGAGCTCGCTTGGTAGCGCCATGCGAACGCTGCGCCGCGTCCTCGTCCGCGACCTCGTCCGCCTCGGAGCGCAGGCGGCCACGGCGGCGCTGGTCGTCGCCTGCGGCGTGGCGGTGCTCGCCGGCATGTTCGGCACCTGGCAGGCGCTCGAGCGGGCGCAGCGCGAGTTCTACGCCGGCGCGCGTTTCGCCGACGTGTTCGCGTCGGCAACCCGCGCTCCGCTCGCGGTCGAGCGCGAGCTCGCGGCCGTTGCGGGCGTCGCGGCGGTGCACGCGCGCGTCGTGCTCGACGTCGTGCTCGACGTCGCCGGTGTCGCCGAGCCCGTCACCGCCCGGCTGGTCGGGGTTCGCGCGGACGGGCGGCACGCGCTCAACGCCGTCGTGCTGCGCGCCGGGCGCATGCCGGCGCCGCGCAGCGCCTCCGAGGCGGTTGCGAGCGAGGCGTTCGCGCAGGCGAACGCGCTCGCGCCCGGCAGCGAGGTGCGCGCGGTGATCGCCGGGCGCTTGCAGCGCGTGACCATCGTCGGCATCGGCCTGTCGCCGGAGTTCATCTACGAGATCGCGCCCGGCTCCGTGGTGCCCGACCCGCGGCACTTCGGCATCCTGTGGATGGACGAGCACGCGGTGGCGTCCGCGGCGGGGCGCGAGGGGGCGTTCAACGACGTGGCGATCGCGCTCGCGCCGGGCGCGCGCGCGGACGGCGTGATCGCCGCCGTCGACGGCGTGCTCGCGCGCTACGGCGGCCGGGGCGCGTTCGCGCGCGACGACCACGCCTCGCACCGCTACATCAGCGACGAGATCGCGCAGAACCGCGTCTCGGCGACGTGGCTGCCCGCGGTGTTCTTCGCCGTCGCCGCGTTCCTCGTCGCCGTGACGCTCGTGCGACTGACGGCGCTGCAGCGCATGCAGATCGGCACGCTGCGTGCGTTCGGCTACACCCGCGGCGAGGTCGTGCGGCACTACGTCGCGTTCGCCGCCGCAATCGTCGCCGCCGGGGGCGCCGCCGGCTTCCTCGCCGGCGCGTGGCTGGGCTTCGCGCTCACGCGGCTGTACCGCGACTACTACCACTTCCCGTCGCTCGACTTCGCCGTGGACGCGCGGCTCGCCGCGGTCGTGGCAGGCGCGTTGCTCGTCGTCGGGGTCGCCGGCGCGGCGGGCGCGGCCGTGCGCGTTGCCCGGCTCGCGCCGGCGGAGGCCATGCGCGCGCCGGTGCCGCCGGCGTATCGCGCGGGTCGGCTGCTGCCCGCGCTGCCGGCGTCGCTGCGCATGATCGCGCGCGGCATCGCGCGCCGCCCGCTCGCCGCGGCCGCGAGTGCGGTCGGCTTCGCCGTCGGCCTCGCGCTGCTGGTGGTCGGGTTCTACTTCCGCGACGCGCTCGAGGTGCTGCTGCACACGCAGTTCGAGGTGATCCAGCGCGAGGACGTCGAGGTCGCCTTCCGCGAGGGCGTCGGTCCGCAGGCGGTGCACGCGCTCGCGCGGATGCCGGGCGTGACCCGCGTCGAGGGCGAGCGCGTCGAGCCCATCCGCGTCTTGTCAGGCCATCGCAGCAAGCGCACCGTGCTGGTCGGCGTCGCCCCGGGCGCGGAACTGCGGCGGCTGCTCGACCGCAGCGGCCGGAGCGTCGCGCTGCCGCTCGACGGCGCGCTGATGTCGGCGCAGCTCGCGCGGCTCATCGCCGTTCGTCCCGGCGACGAGGTCGACGCCACGCTGCTCGACGGGACGCAGCGGACGGTGCGCCTGAGGGTTGCCGGGCTCGTCGACGACTGGACCGGCACGGCGCTGTGGGCGGACATCGCCGTCGTCGACCGGGCATCCGGGATCGGACCGCGGCTCACCGGGGCGCGGCTGCGCGCCGATCCCGGCGCGCTTCCTGCGCTCTACGCCGCGCTCAAGGAGACGCCGGGGCTCGCGGGCGTGTCGCTGCGCGAGGCGAACCTCGCGACGTTCCGCGCGATCCTCGACCGCAGCTTCGCGGTGTCGGTGGCGATCGACATCGCCTTCGCCGGCCTGATCGCGTTCGGCCTCGTGTACAACGGGGCGCGGGTCGCGCTCGCCGAACGCGCGACCGAGCTCGCGACGCTGCGCGTGCTGGGCTTCACGCGCGGCGAGACCGCGGGGCTGCTGCTGGGCGAGCAGGCGACGCTGACGCTCGTCGCGGTTCCGCTGGGTTTGGCGCTGGGCACGGGGCTGGCCGCCTGGTTCGCCGCGCGCCTGTCCACGGACCTCTATCGCGTGCCGTTCGTGATGACGGGAGCAACGCTCGGCCTCGCCGTCGCGGTGACGCTCGCCTGCGCGATCGTTTCGGGCGCGCTGGTCGGCTGGCGCGTGCGGCGGTTCGACCTGATCGCCGTGCTGAAGGCCCGGGAGTGAGCGCATGAAGCCCGTTCGCGTCGTCCTCGCCGTCGTCGCTGCCGCCCTCGCGGCCGGCGGCGCCTGGCTCGCCTTCCGCCCGGCGGCCGTGGCCGTCGAGACCGCGATGATCGCGCGCGGCCCGCTACGCGTGACGCTCGTCGAGCAGGGCGAGACGCGCGCGCACGACCGCTTCGTGGTGACCGCGCCCGCGGCGGGCCGCGTGGAGCGCATCGTGCTGCACGAAGGCGACGCGGTGGCCGCGGGCGACACGGTCGCCGTGCTGCACGTGGCCCCGCTCTCCGCCGCCGAGCGCGAAGCGCAACTCGCGCGCATCGCCGCGGCGGAGGCCGGCGTGCGCGAGGCCGCGGAGCTCGCGCGCAAGGCGCGCAGCGCCCTCGAGCAGGCCGTGCGCGAGCGCGAGCGCAGCGAGCGTCTGGTCCGCGAGAAGTTCGTCGCCGCGCAGGCCGCGGAGCAGGCGCGCACCGCGGAGGCCGGCGCGGAAGCGGAACGCGCCGCCGCCGAGGCGCGCCTCAGGGCGGCGAGCGCGCAGGCCGCCGCCGCGCGCGCCGCGCTGACGCCGGCCGACCCTACCGCGAGCAGCCGACCCGTGCGTCTGCGCGCGCCCGCCGCGGGACGCGTGCTGCGCATTCCCGAGCGCAGCGAGCGGGTCGTCGCGGCCGGCGCGCCGCTCGTCGTCGTCGGCAACCCGCGATTGCTGGAAGCGGTCGCCGACTTCCTGTCCGCCGACGCGGTGCGCATCCGGCCGGGGATGGCCGCCTCGCTGACGGCGTGGGGCGGCGCGCCGATCGACGCGCGCGTGAGGGTGGTCGAGCCGGCCGCGTTCACGAAGGTCTCCGCGCTCGGCGTCGAGGAGCAGCGCGTGAACGTTGTCCTCGACCTTGCGGAGGTTCCCGCCGGGATCGGCGACGGCTTCCGCGTCGACGTCGCCGTGGTCGTGAGCGAGGCAGCCGACGTCCTCAAGATCCCGGCAAGCGCGGTGTTCGCGAGCGGCGGCGGCCACGCGGTGTTCGCCGTGCGCGACGGGCGCGCGCAGCGTCGCGACGTCGCGCTCGGGCTCGCCAATCGCGACGAGGCCGAGGTGCGCGAGGGACTGGCGGCGGGGGACGAGGTCGTCCGCTTTCCGACCAGCGCGCTGCGCGAGGGCGTGCGCGTCGAGCGGAAGTGACCCGCTAGCGACGGAACAGCCAGACCAGCGCGGAGAGCGCCAGCGACAGGACGACGGTCGTCGCGATCGGAATGCGGAAGAACGAGTTGCCGCGGCGGACGCGGATGTCGCCGGGCAGGCGGCCGAGCCCGAGTCTCTCGAGCCACGGCCACGCAAGGCCGACGACGATGGCGGCGACGACGAGAGCGAGTAGGTAGCGGCCCATCGGTGCTCCCGCTCGCCCGATCCTCTCCCCGGTTCCGGGGGCGGGCGAGGAGGTGCTAGCGCGTAGAAGTCTTCTTCGCCGCCTTCTTCGCAGTCGACTTCGCGGACTTCTTCGCGGCCGTTTTCGCAGCGGCCTTCGCGGCCGGCGCGGGCGTCGCCTTCGTCGCCGGCTTCGCCGTGGTCTTGCCCGCGGGCTTCTTCGCCGCCGCGGTGCGGGCCGCCGCCGGAGCCGCGCGACCGGTCCGCTTCGCGGCGTACGCGGCCCCCGGTTGCGCCGCCGATGGCGCGGCGCGCGGCGGCGCCTTGCGCGCCTTCGCCGGCTTGCCGCCCTTGGCTGCGAGCAATTCGACGGCTTCGTCGAGCGTGAGCTTGTCCGGATCGATGCGGCTCGGCACCGTGGCGTTCACGCCCGCGTGCTTGACGTAGGGACCGTAGCGCCCGGCGTGCAGCTCGACGCTGGCGCCGTCCGCGGGATGCGCGCCGACGACGCGCAGCGCCGCGACAGCGCGCTGCGGGCGGCCTTTCTTCGACGGGTCGCGCGCCTCGAACTCGAAGCCGACCTTGCCGTCGGGCTGGCGCACGAGGAACGCGGAGAACGGCCGCTTCGTGCGCGCGGAGACGAACTGCAGGAGGTCGGTCTTCCCCGTGGCGAGCAGCTTGCCCATCTGCGCACGCTCGACGGGGCGCGACAGGATCGTGCGCCCCGAGCGGAAGTCGCAGGTCCTGCCTTCGCCGACCGCGCGCTCGCAGACGTACGCGAGCGGCGTCTCGAACACGCGCGCCTGGCACTTCGGGCAAGGCCCGAGCGCTTCCTGCCCGCTGAAGTCCGGCGCCTCCTCGCCCTCGCCGTCGCCCTGCCCGAAGTCGAACTGCACTTCGCCCGCGGCGTTCATCGTGAGCTTCGCCGAGAACGGGCGGCCGAGCTTGCTGCGGAAGCCCTCGAGCGGGCCGACCTCGCGGTTGCGGATCAGCGCGTCGGCTTCGGCGGGCTCGAGCTGGCGGCCGCCCAGGATCTTCCAGAAGCCGAAGTCGCAGTCGAGGCACTGGAACTTCCGGTAGCGCTCGTGCACTTCGCCGCCGCACTTCGGGCAGCGCGCGGAGAGCGTGGCGAAGTCGCCGGGGATCGTGTCGCTCTCGTAGTTCTTCGCCTGCGCGACGATGCGCTTCGTCATCCCGGCGATCTCGCGCATGAACGCCTCGCGCTTGAGGCGCCCGTGCTCCATCTCGGCGAGCTTGAACTCCCATTCGGCGGTGAGCTCGGGGCTGAAGAGCTCCGGGATCGACAGGCCCTGCAGCAGCGTCATCAGCGAGAACGCCTTGGCCGTCGGGACGAGCTCCTTCCCCTCGCGGTGGACGTAGCGCTCGAAGATCAGGCCCTCGATGATCTGCGCGCGCGTGGCCGGCGTGCCCAGGCCCTTCTCGCGCATCGCCTCGCGCAGCTCGTCGTCCTCGATCAGCTTGCCCGCGCCCTCCATCGCCGAGAGCAGCGTGGCCTCGTTGTAGCGCGGCGGGGGGCGCGTGGTCAGCTTCACCGCGTCGACCTTCTGCGCCTTCACGCGCTCGCCGGGGGCGACCGGGGCGAGTGTGGGCTCGTCGCCGGCCGCTTCCTTGCCGTACACCGCGAGCCAGCCCGGTTCCACGAGCACCTTGCCCTCCGACTTGAACGGCTCGCCGGCCACGCGCGTGATGCGCGTCGTCACCAGGTACTCGGCGGCGGGGAAGAACACCGCGAGGAAGCGCTTGACGACGAGGTCGTAGAGCTTCTGCTCGGCCTCGCTCAAGTGCTTCGGCGCGGAGAGCGTCGGAATGATCGCGAAGTGGTCGGAGATCTTCGTGTTGTCGAAGATCCGCCGGTTCGGGCGCACCCACTTCTCCTTCAGCACCTTGCGCGCGTGGGTGCCGTAGGCGTTGGTCTCGCCCAGCGCCTCCATCGTCGCGCGCACCGTCCCGACGTAGTCCTCGGGCAGCGCGCGCGCGTCGGTGCGCGGGTAGGTCAGGACCTTGTGCTTCTCGTAGAGCGCCTGCGCGAGGGACAGCGTGGTGCGCGCGGAGAAGCCGAAGCGGCCGTTGGCGTCGCGCTGCAGGCTGGTGAGGTCGTAGAGCAGCGGCGCGATCTGGGTGGAGGGCTTCGACTCCTCGCTCACTTCGCCCGGCTGGCCCGCGCACTTCGCTGCGATGGCCTGCGCGCGCGAGGCGTCCCACAGGCGCTCGGCGCGCGCGTCGGGGTCGTCCTCGCTCTTCTTCCACTTCTCGTCGAACCAGCGGCCGGCGTACTCGCCGGCCTTCGCCGCGAACGTGCCGTGCACCTCCCAGTAGTCGCGCGGCACGAACGCGCGGATCTTCGCCTCGCGGTCGACGAGGATCGCCAGCGTGGGCGTCTGCACGCGCCCGACGGTGGTCAGCTGGAAGCCGCCCGCCTTGGAATTGAAGGCGGTCATCGCCCGCGTGCCGTTGATCCCGACCAGCCAGTCGGCCTCCGAGCGGCACGTCGCGGCGTCGGCGAGCGGCAGCATCGCCTCGTCGCTGCGCAGCGCCGAGAAGCCGTCGCGGATCGCCGAGGTCGTCATCGACTGCAGCCACAGGCGTCGGATCGGCTTGTGCGACTTCGCGTACTGGACGATGTAGCGGAAGATCAGCTCGCCCTCGCGCCCCGCGTCGCAGGCGTTGACGATCTCGCCGACGTCCTTGCGCCTGATCAGCCTGAGGAGCGTCTTCAGCCGGTCCTCGTTCTTCTCGATGGGCTTGAGTTCGAAGCGCGTCGGGATCGCCGGCAGGTGCGCGAACGTCCACTTGCCGCGCTTGACCTCCTCCTCTTCCGGCATCCCGATCTCGAGCAGGTGGCCGACGGCCGAGGACAGCAGGTGGCGCTCGCTCTCGTAATAGTCGCCGTGGCGCGCGAAGCCGCCCAGC
>JAOUIA010000073.1 GCA_029884335.1 Betaproteobacteria bacterium
TGTGGCAGGTCGCACAGGAGCCCGGCGTCACGCCGGTGTGGCTGAACGTGGCCGGTATCCACGCCGAGGTGCGGTGACAGGTGTCGCACGCCTGCGTGGTCGGTACGTGGGTGGCCGGCTTGCCGCGCGCCGTCGTGCCGTTGTGGCAGGTCGCACAGGAGCCCGGCGTCACGCCGGTGTGGCTGAACGTGGCCGGTATCCACGCCGAGGTGCGGTGACAGGTGTCGCACGCCTGCGTCGTCGGTACGTGGGTGGCCGGCTTGCCGCGCGCCGTCGTGCCGTTGTGGCAGGAAGTGCAGGACCCGCGAGTCACGCCTTCGTGCCTGTACGCGGCGCCGCTCCACCGTGTCGTGCGGTGGCAGCTGTCGCAGGAGGCCGTGGTTGCCAGGTGCGCGGCCGGCTTGCCCGGCGCGGTGCTCCCGTTGTGGCATTGAGCGCACCCTCCCGGCTGCACGCCGAAGTGCGAGAAACGAGCGCCCGTAAACGAGATCGTGGAGTGGCACGCATCGCAGGCGAGTGCCGTGGGCACGTGGTTCGCCGGCATCGTCGTGCCGCTCACGCGGCTGCCCGCGGCGTGGCAGCCGGCGCACGTGCGCGGCGTGCCCTTGAAGATGCCCCGGACGTGGCACGACTCGCATCGCGCCGTTTCGTGCGCGCCGACGAGCGCGAAGCCGGTCGCCAGGTGCTGGGCCGTGCTCATCGCCGAGTCGGAGCGCGCCCGCTGCGCCTCCGCGGCCGAGGGAAGCCCAGCGCCGAGCCAGATCAGCGCGGCGACCAGCCAGGCGTGGGAGACGACCGCCAACGGATGCCGGAGCGTGCGCGGCAGATGCAGGTTCATGGCGATCGTCCTCCGCGCGTCGCTGCCCCGTCGTCCGGGCCTCGCCTCTCGTCCGTGCGCCGGCCGAGACCCTTGATCTCGCGCCACGATCGCGTCGCGTGGCAGCGCTCGCAGACCGCTCCGTACTCACCGCGGTGCACGTCGTCGTCGCCGTGGCAGCTCGCGCACGCCATCGGCACCGCCGGGATCGGGTCGCCGGCCGTGCGGTGGCAGCTGCGGCAGGTCACCGGCACGTGGGCGCCGTCGAGCGCGAAGCGCGTCCGGCGGTGGTCGAACTCCCAGATCCGCCAGTCGCGCACGTTGTGGCAGCGCGCGCAGTCGCGCCCCAGCGTCCGTTCGTGCTTGTCGTCGCGCTCGTGGCAGCCGATGCACGTCAGCGGCGCCTCGCGGTAGCGGGTGCCCTTGTGGCAGCTGCGGCACTCGAGGCGCGCGTGCGCCCCGATCAGCGCGAAGCGCGTCCGCCCGTGGTCGAAGCGGCCGACCTTCCACGTCGACTCGTCGTGGCACTGCGCGCAGCGCTCGCCCAGCTCGTTCTTGTGCGTGTCGTCCTTGCGGTGGCAGGCGATGCAGTCGGTCGCGAGCTTGTCCTCGTACAGCCGCCCGCCGTGACAGCTGTCGCACTTCACGGCCGCGTGGCGACCTTTCAGCGGGTAGCGCGTGTCACGGTCGTGACGGAAGGCGATCCGGCGCCAGTCGAACGCGTCGTGGCAGCGCTCGCAGCGGCTGCCGTAGCGGCCCTTGTGCGTGTCGTCCTTGCCGTGGCAGGAGAGGCAGTCGGTCGGCGTGATCCTGTAGGCCTTCACGTCGCGGTGGCAGTCGCGGCACTCGACGTCGTGGTGCTTGCCGAGCAGCGGGAAGCGCGTGCGGTCGTGGTCGATCCGCGTCTCGCGCCAGCCCGACTCGACGTGGCAGTCCGCACACGCGTTGCCCAGCGTGCCGGCATGCTTGTCGTCCCTGCGGTGGCAAGCGGCACAGGCGGTGGGCAGCTTCTCCCTCGCCGGGGGCGCGGTGTGGCAGCTCTCGCATTTCGCCGGGCGGTGCTTCCCCTTGAGCGCATAGCGGGTGTCGCGGTCGTGGCTGAACGTCGAGTGGGTCCAGTCGCGCGTGCCGTGGCAGGCGTCGCACTTGTCGCCAAGACGGCCGCGGTGCTGCTTGTCGTCCGCGCGGTGACAGCCGACGCACGCGGTCGGCGCGCCCTTGAACGTGAGGTCGCGGTGGCAGTCGGCGCAGCGCCGGCCGTCGTGGCCGAACGTCAGCGGGAAGCGCGTTCGGCCGTGGTCGAACTTCGCATCCTTCCAGTTCGCCTCGCCGTGACAGTCGGCGCAGGCAACTCCGAGCGAACCGCGGTGCTTGTCGTCGGCGCGGTGGCAGTCGGCGCACGCCTGCGGCGCGGCGCGGTGCTTCCGCCCCGGAACGTGGCACGACTTGCAGGCGACCTTCGCGTGCGCCCCGCGCAGCGCGAAGTCGGTGCGCCCGTGGTCGAACGCCTTCTCGTCAAGCGGCGCGATGTTCACGTCGCGCCCCTTGTGGTCGGTGTGGCAACTGCGGCAGGGCTTCTGCTCGTGCCTGCCGTGCAGGCCGCGGCGCGCGGCGACGTCGGCCGACACCTCCTTGTGGCAGTCGCGGCACAAGCGGTCCTGCGCGGCACGGTCGAAGCGCACGTGGCAGGCGCCGCAGTCGTCCTCGTACTTCGCGTGCCCCGCGATCACCTTGCCGGGTATCAGCGCGCCCTCGAGCGACTGGGCCGCCGCGCCGGAGGACGTGACGATCAGCAGGCAAGCCAGGAGCCATCCGCGCACCCGCATCGTCAGTACATGTGCACCGCGACGACGTGCGCCACGACGCTCGCCGCGAGGAGCCAGACCAGCGGGAGGTGCAGCACGTGCCACCATGCGAACAGCCGCTCGAAGGCCGCGAATTGCGCGACTCGGACCACTGCCGCGAGGTGGGCGTCGACGAGCGCGTCCCGGCGCTCGAGCCGCCGCGCCGCCCGCGCGCGGTCGTGCCCGCCGCCGTCGTGCGCCACACGCAACAAGCGCCGGCAGCGAAAGCGGACGAACCGAGAGCGCACTCCCAGCAAGCCCAGCGCGAGCGGCCGGCGCAGTCCGGCACGGCCAAGCGCCTCGGCGCGCTCGGCGAAAGCATCGAGCGCGGCGACGACCTCCGGCGCGAGGGTCAGTTGCGCGTGCAGCGCCTCGGCGCCGTTGCCGGCAGCGCGACGCAACTGCTCCAGCGAGGCCTTCTCGCCGTAGAGTCCGTGGTGGATGCGCGCGTAGAGGAAGCGGCCGACGAAGCCGCTGGTCGCCACCAGGGCCATGACCGCGAACGCGACCGTGGCGTTCAGGGACCCGAACTGCAGCCTCGAGTGCAGGATCGCGAGCAGCGGAGCGGCGATACCGAGCAGCATGTGCAGCGCAAACCACACCCGCATGCGCCCGAACCGCTGTGCGATGCCGAGACGCTTGCGCAGCGGATAGGCGAGCACCAGCAGCATCGCCACGCCGCCGGCCACGCCGAGCCAGTAGCCTGTGTCCGATCCCGGAGTCCAGCGCCCAAGGGTGGCTGCTGCCAGCGCGCCGGCCAGCAACAGCGCCGCCACCGCCATGATCCGGATGTCGCGGTGCGACGATGCACGGCCGCGCCGCGACGCCGCCGACGGCACGGCCGGCGTGCGCGCCTCCGGCAAGGCTGTGGCCGCAGGCATGCCGGAAACGCGCGCGTCGTCGGGCATCAGGCGCTCCTCCGGCACGACGCCTGCGACGCCTGCGACGGCTGCGCGAAGCGCGGAAGCGGGCTAGACTCGAACGCAGTGCGAAGCCCCCCGGCCGGAAGCCCTCGTTGAACGAATCGCTGCTGCTGACGCTCTACGCCGCCCCGGCGGCACTGCTGATCGTGCTGTACGTGTGGCGGCGGCGCCGCGTCGAGGCAGCCGACGCACGCGCGCTCGCCCAGGCGCAGGCCGACGGGCTCGCCGAGCCGCCGTCGCTGCACCCCGTCGTCGACCCGGCGCGTTGCGTCGGCTCTTCCACGTGCGTGCGTGCGTGCCCCGAGAGCGCGCTCGGCGTGGTCGCGGGCAAGGCGGCGCTGGTCAACCCCTCGTCGTGCATCGGTCACGGGGCATGCGAAGCGAGCTGCCCGGTCGGCGCGATCACGCTGGTCTTCGGCACGGAGCGTCGCGGCGTCGACATCCCGCAGGTGGACCCGAGCTTCGAGACCAACGTTGCCGGGGTGTTCATCGTCGGCGAGCTGGGCGGGATGGGCCTGATCCGCAAGGCAGCCGAGCAGGGACGGCGGGCGGTCGCGACGATCGCGCGCCGGCCGCGCTCGCCTCTGCCGCTCGACGTCGTGATCGTCGGCGCGGGACCGGCCGGCATCGCCGCCGGCCTGGCGGCGATCGAGGCGAAGCTGCGCTATGCGCTGATCGAGCAGGAGCCCGACCTCGGCGGCAGCGTACTGCACTATCCGCGCGCGAAGATCGCCATGACGCAGCCGGTCGACCTGCCGATGGTCGGGCGCATGGAATTCACCGAAGTGAGCAAGGAGGCGCTGCTCGCGTTCTGGCAGCGCATCGTGGGCAGGACGCGCCTCGCGGTGCGTTTCGGCGAGCGCATGGTGCGGCTCGATCCGTCCGGCGGCGGTCACCGCGTGGTGACCACGGGCGGACATTACGACGCGGGTGCCGTCGTGCTGGCGATCGGCAGGCGCGGCACGCCGCGGACGCTGGACGTGCCGGGCGAAGCGCTGTCCAAGGTCGTCTACCGGCTGGTCGACCCGGCGCAGTACCGCGGCCGTCGCGTGCTCGTCGTCGGGGGCGGCGACAGTGCGGTCGAGACGGCACTTGCCTGCGCCGCCGAGCGGGGCACGCGAGTGACGCTCGCCTATCGCGGCGACGCCTTCAGCCGCATCAAGCCCGCCAACCGCACGCGACTCGACGAGGCTCGACGCGCCGCCGCACTCGAGGTGCTGCTCAGGGCCGAGATCCGCAGCATCGCTGCCGACCGCGTCGAGCTCGAAGTCGACGGCGCGCCGCGCACGATGCCCAACGACGTGGTCATCGTGCAGGCCGGTGGCGTGCTTCCGACCGACCTCTTGCGCGAAGCGGGCATCGCTTTCGAGCGCAAGTTCGGCACGGCCTAGCGGATCTATGCGTGACCTCACGGCGCGCGCAGCCTCGCGTGCAGGACTATCCGCATCCCGCCACGCGCAGTTCGCTCGGCTGCCCTTCGGGACGTGCTTGCCTGGGTCGCGCGCGCGTTCACTGGACCGCCACCCTGCTCGCGCGCAGCACGGCGCCGACCAGGCGGCCTTCGACGTGCACTTCCCGGCCGACCCGCAGGTCTGCCGCGGTGCCGTTCTCGAAGCGCGCCACGCTCGCGTCCACGACGCGCCCGGCCACGGTGAAGTTGGCGACCGAGACGAAGGCGGTGATGCGGCCTTCGACGTGCGCCTCGACGCCTGCGCCATCCTCGACCTGGACACTCGTCGCGCGCACGAATCCGCCGGACAACGGCCCCTTGACGTGCACGCGCCGCCCGTTGGCGAGGCTCGCCGCGGTGCCGCCGGTGAATCGCGCTGCCGTCGCGTCCACGCGCTGGCCTTCGACAGTGAAGTCCGCCACGGAAACGAAGCCGGTGATCGGGCCCTCGAGCTCGACGATCGCCGTCGCCGGCGGCTGCGAGCTGCCGTGAAACTCCACGCTGGAGGCCTGGACGATCCCGCCGGTGACGACGCCGCGCACGGTGACCAGGCGCCCGTCGGCGAGGTCGGCTGCCGTGCCGTTGGCGAACCGTGCAGCCGACGCGTCGACCACCTGCCCCGCCAAGCGGAAGCGCGCGACTGAAACGAAGCCGCTGATCGCCCCCTCGATCTCGACAGCCACCGGAGGCGTTCCCGTGTCGGCGACGAACGCGATGCGCGTGGCGAGCAGGACGTCCCCGCTCAGCACGCCCTCCGCTTCGACGCGGCGGCCGTCGCGCAGCTCGGTCGCGGGCCCATTCTCGAAGTGGGCCGACCCGGCGTTCACCTTCTGCGCGCCCACCACGAAGTTCGCCGTCGACACGAATGCCGACACCACACCCTCGACGCGGATCGGCGTCCCAGCGGGCGGCGCGGACCGGTCGCGGCGCTCGACGCGCGTGGCCACCAGTCCGGTCGCATGGCGCTGTGCGCGCACGACGAGCCGGTCGCCGACGGCGATCGAAGCCAACCCAAACCCGGCAACCGGCGCCGAGCTCGCATCGGCATATTGCGTTCCGGCGGTCACCGCCAGCGGTTGGCCCGCGACGACCAGCCGCAGGGCGGCAGCGTCGACGGCCTCGACCGCGCCCTCGATCGCGATCGTCGGAACCTCCTTGATCTCGACCCGCGTGGCGACCAAGACGCCATTGCGCAAGCGCCCTTCGACCTCGACACGGGCGCCATCGACGATCGCGCCCGGCAGCCCGCCCTCGATGGTCGCCGTCGAAGCGTCGACGACGCGCCCGCTCACCTCGAAGCGGGCCAGCGACACGAAGTTCGCGACCAGCCCTTCGACCTCGACGCGCGCGCCTTCGCTGCCGGCCGCCGCTGCGATCAGCACGACGGCCGACGCCACCAACCGATCTCCCGACGGCGCAAGCGCGCCCGTGACCAGCACCTCGCTGCCGTCGCGCAGCCCCGCCGGAGCGGCAACCGAAGCGTAGTCGACGAGCGCTGCGCCGACGCGGAAAGTGCGTGCGACGGCGTCGAGCGCGCTGACGCTGCCGGACACCTGAGCAGACCTGGTTTCGGGGCCGGGACGGATCTCGACCCGCGTCGCGCGAAGCACGCCCCCGGGTGCGCGCAGGCCGCTTACTTCGACCCATTGGTTGCGCAGCGTGTCGAACGTGCCGCCGTCGAACACCGTCGCCGCGTCCGTGTCCACGCGCTGGCCGAGCACCGTGAAGGCGCGCGCGGCCGAGTCGACGCCGTCGACCACGCCGCGCACCTCGGCGCGGAACTCGACGCGGTGTGCAACAACCGCGCCGGACGTCTGTGCGGTCGCCTCGACGCTGACGACCATGCCGACCCTGAGCGCGTCGGCGCTCGCGGCACTTCCGTCGATGCTGACGGCGGCCTGGCGCACGTCCATCGCGACGCCGTTGACCGTGATCGATCCGGAGCCCGTCGCGGAGAGGACGCCGTTGAGGAACAGCGCCCCATCGCCGGTGCCGACGATGCCGCCGCTTGCCAGCATCGTGCCGCCGCCGCAACCGACGAGGAGCGCCGCGGCCGCGCAGGCGAGCCAGGTGCGCAGCGCGTTCATGGCGTCGCCCGTCCGGCCACCAGGCGCAGTGCGGGCGGCGCGTGCACCGGCTCGCTGTAGAAATAGACGCCGACGCGCATGCGCATGCGTTGTCCTGGTGCCGGCGGGTCGTCGCGCTCCTCGGCTTCCGCCTGCCGGTTCAGGTCGGTGAGCATACCCATGGCCAGCCCCTGCGCGCGCTCGGCGATCCGCGCGACCGCGGCAGGCGCGAGCTCGTCGTACTGGACGCTGCGCTCGAGAAACGGCGGCGCCGCGCCGCGAAGGTTGTGCGTCCCCGCGGCAACGTGGTCGTGCAGCGCCTCGCCGAAGTAGAAGGCCTTGGCATCCGGCGCGCGCGCCGGCACGAAGCCGCCGACGTCGAGCCGGACGAACTCGCCCTCGATGCGGACCACGCCCAGGCGCACGAGCTCGTCCAGGATGGCGCGTGGGCGCACGTCCGCGCTCACGGACTGGGCGAGTGCAGGGAACGAGAGCGCCCCGCCGCGCGCCGCCGAACGTGCCAGCGGCGCCGGCTGCCCCTGCTCGTCGGCATACGCCGGATCGGAGAGCCACCGGGCGACGAGCGTCGTGCCCAGGTTGTGCAGGGCCGGGACTCCCGCATCCTCCGGGGTCTCCCGGGAGAGGCGGCGAATGTCCTTGCGGTGGACGCCCGACAGGAGCATCAGGCGGCTGTCGGTGAGGCGGCCGCCGGCAGCCTGCGCCTCGGCCCGCGCCGCATCGAGGAAAACGCGCTTCAGCATCTCGGCGAAGACCGGGTAGCTGATCCCGACCGACACGAGGTAGCGCACCAGCGGATGGAGCATTCGGCACACCGCGGCGATCAGCGCCGCCGGGGGCTGCCCGGGCCACGTACCTTCAGCCAACGCATTCATCGTCGTCTCCCGAGCGCAAGCCCCTATTGGCGCACCGTGATTGTGGGAAACTTTCCCACATATGCTGGAGAAGTATGCAACCGTCATAAATCGGCGTCAAGGGGGCGCGACGAACGGCCCTCCGAAACCGACCGCTGCGGCCTGCGGGCGGCGGACTCGGGGTCGCCTGATCCAGAGGCGGCGTCTCCTGCTTGCGGGCGATCGACCCGTATCGGCGCCCGACCAACCCGGCGCGGTCGCCACTCATCGACGGCGCGTCCGATCACGGCTGTTCCGCGTCACCGCTTCGTGGACCGTGCGCATCCGCGAGCCGACACTGTCCTTGGCTGGCATCGGCGGGACCGCTATAATTTCCCGTTTGCCGCCGCGACCCATGCGCATTGCCGTCGGCGACAGCGCTGCTGTAGCTCAGCTGGTAGAGCAACTGATTCGTAATCAGTAGGTCGAGTGTTCGAGTCACTCCAGCAGCACCAGCCCTCCCTGCCCGGCCCGCCTCGCGCGGGCCGGCGCGTTTGAGGCGCGTCGCGCCGCAACGTCGACGCATTGACGCGCGGTTGCAATCCCCCTGCATCGGGGGCACCATGGGCGCCGCCGCAGCCGGCGCAAGATCGGCACAGGCAGACGCGGTTTTCACGACAACGACGGTGCCTGCGGGAGCCTCGCCTCCGCGCAAGCGCGCCGCGCAGGAGGAGAAGGCATGGCGGAGCGCACACGCCCGGCGCCGGACGCGAGCATCCATTCGCTCGACCACTTCGCGCTCGCGGTGCCGGGGCTCGACGACGCCCGGTCGTTCTACGCGGACTTCGGCCTGACGGTGCGCGACGAGGCGGGCAGCCTCGGCCTGTACGCGGCCGGCGGCCCGCACCGCTGGGGCGTCGTGCGCAAGGACGCGCGCAAGCACCTCGACTGGCTCTCGTTCGGCGCCCATGCCGACGCGATGCCGAAGATTGCGGATCGCCTGCGCAAGCTCGGCGTCGCCACGATCGCGCCGCCCGCCGGCGGGCCGGCCGGGGGCCTCTGGTTCCACGACATGGACGGCCTGCCGGTGCACGTCGGCGTCGCCGCCAAGAGCTCGCCGGACGCCAAGTCGCCGTTCGCCACCCCTGCCGTTGCCGCCGGCGGCAAGCGCGGCGCGTCCACGCGCAGCGCGGCGCCGCGCGTCCACCCGCGGCGGCTGTCGCACATCCTGCGCTTCACGCCCGACGTGCTGCGTTCCGTCGCCTTCTACGAGGGCGTCCTCGGCATGCGGCTCTCCGACCGCTCCGGCGACGGCATCGCGTTCCTCCACGCCGTGCACGGCAGCGACCACCACGTCGTCGCGTTCGCGAAGTCCGACGCCCCCGGCTACCACCACTCGAGCTGGGACATGGCCGCGCTCGAGGACGTGGGGCTCGGCGGCATGCAGATGGCCGCGAAGGGCCGCACGCGCGGCTGGGGGCCGGGCCGCCACGTGCTGGGCTCCAACTACTTCTGGTACGTGCAGGACCCGTGGGGCAGCTTCGCCGAGTACAGCGCGGACATCGACTACGTGCCCGCGGGCACGCAGTGGGCCGCGGGCGACTTCCCGCCCGAGGATGCGTTCTACCTGTGGGGCCCCGACCCGCCGGCCGACTTCGTCGTCAATCACGAGGCGACGGTGCGCTAGCGCCTCCGCCCTTCCCACCCTTTCGACTGCCCGCAGGGAGTGCCGCCATGACCCACGCGCCCAAGGTGACGCGCCGTCTCGCCATCGTCGCCGGCCTGTCGCTGCTCGCCGCCGCCACGGCCCACGCGCAGGGAACGCAGCCGCCGATCCGCATCGGCAGCACGCTCGCCCTCACCGGACCGCTCGCCGCCACCGGGCTGGTGCACAAGGTCGCCGGCGAGATCTACGTCGAGCAGCTCAACAAGCGCGGCGGCCTGCTCGGCCGGCGCGTCGAGTGGGTGGTCAGGGACGACCAGTCGAAGCCCGACGTCGCGCGCACGCTCTACGAGCAGCTGGTGACCGCCGACAAGGTCGACCTCCTGATGGGCCCCTACGCGACCGGCGCGATCCTCTCGGCGATGGGCGTGGCGCAGCGCTACAACAAGGTGCTCGTGCACCACACGTTCGGCATCCCGTCGCTCGCGAAGTACGACATGCACTTCCCCGCCTGGTCGCTGGGCGCCGAGCCCCAGACCACGGTCCCCAACACCGTCGCGGACGCGCTGGCCGCCGCGGGGAAGTCGCCCAAGACCGTCGCGGTGGTCACGAGCAAGTTCCCGTCCGTGCACTTCATGTCGCTCGGCGCGCGCGACGTGCTGAAGAAGCGCGGCATCAACGAGGTGCTGTTCCTCGAGTGGGACTTCGGCAACCTCGACTTCGGCCCGATCGCCGCGCGCGTGAAGGACGCGAAGCCCGACTTCGTCTGGGTGGGCGCGATCGGCCTCGAGGGCAACCAGCTGCTCGAGGCGATGCACAAGATCGACTACGTGCCGCCGCTGCACTTCCACATGTACCCGGCGCCCGGCCCGATGTCGAAGTCGCCGTACACGAAGAACGCGCTGTCGATGACGATCTTCGAGGAGAGCCCGCCGTTCACCACGAACCCCGGGGCCGCCGAGTTCATCCCGCTCTACCACGACCGCGCGGCCAAGGCCGGCATTCCCGACAACTCGGTCGAGACTCAGGCCGCGGCGTCGTACACGGCCTGGCAGATCCTCGAGGCGGGCGTGCGCGGCGCGGGAAGCCTCGACGACAAGGCGATCGGCGCGTGGCTCAAGAAGAACCGGGTCGACACGCTGCAGGGCAAGCTGCGCTTCGACGGCCCGAGCAACTACGGCGACGACCTGATGCGCGTGAAGCAGGTGCAGAACAGCCGCTGGGTCATCGTGCACCCGAAGGAGCTCGCTGCGCCGGGCGCGAAGCTGCAGTGAGCTCTGGCGGCACGATGCAGGACGATGGCTTGAACTCCAGCGCCGGCACCGCGCGCGTTGTTTCGTGCAGTTTCCGGCGAGCGCCCGAAGGGCCGCCCCGAGGGCGCTCGCGTGGTCGGAGCCTCGATGCAAGAGGCGCTGCGCGGACGCTGCGGCATCCACCGCTCCGGCGATCGCCTCTTGCATCGATCTAGATGACGCTGCCCAGCGCGACGCTGCTCGCGCAATCCGCGCTCTCGGGCCTGTTCATCGGCGCGCTCTACGGCCTGCTCGGCCTCGGGCTGGGGCTGTCCTGGGGCCTGCTGCACCTCATCAACCTCGCCCACTTCGCGTTCGCGTTCCTCGCCGCCTACGTCTGCTACCAGCTCGCCACGGTGGGCGGGGTCGACCCGTTCCTCACGCTGGCGATCATCGTCCCGTCGTTCTTCGCGCTGGGCGTGGTGGTGCAGTGGCTGCTGGCGCGCTTCGAGGTGTCGCCGCTCAATTCGCTGCTCGCGACGTTCGGCCTGACCGCGATCGTCGAGGCGACGATCCAGCACTTCTGGACCGCGGACTTCCGCAAGCTCGACTCGGCGTACGCGCAGATGAAGTTCCGCGTGGGCGAGCTGTTCGTGCCGGTGCCCGAGCTGCTGACGTTCCTGCTCGCCGTCGGGCTGTCGCTCGCGATATGGGCCGTCATGCGCTACACCGACACGGGGCGCGCGCTGCGCGCCGCCGCCGAGGACGGCCCGATCGCCGAGGCTTTCGGCGTCAACCGGCGCGCACACTCGCTGCTGCTCGCGGGCGTGTGCGCCGCGCTCGCGGGCGTGGCCGGCGTCTGCCTCGCGCTCTCGTTCACGCTCACCCCGGCGCAGATCTACGGCTGGGTGGGGGTCGTGTTCGCCGCGGTGATGCTGGGCGGGCTGGGCAGCGCGCTGGGGCCGCTGGCCGCCGGCATCATCATCGGCGTCTCTGAGGCGCTGGCGATGGCGGTCGCCTCGCCCTCGTGGGCGCCGATCGTGTCGTTCACGCTGCTGATCGCCATCCTGCTCCTCCGGCCGGGGAAACCCTGAACTTCGACCGCACCCTCGCGGCCATCGTCATGGCCGGCGCGACGCTGGCGCTGCTGCCGCTCGCGGGCCTGCCCGCCTTCTACGAGTCGTTCCTGTACCTGGTCTTCCACTGGGTCGTGCTCGCGACCTCGTGGAACATCCTGTCGGGCTACTCGGGCTACTTCTCGTTCGGCCACGGCGCATTCTTCGGCGCCGGCGTCTACACGACGGCGACGCTGGCCGGGCGCTTCGACGTGCCGTTCCTCTGGACGCTGCCGGCGGCCGCCGCGATCCCCGCGCTGCTCGGCGTCGCGATCGGCGCAATCGTGTTCCGCGTGCGCCGCGTGCGCGGCGAGCTCTTCGCGCTGCTCACGCTGGCTGTCACGTTCGTGCTCGCCACCATCGTCCTCAACACGCGCATCGACGGCGGACCCGGCGTCTACCTCTCGGCGGTGCCCGTCCCGACGCTCGCGCCCTCGCCCTCCGGCACCTTCTACGTGATGGCGCTCGCGCTGGCCACGCTCACGGTGGCGATCGCCTACCGGGTGCGGAAGGCGCGGCTCGGGACGGGGCTGTTTGCGATCCACGACGACGAGGACGCGGCCGAGGTGGTCGGCGTGCCCACCTACCGCTACAAGCTCGCCGCGCTCGGGCTGTCCTGCGCGCTGGCAGGCACGGCCGGCGGCGTGCACGCGCTGTTCGTCTCCTACGTGACCGCGCCCAGCACGTTCAACATCACCGTGCCGCTCACGGTCGTGCTGATGAGCGTGCTCGGCGGCACGCGCCACTGGGCGGGACCCGCGCTCGGCGCGCTCGTCATCACCGTGCTGCTCTACGCGTTCACCGCGGCCGACCAGGCGGTGGCGGGCAAGGCCTTCGTCGGCGCCGTGCTGGTCGCCGCGGTCCTGTTCATGCCCGAAGGCATCCTGCGCCGCGCCGCGCTGCGCGCCGATCGCGCGAGCGCGGTCGCCGCACCTGCGGAGGAGCCGCCGGCTGCGGGCGCGCCCCTCGCCCGCAAGGGAGGCGCCGAGCCGTTGCTCGTCCTGCGCGGCGTCCGCAAGTCGTTCCGCGGCGTGCGAGCGCTCGACGGCGTGGACCTCGAGGTGCGCGAAGGCGAGATCCTCGGCATGCTGGGGCCGAACGGCTCGGGCAAGTCCACGCTCATCAACGTGGTCAGCGGCCACTACGAGGCCGACGACGGCAGCCTGCGCTTCGCCGGGAGCGAACTGCGCGGACTGCCCGCCCACCGCATCGCGCGGGGAGGCGTCGCGCGTACCTACCAGATACCCCGGCCGTTCGCGCACCTCACGGTGCTCGACAACGTCGCGCTCGCCGCGATGTTCGGCGGCGCGCGGCTCGACCGCCGCGCCGCCCGCGCGCAGGCGCAGCGCTGGCTCGAGTTCGCCGGGCTGGGGGAGCGCGCGCACGTCCATCCCGGCGAGCTCAACCTGCACCAGACGAAGTTCCTCGAGCTCGCGCGCGCGCTCGCCTCGCGCCCGAGGCTCCTGCTGCTCGACGAGGTGCTCTCGGGCCTCACGCCCGGCGAGATCGACGAGGCAGTGGCGCTGATACGCCGCATCCGCGACCGCGACACGACGATCGTCCTCGTCGAGCACGTGATGCGCGTCGTCACCGAGCTGTCCGACCGCGTGGTCGTGCTCGACCAGGGCCGCGTCCTCGCGGTGGGCGCCGCCGCGGAGGTCATGCGGCGCCGCGAAGTGATCAACGCCTACCTGGGCTCGCCCCGTGCTTGAGGTCGCCGACCTGTCCAGCGGCTACGGCGCCGCCCCCGCGCTGTGGGGCGTCTCGCTCGCCATCGGCGACGGCGAGCTCGTGTGCGTCGTGGGGCCGAACGGCGCGGGCAAGACCACGCTGATCAACACCGTCGCCGGCGTGAACCCGATCCGCGGGGGAACGATCGCGCTCGACGGGCGCGACCTCACGCACCTTCCGCCGCACCGCTTCTGCGACGAGGGCATCGCGCTCGTTCCCGAGGGGCGGCGCCTGTTCGTCGGGATGACCGTGCGCGAGAACCTGGAGATCGGCAGCTACCGCCGCGGCGCGCGCGCGGCGCGCGCCCGTTCGCTCGAGCAGGTGTGCGCGCTGTTCCCGGTCGTGCGCGACCTCCTCGACCGCACGGCGGGGACGCTCTCCGGCGGCCAGCAGCAGATGGTCGCGATCGGCCGCGCGCTGATGGCCCGGCCGCGCCTGCTGCTGCTCGACGAGCCTTCGCTCGGGCTCGCGCCGCTCATCGTGGTCGCGATGTTCGACGCGATTCGCGAGATCAACGAATCCGGCACCGCCGTGCTGCTCGTCGAGCAGAACGTGGCGATGGCGCTCGACATCGCCCATCGCGCGTACGTCCTCGACGAAGGGCGCGTCGTCGCGCAGGGCTCCCCGCGGGCGCTGGCTGCCGAGCCGGCGCTGCGCCGCGCCTACCTCGGCGTGGGTGCCGAGCCCCCCTCCGTTCCACCATAGAGGCCCCGATGGCAGCGACGCCCGCGACCCAACCCCTGCAGGTGCTCGGCATCGCCGGCAGCCTGCGCCGCGCTTCGTACAACCGGCAGCTGCTGGAGAGCGCGCGGCGCCTCGCGCCGCCGGCGCTGGTCATCACGCCTTTCGACATCGCCGAGGTGCCGCTGTACAACGCCGACCACGACACGGACGCCGCGCGTCCCGAGGCCGTGCGGCGCCTCAAGCAGGCGATCGCCGCCAGCGACGCCGTGCTCTTCGCCGCGCCCGAGTACAACCACGGCGTGCCGGGCGTGCTGCAGAACGCGATCGACTGGGCCTCGCGCCCGGCGTTCGCCTCGCCGCTCGCCGGGAAGCCGGTCGGGATGATGGGCGCTTCGGGCGGCATCAGCGGCACGATGCGGGGTCAGCAGGCGCTGAAGCTGGTCCTCATGTCGACGCTGGCGCTCATGTTCCCGCACGCGGGCATCGCCATCACGCTCGCGAAGGACAAGTTCGACGCCGGCGGGACGCTCGCCCACGAGCCGACCCGCGAGTTGCTCGCCGTCTACCTGGCCGACTTCGAGCGCTGGGTGCGGCGCCAGGCCGCGTTGCCGCGGTAGGGAGGATGCCATGCACCGGAGCACGGAACGCTTTCTCACCACGCACACGGGCAGCCTGCCGCGCCCGGAGAGCCTCGTGCGGGCGATGTACGCGCGCGAGGAAGGCGTGCCGGTCGACCCGGTCGCGCTCGACGCGCGCATCGCCGCAGCGGTCGCCGACGTGGTCCGCCGCCAGGTCGAGGCGGGCATCGACGTCGTCAACGACGGCGAGATGAGCAAGCCGAGCTACGCGACCTACGTCAAGGACCGGCTCGCGGGCTTCGGCGGCGCGGGCAACACGTTCGTCTACCAGGACCTCGCCGACTTCCCGAACCTCGCCCGCCGCGTCTTCGGCGACCCCGGCCGCTCGCGGCGCAAGACGCCGGCGTGCAACGCGCCGATCGCCGTGCGCGACGCGAGGGCCGCGCAGGTCGACGTCGACCACCTGAAGGCCGCAACCGCTTCGTTCGCGCCGAAGGAGACGTTCCTGTCGGCGGCCTCGCCGGGCGTGATCTCCCTCTTCTTCGCCAACGAGCACTACCCGGGCGAGGAAGCCTACCTGTTCGCGATCGCGGAGGCGATGCGCCACGAGTACGAGACGATCGCGCGTGCGGGCGTCCTGCTGCAGGTCGACTGCCCCGACCTCGCGATGGGGCGCCACATCCAGTACGCAGGGCTTGCCCTCGACGACTTCCGCAGCAAGGCGCAGATGCACGTCGAGGCGCTCAACCACGCGCTGGCGAACATTCCGCCCGACCGCCTGCGCATGCACCTGTGCTGGGGCAATTACGAGGGGCCGCACCACTGCGACGTGCCGCTTGCCGACATCGTCGACATCGTGTTCAAGGCGCGGCCGAGCGCGATCTCGCTCGAGGCGGCGAACCCGCGGCACGGCCACGAGTGGACCGTGTTCGAACGCGTCAAGCTGCCGGACGGCAAGCTGCTGATCCCCGGCGTGATCGAGTCGAAGTCGAACTTCATCGAGCACCCGGAGCTGATCGCGCAGCGCATCGGCCGCTACGCGCGGCTGGTCGGGCGCGAGAACGTGATCGCCGGCAGCGACTGCGGCTACGGCACCTGGGTGGGCCAGGCGGCCGTCGATCCCGACGTCGTCTGGGCGAAGCTCGCGGCGCTCGCGGAAGGCGCGCGCATCGCGTCGCGCGAGTTCTGGCCGGGCGGCTGACTGGGACCGGCGCCCGTCACGCGAGGCGGTCGCGCCGCACCAGCGACGGGAAGAGCTTCATCCACAGCCCCACGACGAGGAGCGTGCCGAGCGCACCGACGATCACCGACCCCACGGGTCCGAGCCACGCCGCCACCGCGCCGGCGCGGAACTCGCCCAGCTGGTTCGAGGCGCCGATGAACGTCGCGTTCACCGCGCTCACGCGGCCACGCATATTGTCGGGCGTCTCCAGCTGGACCAAGGTCTGGCGAATGATCACGCTCACCGTGTCGGCGGCGCCGCTGACGGCGAGGGCGAGAAGCGAGAGGACGAAGACCGTCGACAGCGCGAAGGCGAGCGTGGCGAGCCCGTAGACCGCCACCGAGCCGAACATCCAGCCGCCCACGCGCCCGCGCAGGGGCCGGTGCGCGAGCGTGACGCCGGTCAGGAACGCACCGGCGGCGGGCGCGGCGCGCAGCAGCCCCAGCCCCCACGCCCCGGTGTCGAGTACGTCCTTCGCGAACATCGGCAGCAGCGCCGTGGCGCCGCCGAGCAGGACGGCGAACAGGTCGAGCGACATCGCGCCCAGCACGACCTTCTGGCGGAAGATGAAGCCGAAGCCGGCGAACAGGGAGGCCAGCGTCACCGGTGCCCTCGCTGCGGCCGCGGGACGCCGCCGGATGCTCGCGGCGGCGCCGATCGCGACGAGCAGCAGCGCGAACGCGACCCCGTAGGTCGCCGCGCCACCCAGCGCGTAGAGGAAGCCCCCGAGCGCGGGACCGCCGATGATCGCCACCTGCATCACCGAAGAACTGGTGGCAAGGGCCTGCGGCAGCATCGCAGGCTCCACCAGCGTCGGCGCAAGCGCCTGCTGCGCGGGCATCTGCAGCGCCCGCGCCACGCCGATGACCACCGCAAGGGCGAGGATGAGCTCGCGGCCGACGATGCCGGTCGCGCTCGTCGCGCCGAGGACGCCGGCCACGCCGGCCTGCAGCGCAAGGCTGGCCGCGATCACCGCGCGGCGATCGACGCGGTCGACGAGCTGGCCCGCGGGGATCGTCAGCAGCAGCGCGGGCACGAACTGCAGGAGCCCGACGAGGCCGAGGTCCCAGGCGCTGGAAGTGAGGTCGTACATCTGCCAGCCGAGCGCGACCAGCAGCATCTGGTTTGCCGCCGTGCCGGCAAGCCGCACCCACAGGAAACGGCGGAAGTCCCCGGGAAGCGAGGGACGGGCGGCGGTGCGTGCGGCTGCGGCCATGGTGCGACTGTACCGTGCGCGTGCCACGCGGCGGCGCATGCGCTAGACTGTGCCGCCTTCGCCCGACCCCTTCCGCACCTCACTCCCCGGAGAGCTTAGATGATCGT
>JAOUIA010000074.1 GCA_029884335.1 Betaproteobacteria bacterium
GTTCCGCGCAGGAGACGCTCAGGGCGCCGGTCGCCTTCGCGAACGTCGACGCGCTCGAATACGAGTACGACGATCGCGACCGGGTCGTGTACCTCTACAACCCGTTCGACGAGGCGACGCTGCGGCGCCTGGTGAGCCGGCTGCTGCAAGCCGCGCCGCCGACCGCGTTGCTCGTCGTCTACGTGAATCCCGTGCACCGGCACGTGATCGACGAGACCGGCGCGTTCCGGACGCCGTTCGAGAACGCTTCGCTGGCGGTCTTTCGCCGCCACCCTTGAGGCGCAGCCGGGCGCCGGCGAAGCTACGCCGCGAGCTTCCGCTCCATCTCGCGCCGGAACTTCACTGCTTCGGCGTCCGAGTCGTAGGCCACGTCGTCCCAGCGCACCGGCGCGTGCGCGGCCACGGCGCGCCTGAGCACGACGCCGTGCGCGAGCCCGAGCGGCAGTCCGCCCAGCCGCAGCGAATCCCGCGCCGGCAACAGCTTGCCGTAGACGGTGTAGCCGCCTTCGCCGTCGAGCGTCTCGCCGGCGGCGAGGTCGCGTTTCGCGGTGGCGACGACGTCGCCGTGCCACGCCACAGCCTGTCCGGTGGGCTCGCGGCGCAGGCCCGCCGACGCCACGCTGATGCCGAGCTCCAGCCCGATCGCGTGGTAGGGCTTGTACATCGCGCCGTAGCGTCCCGACGGGTCGGTGGAGAAGCCGTACTCCTTGAAGCAGCGGCGCACGTAGTCCTCGCCGATCGCGTCGCCGGCGCGGAACGTGACGTAGACGCCCCAGCGCAGGTCGCGGAAGACGGGACGGCCGTCGCGCTCGAGCGAGCTGATCACCTCGACCTGGCCCAGGTGGTCGAGCTGGCCGCCTTCGTCGCGCGGGCGCAGAACGCGCGGCAGGTCGTCGACGCCGCAGGGCGGGAACGCGAGGCCGCCGGGCGCGGGCGCGAGGCCCGTCGCGTTGGCCACCGCGGCCATCTCGATCGCGCTCTTCGTGCCGTCGAGGAACGAGTTGAACATCTGCGCGTTGAAGTCGCCGGCGGCCACCATCTCCGGCGTGAAGCCGTAGTGAGGCCACACCGTCGCGGGCGTGGACTCGTGGTACGCCGGCAGGTACTTCGTGCCCTTGCCGGCGGCGGCCACCGCGAAGCCGGCGGCGCGCGCCCAGTCGACCATCTCGCAGATCAGCGCCGGCTGGTCGCCGTAGGCGAGCGAGTAGACGATGCCGGCGGCGCGCGCGCGTTGCGCGAGCAGCGGCCCCGCGAGCGCGTCGGCCTCGACGTTCACCATCACCACGTGCCTGCCGTGCGCGCAGCACGCGAGCGCGTGACGGATGCCCGCCGCCGGGTTGCCGGTGGCATCGATCACGATCTCGGTCTCCGGCGCCGCGATCGCGGCGAGCGCGTCGTCGGTGACGCACGTGGCGCCGCTGCGGCCGGCCTCGGCGATCGTGCGCGCGGCGTAGCGTTCCACGGGCCAGCCAGTGCGCGCGAGCGAGGCCTTGGCGCGGTCTGGCGCCAGGTCCGCCACGGCCACGATGTGGATGCCCGGCGTGTGCTTCGCCTGCGCCAGGTACATCGCGCCGAACTTGCCGGCGCCGATCAGCGCGATGCGCAGCGGCTTGCCCGCGCGGTCGCGCTCGAGCAGCATGCGGTGCAGGTTCACGTGCGTTCCTCCGCATCCAGGTCGAGTTCGCGCAGCGCTTCGCGCACGCCCTGCGGCCCGACGGCGCGCCGCGCGACCAGACCGACCGCGGCGGCCGCGTCCACGTTCAACTGCACGTCGTCGACGAACAACGCCTGCTCCGGCCTCAGGCCGAGCGTGCCGAGCACGTGCTCGAAGTAGTCGGCGTCGGGCTTGATGCGCCCGACGGCGAACGACGGGAAGTTCGCGTGGAAGAGGCCGGGCAGCGCCCACTCGCGCTCGTAGCGGTCCCAGTGGATCTCGTTCGTGTTGGACAGCGAGGCGAGGCGGAAGCGCCCGCGCAGCGCCGCGAGCAGCGGCGCGCTCTCCGGATACAGGCGCCGCGGCCAGCGCGCGAACTCGGCGAGGAACGTCGCGGCGTCGACGTCGAACCCGAACTCCTCGATGACGTCGCGGGCGAACGTCTCGCGCGACGAGCGTCCCGTCTCGTAGCTGCGCACCGCGGGCGAGGCGAGCCAGCGCCCCCACATCGTCTCCATGTCCGGCAGCTCGCGCGACCAGCGCAGCAGGCGGTCCATGCCGACGATCTCGACGATCACGCCGCCGAGATCGAACAGGATCGCCGCGATGCGCTGTCCGCTCACGGCTTCACTGGCGCAGCGCGAGCGCGAGGCCGATCGGCACGAACACGATCGCCAGCAGGTTGCCGACCAGCACGATCGAGGCGACCTTGCCGGGCTCCTGGCGGTACTGCTCGGCGACCATGAAGTTGAGCACGGCCGGCGGCAGCGCGCCGAACAGCACCAGCAGGCCGCGCTGCAGGTCGGTCAGGCCCAGCAGCGGCGCGAGCGCCAGCGCGGCGACGAGACCGGCGACCGGGCAGACCGCGCCGCCGACCACGCCCAGCCACGCGTCGTTCCAGCGGATGCCGGTGAGCCGCACGCCCAGCGAGAGGAGCATCAGCGGGATCAGGCCGTCGCCGACCAGCTTGAAGCTCACCGCGACCCACTCGGGCAGCGGCGGGCGCGCGACGGCGAACGCGAAGCCGGCGAACGTCGACCACACCATCGGGTTGCGCAGCAGGCGTCCGAAGCGCGCGCGGTGGTCGATGATCCAGGCGCCGAGCGTGAAGTGGAGCAGGTTGCTGATGACGAACAGCGCGACCATCGGCCCGAAGCCGCGCTCCCCGAACGCCAGCACCGCGAGCGGCAGGCCCATGTTGCCGCAGTTGTTGAACATCATCGGCGGCACGAACGTGCGCACGTCCTGCTTCAGCAGCCGCGCGACCGGCCAGGCGAGCAGCCCCGAGCCCAGCACGATGCCCACGCTGCCCGCCATCAGCGCCGCGTCGGCACGCACGTCGAACGACTTCGAGGAGAGCGCGGAGAAGATGAGCGCCGGCGCCAGCACGTTCATGCTGATGCGGTTCACCATCGTCATGTCCGGGCGCACGCGGCGGCCCCACACGTAGCCGAGCGCGATCACCGCGAACACGGGGAGGATGATGCCGAGGATGCGTTCGATCATGCGAATCGGCGGGGAGGGGGGCGAGGGGAGAAGCGTGAGCGCGCCGCGGCGTGGGCGCTCTCACCCTGCATCCCGCATCCTTCCTCCCGCGGTTCAGAGGATGTACCGCGCCAGCTCATCGTCCCCCGCGATCCCCGCGAGCCGCGCGTCGACGAACGCGGCGTCGATCGCGATCTCGCTCCCGCCGTGGCGCGTCGCCTCGAACGAGACCTCGTCGAGCAGCCGCTCCATCACCGTGTGGAGGCGCCGCGCGCCGATGTTCTCCTGCTTCTCGTTGACCGCGTGCGCGATCTCGGCCAGCCGGCGGATGCCGTCGGGCAGGAAGCGCAGCGTCACCCCCTCGGTGGCGAGCAGGGCCTCGTACTGGCGGGTGAGGCAGGCGTCGGTCGCGACGAGGATCTTCTCGAAGTCGGCGACCGACAGCGAGCCGAGCTCGACGCGGATCGGGAAGCGCCCCTGCAGCTCCGGGATGAGGTCGGAGGGCTTCGACAGGTGGAACGCGCCCGAGGCGATGAAGAGCACGTGGTCGGTGCGGATCATCCCGTACTTGGTCGTCACGGTCGTGCCCTCGACCAGCGGCAGCAGGTCGCGCTGCACGCCCTGGCGCGAGACGTCGGCGCCGTGCGTGCCCTCGCGCGAGGCGATCTTGTCGATCTCGTCGAGGAACACGATGCCGTTCTGCTCGGCCGCGGCGAGCGCGCGCGCCTTGACCTCCTCGTCGTTGACCAGCTTCCCCGCCTCCTCCTCCGTCAGCAGCTTGAGCGCTTCGCGCACCTTCGTCTTCTGCGTGCGGCGGCGTCCGCCGCCGATCTGCTGGAACATCGACTGCAGCTGGCTGGAGAGGTCCTCCATGCCGGGCGGGGCCATGATCTCCATCGACGGCGGCAACGCGGACACCTCGATCTCGACGTCCTTGTCGTCGAGCTTGCCCTCGCGCAGCATCTTGCGGAAGCGCTGGCGCGTCGCGGAGTCGGTCGGCTGCATGTCGTGGAAGTTCACCTCCCGCGCCGGCGGCAGGAGGACGTCGAGCACGCGCTCCTCGGCGGCGTCGAGCGCGCGGTCGCGCACCTTGCGCATCTCGCTCTCGCGCGTCTGCTTGACCGCCGTCTCCACGAGGTCGCGCACGATCGTGTCGACGTCGCGGCCGACGTAGCCGACCTCGGTGAACTTCGTCGCCTCGACCTTGACGAACGGCGCGTCGGCGAGCCGCGCGAGCCGGCGCGCGATCTCGGTCTTGCCGACGCCCGTGGGGCCGATCATCAGGATGTTCTTCGGCGTGATCTCGCTGCGCAGCGGCTCGGGGACCTGCTGGCGGCGCCAGCGGTTGCGCAGGGCGATGGCGACCGCGCGCTTGGCCGCGTCCTGGCCGACGATGTGCTTGTCGAGCTCGGAGACGATCTCCTGCGGCGTCATCGGGGCGGCCATGCGGTGTTTCCTGCGTACGGAAAAAGGAGCGGCCGCCCGGAGAGCGGGCGGCCGCCCGATTGTACCGCCGGCACGCCGTCAGTCCGGGATCGTCACCGTGTTGCCGGAGAAGGTGATGAGGTCGGCCGCGGGGGGATTCGTCGAGATCGACGGGACGTTCGACCGCGTTATCGCGGGCGCCGCGCCGGGCGTGCCGCCGCGCGGCGTCGTGCGCACGACCTGCGAGGGCGGCAGGTTCCCGCCGGCCGTGAGGTGCGCGTAGACGAGGTCGAGCGCCTGGTTGAAGTAGTAGTGCAGCGGCACGAACATGCTGTCGTAGCCCGGCAACGCCGCATTGTCGATGAAGGAGTCGAAGTGCTGCGCGTTGGTCACCTCGACGTACGAGAGCTTCGACGACGCCCCCTCGGCGATGCGGTTCTGCCCGAAGTAGGGGCGCGAGGTGAACGCCGCGGGCACCAGCGTGTCGGCGCGCCCGTGCACGATGATTGCCGGCTTGCCCCTCAGGTTCGCGTTGCGCAGGATCTCGTTGACGCCCGCCTTGAGCTTCGTCGCCGCGGCGTCGCTGCCGGTCCACAGGTTGCGCTGGCAGATCGCGCCGTCGACGTTGAAGTCCAGCAGGCCGGTCGACGGCGAGGTCGAGGCGGCGTCGCGGATCGGCCCGCCGGGGTTGTTGTTGTTCACGATGTTGATGCCGGCCATCGGCGGCACGCCGTTGCCCGTGGCGAAGACCTGCGCGAGGCTCGCGGCGGGAATCGGGGCCGGACTGCCCGCGGCGTCGGTGAACGCGAACGAGAGTCCGCACAGGTTGTCCGCCGCCGAAGCGCGGCTGTACGCGTTCGCGTAGGTCATCGCGATCGAGGGCGTGGCGAACGCGTAGTGCGACGCCTGCAGCTTGATGCTCTCCGCCTCCCAGCCGTAGGCGAGCAGCGCATCGAGGGCCTCCTCGGCCTGCTCGGCTACCGTCGCCGTGGTGAGCAGCCCCTTGGCCTTGAGCGAAGCGCAGCGGTTGGTCGCCAATGCGGCGGGCACGAACGCGGCCCCCGGACTGCCGGCCGCGCGCGGCGACAGCGTGGCGCAGGGCTGCATCAGGTTCGCGTAGGTGAAGTAGTCGTACAGCGGGCGTCCCGCGCCGACGAGCGTCCTGCTGCCGCGCTTCACGGAGAGATTCGGGTTCGCGGGCAGCGCCACGCTCGGCTCGCTGACCGCCACGCCGTCGATCAGGCCCTCGGTGTCGAGCTCGGCCGCGGCGATGGCGGCGCCCGCGCCGTTGGACGCCGACGAGGCGATGACGATCGTGTTCGAGGCGAGGTAGGTCCGCTGCGTGCTGCCGTCGGAGTTCTTGTCGCCCTTCTCCTCGTTCAGCGCCCAGATCGCGAAGCGCACGGCGTTGAGCGTGTCCGCACCCCAGTCCTTCTCGGGGTTCTGCTGCGAGTGCGCGTGCTTGACCGCCACGCGGTTCGGGTTCGCGGCGTTGAAAGACGCGAGCGCGCTGCCGGCGAGCGACGTGAAGTTCGAGTTCTTCCCCGCCGCCACGGCGGCGGCCCGCGTCCCGTCCTGCAGGTTGACGGTGTCGGTGGCGAGGTCGTGCACACCCATGCCGGAGCCCTTGTCGGCGTAGGCCACGGCGCAGCGATGCTTGAGGCCCCATTCGCCCGAGCTGCCGATCGCGCCGTAGACGCCGCGCGAACCCGACGACGTGCCGGTGACGATGCACGGGCGGACGCGGTTCCAGCCGACGGGAATCTGCACCATCAGGGTCACGTTGCGCAGACCGCTGCCGTCGTCGGCGTACGCGATGTACTCGACGCCGGCGACCTTGCCCTCGCCGAGCGTGGGCTGGCCGTTGACGTCGACGTTCGGACCGTACAGCGTGCCGTAGCCGCCATTGGCCGCGATGTCGACGATCGCGCGGTAGTTGGCATGGATCGCGTGGCGGCGCAGCTCGGTCGCGGTGGGCGCCGTCGGATTCGCGTAGGTCGGCGCCGCGCCCGCGAGCCCCGCCTTGCCCAGCCCCGCGGTCAGCAGGTCGTCGTTCGACCCGTCGTAGACGGTCCGCGTCACGGCGCCGAGGAAGTCCGGCTTGACGTTCGCGTCGACGTCGCCGCCGTCCCCCAAGCAGCCACCCAGGAGCGTCGCTGCGCCCAGTGCCGCCGCCGTCGCCATCGCGCGGCGGGCGCTTGTCATTCGATCCATGTTCTCGCCCAAGGAACCGGTGACCGTCCGCCGGAAGTCGCATTATCTGCGAAGCCGGGCCGTTTGCACGCCGCCGCCCGCAGTGGCCCCGCATCGCCTATCATCGCAAGCTTCGGCCAACCTCCCTCCCGCGAGACCGATGCGCAACGCCCGCCTCCTCGCCGCTTTCGCCGCCGTGCTTGCGCTCGGCGCGTGCAGCAGCACGTCGTCGTGGGATCCGCGCCGCTGGTTCGCGAAGGAGGACACGGCCGCGCCCGCCGCGCGCGAGACGCCCGGCGTCGAGGCGCGCCTGCGCAACCTGAACTCCTCGATCAGCGGCTTCGTTCGGGTGCGCGAGAGCGGCGACCTGCTGCTCGTGATGGTCGACCTGGCCGGCGCGCCCCCCGGGCCGTATCGCATCGTCCTGCACGCCAACGGCAACTGCACCTCGCCGAACGGCTTCTCCGCGGGCGCGCCGTGGTCGCCGCCGGGATGGAAGGAGCCGCCGCTGCGGCTCGTTCCCGAGGCCTACGCGGGCGGGCAGGGCATCCTGCAGCTCACCGCGCGCGTGCGCGGCGTGCGGCTCGGCGACGCGCTCGGCCGCGGCGTGCTCGTCTACCAGGGGATGACGCCGCAGGTCCCGCAGGCGGGGGTCGCGAACAACGTGGTGGCCTGCGGCGTGTTCGAGCAGGCGAAGTCGCTCTTCTAGCATGCCGATGCAAAAGGCGTTCGCAGGGCAGGCGACGATCCGGGAGGTTGGTGCTGTGCCTTTTGCATTGGGTCGACGCCAGCGCGGGCGCCTAGGGGCGGCCCGTCGGCGCCCGCATCGAACGGCACGCAACACCGCGCGGCGTGGGACACGCGACGCCCCGTTGCAGCGTTTCGCATCAAGCTGGCAGTGTCGCGTTCCGAAGGTGACTTGAGAGCAGGTGCCATGGGCTTCCTCCGCGATCGCAGGATCCTCATCACCGGCGTGCTGTCGAACCGGTCGATCGCCTACGGCGTGGCAAAGGCCTGCGCGCGCGAGGGAGCGGCGCTCGCGTTCACCTACGTCAACGACGAGCTCAAGGACCGCGTCGTCAAGCTCGCCGCCGAGTTCGGGCCGTGCCCGGTCCTGCCCTGCGACGTCACCTCCGACGCGGACGTCGACGCGCTGTTCGCGGCGCTCGCCGCGGAGTGGGGCGCGCTCGACGGGCTGCTGCACTCGATCGCCTTCGCGCCGCGCGAGTCGCTGTCGGGCGACTTCCTGAACTCCCTGTCGCGCAGCGCGTTCGCCACGGCGCACGACGTCAGCTCGTACAGCCTTGCCGCGCTGGCGAAGGGCGCGCGGCCGTTGCTCGCCGGCCGCCAGGGCTCGATCGTCACGCTGACCTACCTCGGCGCGGTGCGTGCGTTGCCGAACTACAACGTGATGGGACTGGCGAAGGCCTCGCTCGAGGCCAACGTGCGCTACCTCGCGAACTGCATGGGACCGGAGGGCACGCGGGTCAACGCGATCTCGGCGGGCCCGATCAAGACGCTCGCCGCCGCGGGCATCGGCGGCTTCTCCAGGATCCTGAACTTCGTCGAGCGCAACACGCCGCTGCGCCGCAACGTGACGATCGACGAGGTCGGCAACGTGGCGGCGTTCTACCTCTCATCGCTGTCCTCCGGCATCACCGGCGAGGTGACCTACGTGGACGCCGGATTCTCGACGGTCGCCGCCGGGCTCGCCGAAGACTGACGCGCCCACCCGCCGGTGTCCGCGCGCGTCCTTGACACGGTCGTCGTCGGCGGCGGGCACAACGGCCTCGTCTGCGCGGCCTACCTTGCGGCCGCCGGGCAGTCGGTGTGCGTGCTGGAGCGGCGGGCGCTGCTCGGCGGCGCGGCCGTCACCGAGGAGTTCCACCCCGGGTTCCGCAACTCGACGGCGAGCTACAGCGTCAGCCTGTTGAGCCCGAAGGTCGCGCGCGACCTCGACCTCGCGGGGCAGGGCCTGCGCATCGTCGAGCGGCCGCTGGCGAACTTCCTGCCGCTGTCGGAGCGCGCCGGCGACTTCCTGCGCGTCGGCGGCAGCCTTGCGGCGACACAGGCCGAGGTGGCGCGCCACTCGCGCCGCGACGCCGAGGCGCTGCCGCGCTACCACGCGATGCTGGGGCGCGTCGCGGACGTCGTGCGCGAGCTGCTGCACGCCACGCCGCCGACGTTCACGGGCGGGTTCGCCGCGCTGCTCGACGGCTGGAAGCTGGCGCGGCGTTTCCGCGCGCTCGACCTCGCCGGCCGCCGCGACGTCCTGGACCTCTTCACCAGGAGCGCGGGCGACGTGCTCGACCGCTGGTTCGAGTCGGCGCCGATCAAGGCCGCGCTCGGCTTCGACGCCGTGGTGGGCAGCTTCGCGAGCCCGTACGCGACGGGCACCGCGTACCTGCTGCTGCACCTGGCACTCGGCGAGACCGACGGCAGGCCGGGGCAGTGGGGCCACGCGATCGGCGGCATGGGCGCGATCACGCAGGCGATGGCGCGCGCGTGCGCCGCACGCGGCGTGACGCTGCGCACGCAGGCGCCGGTGGCGCGCGTGATCGTGAAGGCAGGTCGCGCGGCCGGGGTCGAGCTCGAGTCCGGGGAGGTGATCGAGGCGCGTCGCGTGGCGGCGAACGTGAACCCGAAGCTCCTGTTCGAGCGGCTGGTCGATCCCGCGCACCTGCCCGACGACTTCCGCGCGCGCATCGCCGGCTACCGGTGCGCGTCGGGCACGTTCCGCATGAACGTCGCGCTTCGCGCGCTTCCCGACTTCGCGGCGCTGCCCGGCGCCGGGCCGCACCTCGCGAGCGGCATCGTCGTCGGGCCGTCGCTCGCCTACATGGAGCGCGCCTACTTCGACGCGAAGACGACGGGCTGGTCGCGCGAGCCGATCGTCGAGCTGCTCGTCCCTTCGCTGGTCGACGACTCGCTCGCCCCGCCCGGCATGCACGTCGCGAGCCTGTTCTGCCAGCACGTCCACCCCGAGCTGGGCAGCGCGCTGCCGGGCAGGTCCTGGGACGATGCGCGCGACGAGGTCGCGGCGCTGATGATCGACACGGTGTCGCGCTACGCGCCTGGCTTCGGCGCGAGCGTGATCGGCTCGCGCGCGCTGTCGCCGCTCGATCTCGAGCGCGAGTTCGGTCTGCCCGGCGGCGACATCTACCACGGCGCGCTCACGCCGGACCAGCTGTTCGCCGCGCGACCGGTGCTCGGCCACGGCGACTACCGCACGCCCGTGCGCGGGCTGTACCTGTGCGGCGCCGGCGCGCACCCCGGCGGCGGCGTCAGCGGCATCCCCGGCCACAACGCGGCGCGCGAGATGCTGCGCGATGCGAGGCGCCGTGCCTGACGACGCGCAGCGGCCCTCGCTCGCCGCGACGGTGGTCGCGCTGGGCGTGGCGCAGATCGTCTCGTGGGGCACGCTGTTCTACACGATAGCCGTGCTCGGCCGCGCGATGCGCGAGGCGACCGGCGTCTCGGAGATCGTGATGTACGCCGCCTACAGCGCCGGCCTGGGCATCTCGGGACTGCTCGCGCCGTGGATAGGGCGCACGATCGACCGCGCAGGCGGGCGGCTCGTCCTGTCGTGGGGGTCGGTCGCCGCGGCGGTCGCGTGCGTGCTGCTCGCGCTGGTGCAGGGCCCGGTCACGCTGGCGATCGCGTGGGTCGCGGCCGGCGCGGCGATGGCGGCAACGCTCTACGACCCGGCGTTCGCCACGCTGCACCAGCTCGCGGGAGCGTCGTACCGCCGCACCGTCACTGCGCTCACGTTGTTCGGCGGCTTCGCGAGCACCGCGTTCTGGCCGCTCTCGCAGTGGCTGCTCGACGCGCACGGCTTCCGCGTCGCGTTCGCGCTGTACGCGGTGCTGCACCTGGCGCTGTGCCTGCCGCTGCACCTCGCGTTCGTCCCGCGCCACGCGGCGCCGCCGCAGGAGGACGCGGCCGCGGGCGAGGCCGCGCCGCCGCCCGCAGCGGCCGGCGGCCGCGCGTACCTGTGGCTCGCGGCGGCCCTCACGGCCGCATCGCTCACGGCCTCGGCGCTTGCAGCGCACATGATCGAGGTGCTGACGCAGCGCGGCCTGTCCGCCCGCGACGCCGTGCTCGTCGGCGCGCTGATCGGGCCGATGCAGGTCGCGGGGCGCGTGGCCGAGTTCGCGCTCGGCCGGCTGATCCGGCCGATCCTCGCGGGGACGCTCGCGTTCGCCACCATGACCGTCTCGCTGCTGCTGCTCACGCAACTGTCCGGCGCGCTCGCGCCTGCCCTGCTGTTCGCCGTTCTCTACGGCACCAGCCACGGGGTGATGACGATCGTGCGCGGCGTCGTGCCGGCGGAGCTGTTCGGACGCAGCGGCTACGGCGCGCTGCTCGGCCGCCTCGCGCGCCCGCAGTTCATCGCGCGCGCGATCGCGCCCGCGGCGTTCGCGCTGCTGGTCGCGCTCGACCCGCAGCGCACGCTCGCGCTCGGCGTCACCGCCGCGTGCGGCGTGGTCGGCTGGATCGCCTACCAGCGCGCGGTGGGGCGCCGGCCTTGAATGAAAGGCGCCCCGCGGGGTCGCCGCGGGGCGCGGTGAAAGTCGAAGTCAGCCGGTAAGCCGGGTTCTGTTACGGCGCGGGCACTCCGTCCCGCGCTATGACCGCCATTCCTCTAGGCCCTCCGTTGCCGGGGGGCTCAAGCCACCTACCCGCGGACTCTGCGAGCAGCATCGTAGTCCGCCTACTTGGTGTTGCTCCGGATGGAGGTTGCCGCGTTTCACCCGCCCCGCGCGCTTGCGCGAACGGAGCGACTCGTCTCTGTGGCCCTGTTCCTCGCCTTCATCGGCCGCGCGAGCGGCGACTTATAGCGGCCGGGCGTTACCCGGCATCCTGCTCTGCGGAGCCCGGACTTTCCTCTCCCCGCCGTGAGGCGGGCAGCGGCGGTCTGGCTGACTTCGACGGGTAGGATAGCACCCGCGCCGCGAAGTTCCTTGACGGCTGTCAGGTCACGCGCCAGCGCACGCGCTCGCCGGCGCGCAGCGGCACGATCGCCCCGGCGCCGAACGGCAGCTCGCCGGGCACCTCCACTTCGGCGCGCTCGAGCGTGACGGTGTCGCGGTTGCGCGGCAGGCGGTAGAAGTCGGCGCCGAAGAAGCTTGCGAAGCCCTCGAGGCGGTCGAGCGCTCCCGCGTCCTCGAACGCCTCGGCGTAGAGCGGCAGCGCGACGGGCGCGCTGTAGCAGCCCGCGCAGCCGCAGGCGTGCTCCTTCGCGTTCCGCGCGTGCGGCGCGCTGTCGGTGCCGAGGAAGAACTTCGGGTTGCCCGAGGTCGCGGCCGCGACGAGCGCTCTCCGGTGCGTCTCGCGCTTGAGGACGGGCAGGCAGTACAGGTGGGGACGCACGCCGCCGGCCAGCATCGCGTTGCGCGACCACAGCAGGTGCTGCGGCGTGATCGTCGCGGCGACGTTCGCGCCGGCCGCGCCGACGAAGTCGACCGCCTCGCGCGTGGTGACGTGCTCGAGGACGACCCGCAGCGCCGGGAAGTCGCGCACGATTCGCGCGAGCAGCGTGTCGACGAACGCGCGCTCGCGGTCGAAGACGTCGACGTCGGCGTCGGTCACTTCGCCGTGCACGCACAGCACCACGCCCTCGCGTTCCATCGCGGCGAGCGCCGGGTAGGCGCGCTCGATCGCGGTCACGCCCGCGGCGGAGTTCGTCGTCGCGCCCGCGGGGTAGTACTTGACGGCGTGCACGAAGCCGCTCGCCCGCGCGCGGGCGATCTCGTCGGCGCCGGTGTCATCGGTCAGGTAGAGCGTCATCAGCGGCTCGAAGCGCGAGCCGGCCGGAAGCGCGGCGCGGATGCGGTCGCGGTAGGCGGCGGCCGCGGCTACGGTCGTGACCGGGGGCTTGAGGTTCGGCATGACGATCGCGCGGCCGAACACCCGCGCGGTCGCGCCGACGACCGCGGCGAGCGCCTCGCCGTCGCGCAGGTGCAGGTGCCAGTCGTCCGGCCGGGTGATCTTCAGTCGCATGGTTCCGTTCTCGCTCGTGCCGGCCGATTATAGGCACCCGGCCGCCGGCGTTCGGGCGGGGCCGCCGCGCCGGCAGGCGGTTGGCGCGCCGGGCAGCGATCCGGCTATAATCTTCTGTTCGGGGCGTCCGGCAACGGAGCGCCCTTCAACCGCAGGAACGGAACCGACGATGGCTGCCAAGACCGCATCCGCCGCTGCCAAGACCGCGACCGCCGCCGCCAAGACCGCGGCCGCCGCCGTCCGGAAGGACAAGGTGCGCGAGCTGACCGAGGAGGAGCTCCTCAAGGCGCCGGAGAAGGACTACATGAACGAGGCGCAGCTCGCGTTCTTCAGGAAGCGCCTTCTCGAGCTGCGCGACCAGCTGCTGCAAAATGCCGACGACACCGGCGAGCACCTGCGCGAGAACGAGGTCACCACCGACCCGTCCGACCGCGCCACGCTCGAGGAGGAGTACACGCTCGAGCTGCGCACGCGCGACCGCGAGCGCAAGCTGCTCAAGAAGGTCGAGAAGTCGCTCAAGCAGATCGACGACGGCAGCTACGGCTGGTGCGACGAGACCGGCGAGCCGATCGGCATCCCCCGGCTGCTGGCGCGTCCGACGGCCACGCTGTCGCTCGAGGCGCAGGAGCGCCGCGAGCGCGTGCAGAAGCTCTACGGCGACTGACCGCGGCACAGGCGGGCGGCCGGGCGCGCCGTCTCCATCCCGCCCGGCTGATCTTCGAGGGGGTAGGGAATGACCATCAGATACATCGCATCCATCGCCGCAGTCGCGGCGCTCGTGGCCGGCTGCGCGTCGATGACGAGCACGCCGTTCGACGGCGCCCGCGCCACCGCGAAGCTCGAGCCGACCCGGGGCAACCGCGCCGCCGGCACGGTGACCTTCGTCGAGCGCATGGGCAAGGTCGCGGTCATCGCCGAGGTCACCGGGCTCGCGCCCAACCAGGAGCACGGCTTCCACGTCCACGAGAAGGGCGACTGCAGCTCGGGCGACGGCATGAGCGCGGGCGGCCACTTCAACCCGGACGGCAAGCCGCACGGGCCCCAGGGCGCGCCGCATCACGCCGGCGACATGCCGAGCCTGAAGGCCGACGCGAACGGCAACGCGACCGCGTCGTTCACGCTCGACGACGTCACCGTCGCCGCGGGCACGAAGTCGCTGCTCGGCCGCGGGCTCATCGTCCACAAGGACCCCGACGACTACAAGACGCAGCCCACCGGCAACGCCGGCGCGCGGCTCGCCTGCGCGGTGATCCGCGCCGGCTGACCCTCACCGCGTATCATCGCGCCCTCCGCGGCCCGCAGCGCGGGCCGCGGGATCCAACAGGACCACCACGGAGCCATGCCCATGTTCTCGCTTCCTCCGCTTCCCTACGCCGACAACGCGCTCGACCCGGTCATTTCGGCGAACACGCTGGGCTTCCACTACGGCAAGCACCACAAGACGTACGTGGACAACCTCAACAACCTCGTCAAGGGCACCGAGCTCGAGGGGCAGTCGCTCGAGGCGATCGTGCAGGCGACCGCCGGCAAGGCGGACAAGGCGGGCGTGTTCAACAACGCCGCGCAGGTCTGGAACCACACGTTCTTCTGGAACAGCCTGCGGCCCGGCGGCGGCGGCGCGCCGGGCGGGAAGATCGGCGACATGATCAACGCGTCGTTCGGCGGGTTCGACAACTTCCGCAAGGAGTTCGGCCAGACCTGCGTGACGCAGTTCGGCTCGGGATGGGGCTGGCTCGTCGCCGACGCCGGCGCGCTCAAGCTCGTCAAGACGCCGAACGCCGAGACGCCGCTCACGAAGGGCCAGAAGCCGCTGCTGACGATCGACGTCTGGGAGCACGCGTACTACCTCGACTACCAGAACCGCCGCGCCGACTTCGTCAACGCGGTGATCGACAAGCTGCTGAACTGGCAGTTCGCCGAGCGCAACCTGGCAGGCTAGGGAATCCCTGCGTAACCTCGCGGCGCGCGCAGCCTCGCACGAAGAACTGTCCGCCAGCCGACACGTGCAGTTCGCTCGGCTGCCCGTCGGGACGCGTTTCCGCGGGTTGCGCAGCGCGTCCCCAGGCGCCGGCGCCGCGCGCCGGCAACCCGTGGCGGGAAGCGTCCCGGGCACGCGGTGGATGCCGCGGCGCCGGGGCCGCGCCTCCTGCATCGAGCCCCGGATCGCGCGAGCGCCGTCGCGACGGCCCGCTGGGCGCCCGACGGCGACCGGGAAGCAACGCGCGCCGGGCAGGCGTCCAGGTTCCGGACGCCGTCCGGCATCACGCCGCTAGTCGGACTCGGCCCCGTCGTCGGGGCGGCCGCGCTCCTCGCTGCGCGAGGCACGCACGGCGCCTACCGCCCTGTCGGCATCGATGATCGCCGCGTGGCGGCCGCGGAACGGCTGCGTTGCGATCGGGGCGAAGTTCGCCAGCGCGGCAGGGTCCCTGAAGTACACCACTGCCGCGCCGCGCGGATTGGCGCCGAGCCAGGCAGCCGTCGCGTCGAGAGTTCGCGCCTCCTGCAGCGGAGCGTCCAGCCGGCCGGCGAAGTGAAACTGGCCGTGGTACGCGCCGTCGTGGACGAGCGGCACGCCGGCGGCCTGGAGTTCGTGGATCTTGCGCGCGAGCGGGCGCATGTCCCACGCCGGCGCGAGCCGCGCGACGAAGACGAGGTGCATCGCGGCGAGCGCCAGCATCGCGGCGCCGCAAAGCCGCGGCACCTGCTCGGCGGCGACGCGCGGCACGCGCACCAGCCAGGCCGCGAGCGCGAAGAAGGCGAGAGCGCCGGCCGCGGGGACTTCGCGCAGCGTGGCGGCCGCGCCGGCAAGCCGGACGTGTGGCAGCGCGAGGACCGCGATGCCGATCGCGGCGAGCGCCGCGGCGGCGAGCCACGGTCGGCGCGCCGGCTGCGGGCGTTCGAGGGCGCGCGCAGCGAACAGGGCGAACGCGGGAATGTCGGGAACGAGGTAGTGCAGCTGCTTTCCGCTGACCAGCGAGAACGCGACCAGCGCGGGCAGCGCCACGCACGACGCCAGGCGGACGCCGCGGTCGCGGAGGAGGCCCGGCGTCCGGATGCCGTCCCACAGCGGCCGCCAGGCGAGAACCGGCGCCAGCGCGACCGGCAGCCAGGGCAGGTACCACCAGATCGGCCGCTGGTGCGCGAACGAGTCGACCATGCGATGCGCGGTCTGGCCCCAGAAGATCGCCTGGCGGTAGGCCTCGCCGCCGCGCATCCCGGCGGGGATCGCCCAGGCCAGCGCAATCGCCGCGCCGCCGGCGACGGCTAGCGCGACGCCGAGGTACCAGCGCGTCGGGCGCAGGCTGCCGCGGCCCGCCCACCACGGCGCGAGCAGGGCGGCGGGCAGCAGGTGCAGGAGGACCGCGGGGCCTTTCGCGAGGACGCCCGCGCCGATCCCCAGGGCAAGCAGCGCGAAGCCGTGTGCCCGGCCGCGCGCGGCGCGGACCAGGCCGAGCACGCCCGCGGACACGCACAGCGCGAGCAGCACGTCGAACATGAACATGACGGCGAACAGCGCGAAGAGCATGCTGCCCAGCAGGATCCACGCGGCGCGGCTGGCAAGCCAGGGTGCGTCGGGCCACAGTTCGCGGGCCGTGCGCGCGGTCACGAGCGAGGTCGCGATCGCGCACGCCGGCATGACGAGCCGCGGCCACGCATCGTTCACGCCGAACGCCGCCCAGCCGGCGTGGACCAGCCAGAACAGGAGCGGCGGCTTGTGGCTGTACGGCGCACCGTTGAGGTGGGGCACGAGGAAGTCGCCGCGCTGCCACATTTCCCACGCCACGGCGAGGTAGCGCGTTTCGTCGATCGGCATCGCCGTGCGCGCCGCCAGCGCGACGAGGGCCACGAGCGCGACGAGCGCCACGCGCGCCAAGGCGCCCGCGTGCGCGGCGAGCGCCTCGCGCAGCCAGCCGGCGGCGATCATGCCGCGGGCGCGGACCCGGTGTCGCGACCGTCGCCGAGCGAGTTGTCGATCTCGGCCTCGAGCGCCGCGCCGTGCCGGTGCTGCCGGTAGAGCCGGATGCCGAGGAGCGCGGAAACGACGAGGAGGATGCCCGCGAGCCCGACGTTGAGCAGCCGGCCGAGTTGGACGCCGCTGCCGGCGAGCGCAAACGCCACGGTCTGCGGCAGGTAGCCCACGGCCGATCCGGAGGCGAACGGCGCGAAGCGCACCCGCGCGATGCCGGCGAAGACGTTGGTGAGCACGTTGCTGCCCACGGGCAGCAGGCGGATGACCAGCGACATCTGGAACGGAGCGGCGCCGAGGAACTCGTCGAGGCGACCGACTCTTCTGGCCAAGCGCTCGCGCAGGCTCGGCCCGACGACGACGCGCGCGAAGACGAACGTCGCGGCGCAGCCGATCACCGTCCCCGCCAGCGCCAACTCGGTTCCGAGCAGGACGCCGAACGCGTAGCCGCCGAGGAACGCGATCACCTGCCGCGGGAAGCCGAGCGCGGTGGCGAGCGTTCCCACGGCGATGAACGCCGCGTAGCCGCGCCAGCCGTGGCCCGCGACTTCGTCGTCGACCCAGCGTTCGGACAGCATCCCCG
>JAOUIA010000017.1 GCA_029884335.1 Betaproteobacteria bacterium
GCGGCGAGCGTCAAGGCCGAGCCTGCAGGCACGCCCGGAGGCACGGCGACATCGACCAGGTGGAACACCTCGCCCTCGTAGCCGTAGTTGACCAGCGGTCCGGCCGGCAGCGCCTTGGGCGCGGGCCACTGGATCGGTCCCGCGGTCAGTCCCGCGGGCAGCTTCCACGCCAGCGTGGTCGGCAGGCCCGAGTCGCCCGGGTTCTGCCAGTACGTGTGCCAGCGCTCGCGGATCGCGAGGCGCAGCGCGACGGTCGTCGTCTGCCCGGGCACGAGCGCCGTGCGCTCGGCGACGAGCTCCGCCTCGACGTTCGGCGTGCGCACCGCCGCCGCGCTCGCGAGCGACGCCAGTGCGGCGAGCAGCATGGTGGCGAAAAGCCGGGTCACGGCGTGGACGAGGAGCATCGGGTGCGCGAAGACCGGCGCGACGCGGCCTGCGACTGCTCTGAGCGCGCACGGCACCGGAGGTTCCCGGCATTGTGCCACCGCACGCGCGGTGGGCCGCCAGCGGGGACTGCCGGGCAGCCGAACGATCGTCCGGCGCCGATCGGCGGGGGCGCTCCCGGTAGAATCACGCGCGCGCCCCCCCTCCACGGCGCCCTTCCGGCGCCTCCAGCCTTGTTCTTCGAAGCCCTGTTCGTCTCCACCGCCGTCGTCGCCGTCGGCGAGATCGGCGACAAGACGCAACTCCTCGCACTGATGCTCGCGGCCCGCTTCCGCAAGCCGTGGCCGATCTGCGCCGGCATCCTCGTCGCGACGACGCTCAACCACACGCTGGCCGGGTGGGTCGGCAACTGGGTGCGCCAGACCGTGCCGCCGGACGTGCTGAAGTGGATCCTCGCGCTGGCATTCTTCGCCGTCGCCGCCTGGGCGCTCAGGCCCGACACCTACGACGACGACGCCGGCAAGCGCTCGCAGGCCGGCGTGTTCCTCGTCACGACGGTCGCCTTCTTCCTCGCCGAGATGGGCGACAAGACGCAGGTCGCCACGGTGATGCTCGCCGCACAGTTCCCCTCGCTCGTCGCCGTGGTGATCGGCACCACGCTCGGCATGCTCGTCGCCAACGTGCCGGTCGTGTTCGCCGGCCGCATCGCCTCGGAGAAGATCCCGTTTCGCCTGATCCGCATCGTCGCCGCGGCACTGTTCGCGCTGATCGGCCTGTGGGTGCTCGTGGCCGGGGTTCCCACGACCGGCATGTGACCCCGCCGGTATAATCGAAGGCCTCGCCCGCCCCTTCGAGCGGACGCAACGCGCGCCGCCGCGAATCCATGACGCCGTTCGAGCCCGCCAAGATCGAGACCGCCGCGCGCGACGCGTGGGCGCGCGCCGACGCCTATCGCGCCGTCGAGAAGCCCGGCGCGCGCAAGTTCTACTGCGTCTCGATGCTGCCGTACCCGTCCGGCCGGCTGCACATGGGGCACGTGCGCAACTACACGATCAACGACGTGATGTACCGGCACCTGCGCATGCGCGGCTGGAACGTGCTGATGCCGATGGGCTGGGACGCGTTCGGCCTGCCCGCCGAGAACGCCGCGATGAAGAACGGCGTGCCGCCCGCGCAGTGGACGTACCAGAACATCGCCTCCATGAAGCAGCAGATGCAGGCGATGGGGCTCGCGATCGACTGGTCGCGCGAGGTCGCGGCCTGCGACCCGGCGTACTACAAGTGGAACCAGTGGATGTTCCTGCGCATGCTGGAGCGCGGCGTGGCCTACCGCAAGACGCAGGTCGTCAACTGGGACCCGGTCGACCGGACGGTGCTCGCCAACGAGCAGGTGATCGATGGCCGCGGCTGGCGCACCGGCGCCGTCGTCGAGAAGCGCGAGATCCCCGGCTATTACCTGCGCATCACCGACTACGCCCAGGAACTCCTCGACCGGCTCGACGGGATGGACGGCTGGCCCGAGCGCGTGCGCACGATGCAGGCGAACTGGATTGGCCGCAGCGAGGGCGTGCGCTTCGCGTTTACGCACGACATCCGCGGCACGGATGGGGAAACGAGCGGCCGGCCGATCGGCGACGGGCGCATGTACGTGTTCACCACGCGCGCCGACACGATCATGGGCGTGACGTTCTGCGCGGTCGCCGCCGAGCACCCGCTGGCGCTCCACGCGGCGAAGTCGAACCCCGCGCTCGCCGCGTTCGTGGACGAATGCCGCCGCGGCAGCGTGATGGAGGCCGACCTCGCGACGATGGACAAGAAGGGCATGCCCACCGGCCTCTTCGTCACGCACCCGCTCACCGGCGAGCGCGTCGCCGTCTGGGTCGGCAACTACGTGCTGATGGGGTACGGCGACGGCGCGGTGATGGGGGTGCCCGCGCACGACGAGCGCGACTTCGCGTTCGCGAAGAAGTACGCGCTGCCGATCCGGCAGGCGGTCGCCGTCGAGGGCGAGGCGTTCTCGACCGACGCGTGGCAGCCGTGGTACGAGGACAAGCAGCGCTGCCGCTGCGTCAACTCCGGCAGGTACGACGGCCTCGACTACAAGTCGGCGGTGGACGCGATCGCCGCCGACCTCGCCGCGAAGGGCCTGGGCGAGAAGAAGGTGACGTTCCGGTTGCGCGACTGGGGCGTCTCGCGGCAGCGCTACTGGGGCACGCCGATACCGATCGTCCACTGCGCGTCCTGCGGCGCCGTGCCGGTGCCGGACCGCGACCTGCCGGTCGTCCTGCCCGAGGACTGCGTGCCCGACGGCAGCGGCAACCCGCTCGCGAAACGCGAGGACTTCCTCGCCGTCGACTGCCCGCAGTGCGGCAAGCCGGCGCGGCGCGAGACCGACACGCTGGACACGTTCGTCGACTCGTCCTGGTACTACATGCGCTACGCGTGCCCGGACGCGCCGACGATGGTCGACGCGCGCAACGACTACTGGATGCCGATGGACCAGTACATCGGCGGCATCGAGCACGCGATCCTGCACCTGCTCTACGCGCGCTTCTGGACCAAGGTGATGCGCGACATGGGCCTCGTCAAGTTCGACGAGCCGTTCACGCGCCTGCTGACGCAGGGCATGGTGCTGAACCACGTCTGGTCGCGGCGCAACGACCGCGGCGGCATCGACTACTTCCCGCCTGCCGAGGTGACGCCGGTGATCGGCGAGGGCGGGCGCATCGCCGGGGGCAGGCTCGCCGACGGCACCACGGTCGAGTACGGCGGCGTGGCGAAGATGTCGAAGTCCGAGCGCAACGGCGTCGATCCCGAGGAGCTGATCGCGAAGTACGGCGCCGACACGGCGCGTCACTTCGTGATGTTCGCCTCGCCGCCCGACGCCACGCTCGAGTGGTCCGACGCGGGCGTCGAAGGAAGCTACCGGTTCCTGAGGCGGCTGTGGACGTTCGCGCAGGGCGCGAAGGACACGGTGGCTGCCGCCAGCGGTTTCGACCCGCGCAAGGCCGACGGCGCGGTGAAGGCCGCGCGCCGCGAGCTGCACCTGACGCTGCGGCAGGCGAACTACGACTACGAGCGCATCCAGTACAACACCGTCGTGTCGGCCGGCTACAAGCTGCTGAACGCGCTCGAGTCGCTGCCGAAGGATGCGCGCGGCGCCGCGGCGCTCACGCGCGAGGGGCTGTCGATCCTGCTGCGGGTCCTCTACCCGGTCGTGCCGCACACGGCGTGGACGCTGTGGCAGGAACTCGGCTACGGGAGCGAGCACGGCGACCTGCTCGACGCGCCGTGGCCCGAGGTCGACGAGGGCGCGCTGGTCCAGGACGCGATCGATCTCGTGCTCCAGGTCAACGGCAAGCTGCGCGGCAAGCTCGTCGTGCCCGCGACCGCCGGCAGGGACGCGATCGAGGCCGCGGCCCGCGCTGCGCCGGAGGTCGCGAAGCACGCTGCGGGCGCGCCGGTGAAGAAGGTCGTCATCGTCCCCGGCAAGCTGGTCAATGTCGTCGTCTGATGAACGAGGCGGTACGACACTGGGTCCCCGCATCCGCGGGGACGACAAGCTCGTCCGCCGAACGACACTCGTCCGACTGGCCGTCGGACTGTGTCTCACGGGCTCGCTCGTCGGCTGCGGCTTCCAGCTGCGAGGGCAGGCGACCTTTGCGTTCGACTCCATCCACGTCAACGCGCCCGGCCAGCCGGCGTTCGCCGTCGAGCTCAGCCGCAGCCTCGCCGCCAGCGGCGGCGCACGGGTCGCGGAGAAGGCCGAAGCCGCGCAGGTGATCGTCGACGTCGTGTCGATCGTCGACGACAAGCAGGTGCTTTCGCTGTCCCCCGGCGGCCGCGTCCAGGAGTACGTGCTCGCCAAGGCCGTCGTGTTCAGGGTGCGCGACGGCGACGGGCGCGAGTGGCTGAAGCAGGACGAGATCGTCGTGCGCCGCACCTACGGCTACGACGACACCGAGCGGCTCGCGCGCGAGATCCAGGAACAGCGCCTGCGCGCCGAGATGCAGTCCGACGCCGTGCAGCAGATCGTGCGCCGGCTGCAGCTGGCCCGGCGCCCCGCGTGACGCCTTCGCGCGCCGGGTTGCGGTGAACGTCCGGCCGGAAGACCTCGAGGCGCGGCTCGCACAGGCGCTCGCGCCGCTGTACGTCGTGCACGGCGACGAGCCGCTGGTCGCGCTCGAGTGCGGCGACGCGGTGCGCGCGGCGGCGCGCCGCGCCGGCGTCGAGGAGCGCGAGACCTTCGTCGTCGAGCAGCACTTCAAGTGGGACGCGCTGCTCGCCGCCAACGCGAGCATGGGACTGTTCGGCACGCGGCGGTTCGTCGACTTGCGCATCCCGTCAGGCAAGCCGGGCGTGGAAGGCGGCAAGGCGCTCGAGGCGTATGCCGCCGACCCCAATCCCGACAACGTCACGCTGGTCACGCTGCCGCGGCTCGACAAGGCCGCGCAGGGTTCCGCGTGGTTCACCGCGCTGTGCGAGCGTGCCGTCGTGGTGGCGGTGCAGCCCGTCGAGCGCGACGCGCTGCCGCGCTGGATCGCCGGTCGCCTGGCGAGGCAGAAGCAGAAGGCCGCGCCCGAGACGCTCGCCTTCCTCGCCGACCTCTGCGAAGGCAACCTGCTCGCGGCGCGGCAGGAGATCGAGAAGCTCGCGCTGCTGCTGCCCGAGGGTGCGCTCGACCACGACGCGGTCGAGGCGGCCGTCGCCGACGTCGCGCGCTACGACGTGTTCGCGGCGTCGGAGGCGTGGCTCGCCGGCGACGCCGCGCGCGCGGCTCGCATCCTCGTTTCGCTCGCCGCCGGGGGCGACGGGCCGCAACTCGCGATCTGGGCGCTGGGCGAGGACCTGCACGCGCTCGCTGCGGTCGAGGCGATGACCCGCGAGGGCACGCCGCTCGCGAGCGCGCTGCGCAACGCGCGCGTGTGGGGCAGGCGGCAGCACGCGATGGAGAAGGCGGCGAGGCGCCTGCGCGGCGCGGCGCTGCTGCGCGGGCTCGTCGCGCTCGCCCGCGTCGACGCGCTGTCGAAAGGCATCGGCCGCGGGGACGCGTGGGACGAAGTGCTGGCGCTCGCGCTGGCCATCGCCGGCAAGAGCGCGCACCCCGTCGCGCTGAACGCCTGAGCAATTGGCAGCGCAATGCAGTACGACAACGTGAGCGCCAACGCACGCACGGTGGGCGTTGTTTCATGCCGCTGCCGGCGAGCGCCCGACGGGCCGCCCCGAGGGCGCTCGCGTGATTCCTGGCTCGATGCAAAAGGCGCTACGTCGACCTCACGGCATCCACTGCGCCCCCGAACGCCTTTTGCATCGATCTCCTAGCGCGCGTCGCCGGCGACGGCGGCGAGCGTGGCGAGCGCGGCGACCGCTGCCGTGTCGGCGCGCAGCACCCGCGCGCCGAGGTGCACGGGCACGAAGCCGCGTGCCACGGCGAGCGTCACCTCGGCCTCCGTGAAGCCGCCCTCGGGGCCCACCAGCACGGTGCGCGGCGGCGTGCGCGAAGCGAACCCCGCCAGCGACACGGTCGCGCCGGGCCCGGCGATCGCGCCCGGCAGGTTGGCGGGTCCGATGCCGCGCAGCCAGTCGTCGAGCGCCACCGGCTCGGCGATCGGCGGCACGCGATTGCGCCCGCACTGCTCGCACGCCGCGATCGCAATGGAGCGCCAATGCTGCAGCCGCTTCGTCCCGCGCGCCCCGCGCATCGCGCCCTGGCTGCGCGCGGCGACGACCGGGACGATCGATGCGGCGCCGAGTTCGACCGCCTTGCGCACGGCCGCGTCCATCGGGTCGGTCGCGATGACCGCCAGCGCCAGGACCGGCGCGCCGGCCCACTCGCGATCGACCGGATCGAAGCGGTCGACTCGCGCGCCCACGCCGTGGCGGTCGATGCGGTCGATCGCCGCGCGGTACTCGCCGCCGCGACCGTCGAAGAGGCGTATCGGCGCGCCGAGCGGCAGGCGCAACACGCGCACGGCGTGGTGCGCGACGTCGCCGGGCAGCGCGAGCGAGGTGCCGACGCACGCCTGCCCGAGCGGGAAGTCTATGTAGAACCGGGGGTTGGGCACGGCATTTGAAACGGGTCGCGAAGTCGCGACCGGCGGACGGACGGAGACGCCCGCAGCGTCGGCCGCGGCTACGATTCTGCCACGCACTCGCCGCGCGCGCCCTCGCATGACGAATGCATTAACGCGTCCACGCACTGCCGCCCGTCGCGCGCAGCCGACGGACGCGCGCGTGCGCACGCGCCCCCTGTCAATAGTGGCAGGTGATGCCGCGCTCGTTGCCGGTTCACACTATTTCCCCACCGGCTGCGAGAACCCATCGGGTTCTTGAGCGCACTCCTTCCGCGCGAGGAGCCCCCCGCATGCTCAACCGAGTCGACATCAAGGCGCACCACGTGCTCGCCGCGGAGCGGAACCCGAGGCTCCTGCAGCTGCTGGTCGACGCGGCCGACGGCGGCGGCGACCTGGTCGAGTCGGTGCGCGCGACGGTCGCCCGGTGGGGTTTCGACTCGTTCGTGTGCGGCCTCGCGTGCATGCCCGCGCCGACCCGCGCCGCGCAGCTGTACGTGTTCGCCACGCTCCCGGACGAGTGGCTGCGGCTCTACGAGACGAACGGCTACGTCGAGGTCGACCCGCGGCTCGCGCTGTCGCACGACCGCCCGACGATCACGCCGTGGAGCAGCGGGGGATTCGCCGGGCGAGGCGAGCGCATCGACGCCTTCCTGCGCGACGCCGCGCGCTTCGGCATCCGCAGCGGCGCGTGCTTCACGCTGCACAACGCCTACAACGACCGCGTGATGATCGGCTTCAACTCGACGCGCGAGCGCACGCTGCCCGAGGACATCGAGCCGCACCTCGGCGACCTGTACTCGTTCGGGCTGCACTTCCAGGCCGTGTTCATGCGCGCGGTGATCGAGCGCGGGCTGCCATCGCGCCTGCGCGGCGCGCGCCTGACGCGTCGCGAGCTCGAGGTGCTGAACTACGTCGCGTTCGGCCTCACCGCCAACGACATCGCGCCGAAGCTGTCGATCACGCCGCGCACGGTGCGCTTCCACGTCGACTCAGTCTGCTCGAAGATGGGCGTCCTCAACCGCGAGGAGGCGATCGCGCTCGCCGTCAAGGGCGGGCTGATCAACGTCGTGCCCTGACGCGGGCGTCAGGCGACCAGCGCCTTGTACGCGTGCCAGGTGGCGTGGCCGATCACGGGCACCGCGACCACGAGCCCGAGGAACCACAGGGCGAATCCCGCGCCCACGACCAGCGCGATCAGCGCGGCCCAGACGAGCATCGGCCCCACGTTCTCGCGGCATGCGCGCAGGCTGGTGAGCGCCGCGACCACGCCGTCGGTGTCGCGGTCGAGCATCATCGGCACCGACACGACCGAGATCGCGAACACGAGCGCGGCGAAGAAGCCGCCGATGGCGAAGTAGCCGAGCAGGAACTGCAGGTTGTCCGCCGCGAGCACGTTCGCGAGGAAGCGCTCCAGCGAAGGCATCTCGTCGGGGAACGACACCGCGATGACCACCAGCGAGGCGCGCGACCACACCAGCAGCAGCACGCCGAGCACCAGCGCGAAGATGCCGATCGCGCCGACGTTCGGCCGCCACGCGTCCAGCGTCGGGGCGAGCCACGGCGGCTCGCCGCGCTCGCGCCGGCGCGAGAGCTCGTAGATGCCGATGGCGAGGAACGGCCCGACCAGCAGGAAGCCGGTGGTGAGCCCCCACACGTACTCGTACGCGTGGCGGAAGACAAGCGCGACGAGCCAGCCCATCAGCGCGAACACGAGGCCGTAGAACGCGCTCGCCCTCCACGACGCGCGGAAGTCGCGCCAGCCACTTGCCAGCCACCCCAGCGGGGCCCCGAGCCCGATCTTGCGCACGTCGGGCAACCGCGTGGGCATTGCGCCCTCCGCGCCTGGAGGTTGCGGGACCTCCCCGCCGTTCCGCTCGTCCAACGCTCGCTCCTTCGGTTTCCCGCCGCAGGGCGATCGCTAGAGAAAACCGATCAGCGCGTCGAGGACCCTGTCCGGCGCCTCGTTCGTCATCGCGTGGCCGCAATTGGGCAGGCTCACGACCCGCTTGTCGCGCAACGCGTCGATCAGCGCCTGCGCGGACTTCGGCGGCGCCATGAGGTCGCGCTGCCCGGTCACGACCAGCGCGGGACAGGCGACGCTCGCCGCGGCGTCGAGGCCGCCGGCGTAGGCGTTGCACGCGGCGAGATCGATCGCGAGGACGCCCGGCAGCGCGCGCTCCAGCAGGCGCGTCGCACCGCCCGGCATCCACAGCCCCGGCACCGGGTGACCGCCGAGCAGCGCGCCCGGCGCGTGCTGCCAGCCGACGATCATCGCGTGCGCGGCAGGCTCGTCGTTGCGTGCGGCGTCCAGCAGCGCGTCGGACACCGGCATCGGCGCCGCAGGCCCCAGCAGCGCCAGGCGCCTGACCAGCGCCGGATGGCGCGCCGCGCACTCCAGCGCGGCGAGCGCGCCCATCGAGTGGCCGACCAGCGCCGCCTCGCGCACGCCGGCGGCGGCGAGGAACGCCGCGACCCAGTCGGAGAGCGCCTCGACGCTCGCCAGCGGCCTTCCGGCGGAGCGGCCGTGCCCCGGCAGGTCGACGGCGAGCACGTTGCGCCCGTGGTGCGCGAAGTAGCGCGACTGCAGCGCCCACACGCTGTGGTCGTTGCCCGCGCCGTGGACGAATGCGAGCGTCGGCAGCGCTGCGTCGAAGGCGCGCGCGCCGGTGTACGCGTAGGTCTCCGCGCCGCCGACCGCGACGCGCATCACGCCTTCCCCGCCGCGTGCAGACCGCGCGACAGGTCCTCGATGAGGTCGTCCGCGTCCTCGAGTCCGATCGAGAGCCGGATCGTGCCTTCCGTGATGCCGGCGCGCGCGAGGTCCTCGGCCGACATGCGGAAGTGCGTCGTCGAGGCCGGGTGGATCACCAGCGACTTCGCGTCGCCGACGTTGGCGAGGTGCGAGAAGAGGCGCAGCGACTCGATGAAGCGCCGGCCCTGCGCGCGCGTGCCCCTGAGGTCGAAGCTGAACACGGCGCCGCAACCGCGCGGCAGCAGGCGGGCTGCCAGCGCATGGTCGCGGTGCGAGGGCAGTTCCGGATACGCGACCCCTGCCACCATCGCGTGCTTCGCGAGGAACGCGACCACCTTGCGGGCGTTCTCGACGTGCCGCGCCATGCGCACCGGCAGCGTCTCGATGCCCTGCAGGATCTGCCAGGCGGTCGCCGGCGCCATGCACGCGCCGAAGTCGCGGATGCCCTCGCGCCGCGCGCGCAGCAGGAACGCTGCGGTCGTCGATTCCTCGGCGAACACCATGTCGTGGAAGCCGTGGTAGGGCTCGGTGAGCGTGGGGAACTTGCCGCGCGCCTTCGCGCCGTCCCAGTCGAACGAGCCCGAGTCGACGAGCACGCCGCCGATGACCACGCCGTGCCCGGACAGGAACTTCGTCGCCGAGTGGAACACGAGGTCGGCGCCGTGCTCGAACGGCCGCAGCAGCCAGGGCGTGGTGAACGTCGAATCCACCAGCAGCGGCAGGCCGTGGTCGTGCGCGAGGGCGGCCACGCGCGGCACGTCAAGCACGTCGAGCCCCGGGTTCCCCAGCGTCTCGCCGAACAGCAGCCGCGTTTCCGGGCGGATCGCCGCGCGCCACGCGTCGAGGTCGCGCGGGTCGACGAACGTCGTCGCGATGCCGAAGCGCGGCAGCGTGTAGTCGAGCAGGTTGTGCGAGCCGCCGTAGAGCGCGCGCGAGGCGACGATGTGGCCGCCCGCGCCCATCAGCGTGCAAATCGCGAGGTGCAGCGCCGCCTGGCCGCTCGCGGTGGCGATCGCGCCCACGCCGCCTTCGAGCGCTGCGACGCGCTCCTCGAGCACCGCGCAGGTCGGGTTGGAGATGCGCGAGTAGACGTGGCCCGCGCGCTCCATGTTGAACAACGCCGCGGCGTGGTCGCAATCCGGGAAGACGAACGACGCGGTCTGGTGGATCGGCGTCGCGCGCGCGCCGGTGGCCGGATCGGGCCGCGCCCCCGCGTGCAGCGAGAGCGTGTCGAAGCGATGCGACTTCGGCGTGGACATCGGCGTGGGCAGCGGAAGGCGGGCCTTCATGGTAGCGCCCCGGCCGCGGCGGCAGGATGCCGGGGCTACCCGCGCACGGGCGAATCGCCTAGAATCGAACGATCGTTCGATCCACTGGCCATGCCTTCCGACCCGCCCGAACTCCCGACCCGCCGCATCGAGCGCGGTCGCGGCGCGACGTTCGACCCCGCCAACCGCTTCCGCCGCGACACACGCGAAGCAAGCGACGATGGCTGGACGCGCGACGACGAGCCGGCGCCGCCACGCGCGACCACGGTGACGATCCAGCCCGCGCGCACGATCGTCGCTCGCAACGACTCGCCGGACATCCCGTTCGACCGCTCGATCAACCCGTACCAGGGCTGCGAGCACGGCTGCGTCTACTGCTACGCGCGGCCCTCGCACGCCTACCTCGACCTCTCGCCCGGGCTCGACTTCGAGACGCGCCTCTTCGCGAAGCCGAACGCGGCCGCGCTGCTGCGCGAGGAGCTGGCACGGCCGGGTTACGCGTGCGCGCCGATGGCGCTGGGCACGAACACCGACCCCTACCAGCCGATCGAGCGCGAGTGGCGGATCACCCGTTCGGTGCTCGAAGTGCTCGCCGAGTGCGAGCACCCGTTCACGATCGTCACCAAGAGCGCGCTCGTCGAGCGTGACCTCGACATCATCGCGCCGATGGCGGCGAAGGGCATGGCGCGCGTGTGCCTCTCGGTGACCACGCTCGACAAGTCGCTCGCCCGCACGCTGGAGCCGCGCGCAGCGGCGCCGCACCGGCGCCTGCAGGCGATCGCCACGCTCGCCGCGGCGGGCGTGCCGACCGGCGTCATGGTCGCGCCCGTGATCCCCCAGCTCAACGACCGCGACCTCGAGGCGATCCTCGAGGCCGCGGGGCAGGCCGGGGCGAGGTTCGCGGGCTGGATCATGCTGCGCCTGCCGCGCGAGGTCGCGCCGCTGTTCCGCGACTGGCTGGAGGTGCACCGCCCGCTCCGCGCGGCGCACGTGATGAGCCTGATGCGGCAGCTGCACGGCGGGCGCGACTACGACGCGACGTTCGGCACGCGCCAGCGCGGCCGCGGCGCCTTCGCCGAACTGATCGCGAAGCGCTTCGACCTGGCCTGCCGTCGCCTCGGCCTCGACGAGGACCTGCCGGCGCTCGACTCTTCGCGCTTCCGCCCGCCGCACCGGACTTCCGCACAGCTCGAGCTGTTCTGAGCCGTCGACGCGGCAACGCGCAGACCGGTTGACGCCTCGACGCTCCCGGCCCCGTACGACGAGGGGTTGCGCTTGCCACGGCAAACGGCGAAGCGTCTAATCCGGTCGCGGCAGGCCTGCCCGGCACCTTCGCGCCACGCGCGCGAGCAGGCCTCGCAGCGCACGCTCTCCCGCGTCGCATCCCCTGGAAGTGCTCCATGCAGAACGCTCTTCGCGCCAAGCGCGTCCTCATCACCCAGGCGACGGATTTCATGGGCCCTGCCCTGTGCGAGGTCTTCGCCGAACAGGGAGCCGACGTTGTCGCTAACGCTGACGAACTTGTCGAGGCCGGCGCAGCCGAACGAGTGGTTCGCGACGCGGGACGCATCGACGCGTTGGTAGCCAACCTTGCGCTTCCGGCGCCGTCGACACCCGCCGCCGAAGTCACCGACGCCGAGTGGCGGCAGGTCTTCGCGGCATTGGTGGATCCGCTGCCCCGCCTGCTGCGGGCGGCCGCACCGGACATGGTCACGCGACGCTCGGGCAAGATCCTGGTCGTCGGCAGCGCGTCCGCCTTGCGCGGCATGAAGAAGGCGTCTGCCTACAGCGCAGCCCGCGGTGCGCAGCTTGCCTACGTTCAAGCGGTCGGCGTGGAGCTGGCCCCGCACAACGTCCAGGTGAATGCCATCGCCCAGAACTTCGTCGACAACCCCACGTACTTCCCCGCGGAAGTCCAGGCGAACCCGAGGTTCCGCGAACGTCTCGCGCGCGACGTGCCGCTGGGCCGATTGGTCTCTGCGCGCGAAGACGCGCTGTTCGCCGCATACCTGTGCAGCAGCGCGGCCGACTGCTTCGTCGGGCAGGTCTTCCCCGTGTGCGGCGGCTGGGTGGCGCGGTGAGAGCGGCGCCCGGGCCGGCGACCGGCAGGTAACGCGCGACGGGTCGCCGGACCGCGGAGCTGCAGGTACGATTGCGGCGCTTCGTTGCCCGCTGCCGCCGAGCCGGCCGCTCGCGCACAAACGAACAATCAAGGGAAGGAAGGGAGCCGATGGACGACCTCGCCAAGCGACTCGCCGCCTGCTACAGCGGCGCGGTGCACGACGTGCTGCGCGGCATGGGGCACGAGAGCATCGTGCTGCCGAGCGCGATCAAGCCGCTCGACCCGAAGTGGAAGCTCGCCGGGCCGGCGTGGCCGGTCTCCGGTCACATCGACCGCACGAAGACGCGCGACGAGACGCTGCTCGGCTGGTGCACGCTGCTCTCCCGGGCGCCGGCGGGCCACGTCATCGTGTGCCAGCCGCACAACCACGAGGTCGCGCTGATGGGCGAGCTCTCGGCGCAGACGCTCGCGGCGCGCGGCGTGCTGGGCTTCGTCGTCGACGGCGGCTCGCGCGACACGGAGCTCGTGCTCGAGCAGGGCTTCCCGGTGTTCGCGAGCTTCCTGACGCCCTCCGACATCGTGCGGCGCTGGATCCCGGACGCCTACGGCGAGCCGGTCGACATCGGCGGCGTCACGATCCGCCACGGCGACTGGCTGCTCGGCGACCGCGACGGCGTGGTGATCGTGCCTCGCGAGATCGCCGGGGAGGTCGTGACGCGGACCGAGGAAGTGATCGCCACCGAGAGCGACATGCGGCGCGCGCTGATCGGCGGCATGGACCCCGTCGACGCCTACCACACCTACGGCAAGTTCTGAATCACCAGCAATCGACTCGCACCGTGAAGCTCGCCATCATTCCCGTCACGCCGTTCCAGCAGAACTGCTCGCTCGTCGTCTGCACGACGACGAACCGCGCCGCGCTCGTCGACCCCGGCGGGGAAGTCGACCGGCTGCTCGACGCGGTCGCGAAGTCCGGCGCGACGCTGGAGAAGATCCTCGTCACGCACGGCCACGTCGACCACTGCGGCGGCGTGGCCGAGATCGCGCAACGCACGGGCGTGCCGATCGAGGGGCCGCAGCGCGAGGACGCGTTCTGGATCGACCAGCTCGCCCGGCAGGCGGCGATGTTCGGCGTGCCGACCGCGCGGCCGTTCGCGCCCGACCGCTGGCTCGAGCACGGCGACACGGCGGAGGTCGGCGCGATCCGCTTCGACGTCATCCACTGCCCCGGCCACACGCCGGGACACGTCGTGTTCGCCAACGCCGGCCTCGGCGTCGCCTTCGTCGGCGACGTGCTCTTCGCCGGGTCGATCGGGCGCACCGACTTTCCGCGCAGCGACCACGCCGCGCTGCTCCGCTCGATCCGGACCCGCCTGTGGCCGCTCGGCGACGACGTCACGTTCGTCCCCGGCCACGGGCCGACGTCGACGTTCGGCGAGGAGCGCGCGACGAACCCCTTCGTCGGCGACGCCGCGTTTCGCGCCGGCGCTACGTGATCGGGTAGGTCAGGACCGCGGCGTAGGCCGCTCGCGCGCGCAGCCGCGCGAGCCACGCCTCGACGTTGGCGTGGCGGCGCCGCTCGATCGGCAGCCCGTACCAGCGGTGCGCCGTGCACGCGAGCGGGATGTCGCCCATCGAGTGCGCGCCCGCCACGCACTCGCGATCGGCAAGCCGCGCGTCGAGCATCGCCAGCAGCGGCTCGGTCTTCGCGACGGATGCATCCACCGCGGCCTGGTTGCGCTCGGCGGGCGCCACGCGGATCGTGTTCCAGAACGCGTCGAACAGCGCCGGGTTGAGCGTGGTGCACTGCCAGTCCATCCAGCGGTCGGCGTCGGCGGCCGCGCGCGGATCGGCGGGCCACAGCGACCCGGCGCCGTAGGCCCGCGAGAGGTAACGCACGATGGCGTTCGATTCCCACAGCACGAAGTCGCCGTCGCGGATCACCGGGATCAGCTTGTTCGGGTTGCGCGCAAGCGCCTCCGGCGTGTCGAGACCGCCGAACTTGCCGCCCGCGTCGACGCGCTCGTACGCGAGCCCGAGTTCCTCCGCGCAGATCACGACCTTCTGCACGTTGACCGACGACAGCCGGCCCCAGATCGTCAGCATCCCCGCCTCCCCGCGCTCGCGATGCGGCAAGGATAACCGCAATGCACCGCGGCGTTGACCGGAGTCAACGCGGTACCCCGCGCACGGACTAGGCTGGACTTTGCCCCTCACCCCAACCCTCTCCCCCGTGCCGGGGGAGAGGGAGTCGCGGCTTTCCCCTCGCCCGCGACAGCGGGACGGGGAGTTCTTCTCCCTCCGCCCGCGATGGCGGGGGAAGGGCATGGCAACGCCCCGATGAGCGACAACGGCGAACTCGACAAGGACTGGGGCCCGCACTTCCGCGACCGCACGGACGCGGCGGAGCGGCTGGCCGAAGCGCTGGCCACGTGGCGCGGCGGGCGTCCTCTCGTCTGCGCGATACCGCGCGGCGCCGTGCCGATGGCGCGCATCCTCGCGCAGCGTCTCGGCGGGGACGTCGACGTCGTCCTGGTGCGCAAGCTGCACGCGCCCGGCCAGCCCGAGTTCGCGGTGGGCGCGGTCGACGAGACCGGCTGGGTCTACGTGACCGGCCACGCGGCGGCCGCGGGCGCGAGCCAGGCATACCTCGACGAGCAGGCGGCCGCGGAACTCGCGACCATCAGGCGCCGCCGCGCGCTCTACACGCCGGGTCGCGCGCCGCTCGACCCTGCGGGCCGCGTCGTGATCGTCGTCGACGACGGGCTCGCAACCGGTGCGACGATGATCGCGGCGCTGCACGCGCTGCGCGCGCGCAACCCCGCCCGCCTCGTCTGCGCGGTGCCCGTCGCCGCTCCCGACTCCGTCGAGCGCGTGCGCCCCTACGCGGACGACGTCGTCGCGCTCGCCACGCCCGCGTGGTTCTCCGCGGTGAGCCAGTTCTACGCGAGCTTCCCGCAGGTCTCCGACGAGGAGGTCGTCGCGCTGCTGCGCGCTCCCGCGTAGTGCGCCGCGCACTCCGCCTCGCGCCCGCGCACGACGCGGCGCCCCGCGAGCGAGCCGCGCGTCTCGGTGACCACGGTGCGCTGCCGCTCGGCGTGCCCGCCGCCGTCGAAGTACAGCACGACCCAGTCGCGCGTGCGGTCGAGAGCGTGCGCCTGCGCGGTGTTCGAGTAGAGCGCGGTGAAGTGCCAGTCGCCGCGCCGGGTGTGGATCACCGGCAGCCATGCCTCGTGAGCGGGATTGAAGCGCCGCGGCGCGATCGTCGGCAGCGCCCCTGCCGCGGCCTGCTCGCGGTACTCGCGATCGACGTCCAGCAGCGCGCCGACCTCCGGCTCGTCGGCCGGCGACGGCGGGTGCCGGCGGCGCAGCCGCGCACGGTCGAGCATCTCCGCGAGCGCCGCGCGGATCGTCGCCGCGCGGCGCGGGCCCACGCCGGGAACGCGCTCCAGCGTTCCGTCGTGGGCCGCGACCTCGAGCGCTTCCAGCGTGTCCACGCCGAGGACGTCGTGAATGCGCCGCGCGAGGCCGGGGCCGACGCCGGGAACGCTGCGGAACAGCAGCGCCGGCTCCAGCGTGCCGCGCAGGCGCTCGAGCAGCGCCCAGCGCCCGGTGTCGAGCATCTCCGCGATCGCCGCACCGATGCCCGGCCCCACGCCGGGGATCGCCTCGAGTCCCTCGCGGCCACCCGCGCCGAACACTGCGCGCACGTCCTCCGGCAAGGCCTCGACGTTGGACGCCGCCTTGCGGTAGGCCGCAACGCGAAACGGGCTCGCGCCCTGCGCCTGCAGCAACTCGGCCATCTGCCGCAGCGCCAGTGCGACCGCCTCGTTGTCGCTCGCGCGAACGCGACCTTCGGGCGCCATGCCTTTCCTTTTGGCAGCCGACCCGGTTCCCAGTCTGCGCCACCGCCGCCGGCACCGCGTTGACGGCCCTCAACCGGCAGTCGAACCGTCCCGAAGCGCATCTTGCCCCCGCTCAAGGCGCCCGCGGCCCGAAGGTCCATCCTGTTCCTTCATGGCCAGCCCCACGGAGGTGGGCATGGTGGACGGGCCTGACGGCTGCGGCGTGCGATGGGAGCACTTCGCCCATGCGGCCGACGTGGGCGTGCGCGGCGCGGGCGCCACGAAGGCCGAAGCGTTCGAGCAGGCGGCCCTCGCGCTGACTGCGATCGTCACCGATCCGGCGGGCGTCGCCGCGGTGGAGGACGTGGAGGTGCGCTGCGAGGCGCCCGACGACGAGATGCTCCTCGCCGAGTGGCTCAACCGGCTGATCTTCGAGATGGCCACACGCGGGCTGGTCTTCGGCCGCTACGCCGTCGCGATCGAAGGGGCGGCGCTCGTCGCGCACGCGTTCGGCGAGCGCATCGACGTCGCCCGCCACCATCCCGCCGCCGAGCCGAAGGGCGCCACTTTCACCGCGCTGCGCGTCGCGCGAGACGACGGCGGCTGGGTCGCGCAGACCGTCGTGGACGTCTGACCGATGGACCCGGGTCGCCTCCTCCGCCGTTCCGAGCACGAGTGGGAGATCGCGCCGTCCGGCGGCATGCGTGTGCCCGCAGTCCTGTACGCCAGCGAGGCCCTGATCCGCGCGATGGACGACAAGGTCGGCGAGCAGGCGGCCAACGTCGCCGCGCTGCCCGGCATCGTGCGCGCCTCCTTCGCGATGCCCGACGCGCACTGGGGCTACGGCTTCCCGATCGGCGGCGTGGCCGCATTTGACGCCAGGCGCGGCGGCGTCGTGTCGGCGGGCGGCGTGGGCTTCGACATCTCCTGCGGCGTGCGCTGCCTGACGACGAACCTGGCTCGCGCCGACGTCGAGGCCGTCAAGCGGAAGCTGGCCGACGTGCTCTTCGCGCGCGTCCCCGCAGGCATGGGCAGGACAGGCTCGATTCGCCTGTCGGCCGCCGAGACCGACGCCATGCTCTCGGGCGGCGCCCGCTGGGCCGTGGCGCGCGGCCACGGCGGCGAGGCCGACCTCGAGCGCATCGAGGAGCGCGGCCGCATCCCCCACGCGAAACCCGGCACCGTGTCGGAACAGGCGCGCCGCCGCCAGCGCGACGAGATGGGCACGCTGGGCAGCGGCAACCACTACCTCGAGGTGCAGGAAGTGGCGGAGGTCCACGATGCCGGCGCGGCCGCGGCGTACGGGCTCGCGCAGGGAGCGATCGTCGTGATGATCCACTGCGGCTCGCGCGGACTCGGCCACCAGATCGGCACCGAGTTCCTGAAGCGCATGGCGATCGCCGCGCCGTCGTTCGGCATCGCGCTGCCCGACCGCGAGCTCGCCTGCGCGCCGATCGACTCCGACCTCGGGCAGGAGTACCTCGGCGCGATGCGCGCCGCGATCAACTGCGCGCTGGCGAACCGCCAGATCCTCACGCACCTCGTGCGCGAGGCGTTCGCCGGCGTGCTGCCGGACGCGCGGCTCGACGTGCTCTACGACGTCTCGCACAACACGTGCAAGGTCGAGACCCACGTCGTCGACGGCAGGCCGTGCGAATTGCACGTGCACCGCAAGGGCGCGACGCGGGCCTGGGGACCCGGCCACCCGGAGCTGCCCGCGGCGCTGCGCACCGCCGGCCAGCCGGTGCTGATCGGCGGCTCGATGGGCACGGGCTCCTACGTGCTGGCCGGAACGCGCGAGTCCGGATCGCGCGCGTTCTCGTCGGCCTGCCACGGCGCGGGACGCGCGATGAGCCGCCACCAGGCGTTGCGCACGTGGTCGGGGCGGCAGGTCGTGGACTCGCTCGCAGCGCAGGGCATCCTGATCCGCAGCCCCTCGGACCGCGGCGTGGCCGAGGAGGCGCCCGGCGCCTACAAGGATCTCGGCGCGGTGGTCGGGGCGGCCGAAGCGGCGGGCCTCGCCCGCAAGGTCGCGCGCACCGTGCCGCTGGTGTGCATCAAGGGCTGACGCCCGCCACGACCAGGGAGACCGCATGCTCCGCACGAACGACGCCCTCACCGTCACCCGCCTGCCCGGATTGTCGACGGCGATCCGCCGCGTGCTCTCCGCGCGCGCCGAGGCGACGGCCATCCCGTTCCGGGTCGTGTTCGCCGACGGCAGCGAGTTCACGCACGGCGACGATGCGCCCGCCTTCACCGTGACGTTCCGCCGCCGCCGCGCCGAGCTCGCCCTGCTGCGCCATGGCCACGTCGGGATCATGGAGGCCTACTTCGACGGCGACGTCGACGTCGACGGCGAGATCGCGCTCGCCTTCCGCGCCGCGTACGACTCGGGCTTCGACGAAGAGCGCAACCCGCTCGTCCTCGCGCGCAACCGCTGGCACGAGATCAACTACTCGAACCGCAGCGTCGCGCAGGCGAAGGCCAACGCGCGCGCGCACTACGGGCTGCCCAAGGCGTTCTACGAGCCCTGGCTGGACCGCGAGGGCATGACGTACACCTGCGCGTACTGGAAGGAGGGCACGGCCACGCTGGAGGAGGCGCAGCGCAACAAGCTCGACCACGTGTGCCGCAAGGTGCGGCTCGCCCCCGGCGAGACGTTCGTCGACGTCGGCAGCGGCTTCGGCGGCCTGCTGTTCCACGCGTGGGAGCGCTACGGCGCGCGCGGCACGGGGATCAACACGACGACCGAGCAGGTCGAGGCCGTGCGCGAGGAGATCGCGCGGCGCGGGCTCGGCCACGCGATGTCCGTCGTCGAGTGCGACTTCCGCGAGATGCCCGGGCAGTACGACAAGCTGCTGTCGGTCGGGACGCTGGAGCACGCCGGGCGCGACCAGCTCGACGAGGTCGTGCGCGCGCACGCCGCCGTGCTGAAGCCCGGCGGGCTAGGCGTCATCCACTTCATCGGACACGTCGGCGACGCGGAGACCGAGTTCTTCATCCGCGAGCACATCTTCCCCGGGGGATGGATCCCGAGCCTCGCCCGCGCGCTGGAGGCGATGGAGGCCTCCGGCCTCGAGGTGCTCGACGTCGAGAACCTGCGCCGGCACTACGCGCTCACGCTCGACTGCTGGGCGGCGCGGTTCGACGCGGCGTGGCCGCGCATCCGCTCGCTCGACCCCGCACGCTTCGACGAGCGCTTCCGGCGCAAGTGGCGTACGTACCTGTGGTCCTGCGCCGAGCTGTTCCGCGCGCGCGCCGGGCGCACGCACCTCTTCCAGGTGCTCGTCGCCAAGGGCAACGTGGCGGCGAACTACCCGATGAGCCGCGCGTTCCTGTACGCGCCGACCGCGTGACCGGCCACGCCGACAGGCTCGCGCGGCTCGAGGCCGCGATCGCGTCGGCGCGGCGCGAAGGACGGCTCGCGATCGGTCTGGCGAAGCGGACGTCGAACCTGTTCCGCGACCGCGCGTCGCGCCGCGCGCCGCGCATCGATCTCTCCGGCTTCGACGCGGTGCTGGGCGTGGACACGTCGCGCGGGCTCGTCGAGGCCGAGGGCATGTGCACCTACGAGGCGCTCGCCGACGCCACGCTCGCGCGCGGCGCCGTGCCCGCCGTCGTGCCGCAGCTCAAGTCGATCACGCTGGGCGGCGCGGCTGCCGGCGTGGGCATCGAGGCGTCGTCGTTCCGCCACGGGCTGGTCCACGACACCGTCGTCGAACTCGACGTGCTGGCGGCCGACGGCAGCGTGGTGCGCTGCACCCCGGACAACAAGCACCGCGACCTGTTCCTCGGCTTCCCCAACTCGTACGGGACGCTCGGCTACGCGCTTCGGCTGGTCGCACGCACGGTGCCGGCGAAGCGCTACGTGCGCCTGCGCCACGCGCGGCACGGCGACGCCGCATCGTTCTTCGCCGACCTCGCGGCGGCCTGCGCCGACCCGGCGGTCGACTACGTCGACGGCGTCGTCTTCGATCGCGGGCGACTCGTGCTGACGCGCGGGACCTTCGTCGACGAAGCGCCCTCGACGAGCGACTACACGTTCGAGCGCATCTACTATCGCTCGCTGCTCGAGCGCGAGTCCGACCACCTGACCGCGCGCGACTTCCTCTGGCGCTGGGACACCGACTGGTTCTGGTGCTCGCGCAACGTCGGCGCGCAGCACCCGCTGCTGCGCCGCCTGTACGGCCGAGCGCGGCTCAACTCCGTCACCTACCAGAGGATCATGCGGTGGAACGCGCGCGCCGGGCTCACGCGGGCACTCGACCGCCTGCGCGGCGTGCACGCCGAGTCGGTGATCCAGGACGTCGACGTGCCGATCGCCGCCGCCGAAGCGCTGCTCGCGTTCCTGCACGAGCGCGTGGGCATCCTGCCGATCTGGGTGTGCCCGCTCGCGCTGCCCGACCCGTCGCGAGCTGCCACGCTCTACCCGCTCTCGGCGGGAACGCCGTGGGTCAACTTCGGCTTCTGGGACGTCGTCCGCACGCGCGAGCGCCGGCCCGAAGGCTTCGTCAACCGCGCCATCGAGCGCGAGGTCGCGCGGCTGGGAGGCGCGAAGTCCCTCTACTCGGACTCGACCTACACCGAGGACGAGTTCTGGGCGCTGCACGACCGTGCTGCCTATGCGGCGCTCAAGCGCCGCTACGACCCGGCCGGCGCGCTCCCCGACCTCTACGCCAAGTGCGTGCTGCGGAAGGGCTGAGCCGGCTGGCGCGTCACGCGGTCGCGCGCAGGTGGATCTCGAGCGCGGCGCGCAGCCCCGACTCGATCGCGCCCTGGATCCACGCGTGGGCGAGCGAGGCGTGCTCGCCGGCGAAGTGCACGCGCCCCTCCGGCGCGATCACGTGCTCGTGCAGCAGCGACTGCTGGCCCGGCTCGAACAGCGCGAACGCGCCGCCGGCGTACGGGTCGTCGTGCCACACCTTCGACGCGCCGACCTCGTACTCGGCGCTCGCCTGCGGGTGGATCGCGGCAAGGTTCTCCAGCGCCTGCTCGAGGCGCTCGGCCGGCGGCAGCGAGCCCCAGCGCTGCGCGTCCTCGGACCACGTGTAGCTCGCCACGACCACGCCGCGCCCCGTATCGCGCCCGTGATCGGGGTAGAAGACGTTGCGGATCGGCATGTCGGTGATCGTGCCCCCGCCGAAGATGCCGTCGTCGTCCTCCCAGAAGCGGCGCGCGAACTGCAGGAACACCTTCGCCGAGGCGTCGTAGCGCAGCTGGCGGATCGCGCGGCGCTTGCCGGGCGAGAACGGCGTCACCGTCTCGATGTGGCGCAGCACGGGGAACGGCAGCGCGAGGACGCAGTAGTCGGCGGCGAAGAGCGTCCGCCCGCCGCCGGTCTGGCAGTGAAGCGTGACGCCCCGCTCGCCCTGCTCGATCGCGCACAGCCGCGCTCCGTAGCGGATGCGCGCGCCGACGGCAGGCATGAACGCGAGCGGCAGCCGGTCCATGCCGCCCTCGACCTGCACGAGGTCCTGGTAGAAGCGGCCGATCTCCTCGCGCAGCAGCTCGAGGAAGCACGAGCTCATCAGCGCCTCCTGGTTCTGCAGCAGGCCGAAGACCTCGATCTCCGGCTCGTGCCATCCCAGCCGCTCGAGGAAATCGCGCGTCGAGTAGCCGTCGTAGCGCTCGACGATCGACGCCCAGGCCGCGTCGCCGCCGCGCTCGACCTCGTCCACCAGCGGACGGATCGCGCTCTCCCAGCGCTTGCCGTAGGTCGTCGCGCGGTCCTGCTCGCTCATCTCGGCGGCCAGCAGCGCGGGGTTCGCCTCGATCTCGCTCCAGCGGTGGCGGCGGCCGCCGATGTGGCAGTAGGCCGCCGGGTTGTCGAGCGTGAACGCTCGCAGCGCGAGGCCGAAGCGCTCGGCGTAGGCGAGCGTCAGCGCGTGCGCGCGCGGGATGCGCATCGCGCCGGCCTCGCCGTAGAGTCCGGGCGCGAACGGCTCGCGCAGCGTGAGGATGCGGCCGCCGATGCGGTGCTGCGCCTCGAGGATGAACGGGTCGTGGCCGGCACGCGCGAGTTCGTACGCGGCGACGAGCCCCGCCATCCCCGCGCCGACGATCGCCACGCGCTGCCGCGGGCCGGCCCGCTCGGGGAGCCCGTCGCGGGCGATCGCGAGCCAATCGGGTTGCGCCATCTGCGTCCCTCCCCGCGTTGCGCCGATGCGCACAGCGTACGCGAGGCCGCACGCCGGCAGAAGCGCGACGGGCGCCCGCGGGCGCCGGTTCGGGGCGGCGCGGGCACGCCAAGCCGGCGCCCGACCGCAGCCGGGCGCATCGACGCCCGCCGCCGGCGCGTTCTCGGCAACCGGCGGCCACTCCCGTCGCAGGCGAACGATCGTCCTGTTCCGGCCGCGCTGTGCGCCGTGGCCGCCCGCCCCGCCCGGTTCGCCGTGACTCACGTCAAGGCGGAATCGGCATCCGGGCCGCACAATGCGGGCCATCATGCTCGCACTCAATCTCGCGCCGGTCGCAATCGCCGGCGCCGCGCTCGCGGCGCACTTCTACCGCGCAGGCCAGGAAGCGGGCGTCGTCGCGTCGCTCGCACTGATAGCCCTCGCGCTGGTGCGCAGGCCCTGGGCCGCTCGCGTGGTGCAGGCGGGATTGCTGCTCGGTGCGCTGGAATGGCTGCGCACGATGGCGACGTTCACCGCCGTGCGCATCGCGGTGGGCCAGCCGTACCTGCGCATGGCGCTGATCCTCGCCGCCATCGCGCTCGTCACCGCGCTCGCGGCGCTCGTGTTCGAGCGGCGCGCGATGCGCCGTCGCTACGGGCTCGGCGGGGACACGCTCCCGCCCGCGACGCGGCCGGGGCTGCAGGGCTGACGATCCGCTACAGCGGCGGGAGAGTGGCGGACAGCCGCTCGGTCATCCGCAGCCCGAACGGCGTGGGCCGCTGCGCCGGCGAGCGGTCGAACACCTCGCCGAGGCCGAGCCGCCGCGCGACGATGCGCTTGCCGTAGCAGACGAAGGTGTCGATCGAGCTCATCATGAACGCGATGAGCGGCAGCACCTCGCGGTAGAGCCGCTCGGCCTCGGCCTCGCCCTCGGGCGTGCCGCGCCGCATCGCCTCGTAGATCGCCACCTGCACGTCGAAGCATTCGGGGGCGGGGATCATCCCCACGCAGCCGGCGCGAAGGCAGTCGGGCAGCTCCATGCCGCCGCGGCCGTTGAACACGCGGTAGGCGCCGCCGGTGTCGGCGACGACGCGCTCGATCACGTGCGCCGGCGCCTCGCCCTTGAGCAGGCACACGTTCGGGTGCTGGCGATTGAGCGCCGCCAGCCCGGCGTTCGACAGGCCGACGCCGAGGAACTGCGCGGCGTTCTGCAGCGCGACCGGCAGGTCGGTGGAGTCGGCGACCGCGCCGAAGAAACGCAGCAGCTCGAGCTCGCCCATCGTCGCGGCAGCGGGCGGCTGCAGGATCACCCAGTCGGCCCCCGCCTCCTTCGCCGCGCGCGCGAACGCGGACTGCCCGTGCACCGACGGCTCGGCGACCGTCACCGCAAGCGGCAGGCGGCCGCGCAGCGCCTCCGCAGTCCACTCGAGCACTCGGCGGCGCTCCGCGGCGTCGAGCTTGTTCGTCTCCGTGGCAAGCCCGAGGATCGCCACGCCGTGCGCGCCGTGGCGAACGGCAGCCTCGACCTGCGCGGCGATCGGCTCGCGCAGCGGCGCGCCCTGCGCGTCGAAGAACGCGTAGAGGATCGGGTAGATGCCGTGGAAATCGGTACCCATTCGCGAGCCGCGTGTTTCTTCAGCAGTCCGACGCAACACGCCACCAACAGGCAGCGTACGGCGCATGACGCCCGTCGTTGCGTGCCCTTGCCGGCGGACGCCGCAGGGCCGCCCCAAGGCGTCCGCCCTGATTCCCTCCCGATGCAAAAGGCGCAACGACAACGCCGCGAGTCACCGTCGAGCGTACGAGCGCCTCTTGCATCGGAGCGCTCTAGTGGCTCGGCCGGCCGATCTTCGCTCCGGACTTGCCGACCAGGAAGTCGAGGTCCACGCCCTGGTCGGCCTGGTTCACCGTGTCGCAGAACAGCTTGACCCAGCCGCGGTCGGCGTGCGGCGGGGGCGCCTTCCACTCCGCCTTGCGCCGCGCGAGCTCGCCCGCGCTCACGTGCAGGTGCAGCTTGCGCCGCTCGACGTCGAGCTCGATCACGTCGCCGTTGCGCACCAGCGCGAGCGGGCCGCCGGCCGCCGCCTCGGGCGCCGTGTGCAGCACGACCGTGCCGTAGGCGGTGCCCGACATGCGTGCGTCGGAGATGCGCACCATGTCGGTCACGCCCTTCTTCAGCAGCTTGGCGGGCAGCGCGAAGTTGCCCACCTCGGGGAAGCCCGGGTAGCCCTTCGGGCCGCAGTTCTTGAGCACCAGCACGTCGTCGGCCTTGACGTCGAGCTTCGGGTCGTCGATGCGCCTGTGCAGGTCGTCGATGTCCTCGAACACGACCGCGCGGCCCTTGTGCTTCATCAGCTTCGGCGTGGCTGCCGAGGGCTTCAGCACCGCGCCCTGCGGGGCGAGGTTGCCGCGCAGCACGGCGATGCCGCCGAGCGGCTTGAACGGCTTCGCCAGCGGCGTGATGACGTTCGGGCCGTAGTTGACCGCGTCCTTGCAGTTCTCCCAGATCGTCCGGCCGTTCACCGTCAGCGCCTTCTTGTGCAGGAAGCGGCCGATCTCGCGAATCACGACCGGGAGGCCGCCGGCGTAGTAGAAGTCCTCCATCAGGAACTCGCCGGAGGGCATCAGGTTGACGAGGCAGGGCATCTCGCGGCCGAGGCGGTCCCAGTCGGCGAGCGTCATGTCCACGCCGACGCGGCGCGCGATCGCGATCAGGTGGACGACGGCGTTCGTCGAACCGCCGATCGCGCCGTTGACCATGATCGCGTTCTCGAACGCCTGCCGCGTCAGGATCCTCGACATGCGCAGGTCCTCGTGCACCATCTCGACGATGCGCCGGCCGACCATGCGGGCGAGCACCTTGCGCCGCGAGTCGACCGCGGGGATCGCGGCGTTCGTCGGCAGGCCCATGCCGAGCGATTCCACCATCGACGCCATCGTCGAGGCCGTGCCCATCGTCATGCAGTGGCCCGCCGAGCGCGCCATGCAGGCCTCGACCTCCGGCATGTCGTCGAGCGTCATCGTGCCGACCTTGAGCGCCTCGGTGAATTTCCAGAGGTGCGTGCCCGACCCTACCGTCTCGCCCCGGTAGCGGCCGTTCAGCATCGGCCCGCCGGAGAGCCCGATCGTCGGCAGGTCGCAGGACGCCGCGCCCATCAGCAGCGCCGGCGTGGTCTTGTCGCAGCCCATCATCAGCACGACGCCGTCGAACGGGTTGGCGCGGATCGACTCCTCGACGTCCATCGCGACCTGGTTGCGGAACAGCATGGTGGTCGGCCGCATCACCGGCTCGCCGAGGCTCATCACCGGGAACTCGAGCGGGAAGCCGCCGGCGTCGAGCACGCCGTACTTCACGTGCTCGGCGAGCTCGCGGAAGTGCGCGTTGCACGGCGTGACCTCCGACCAGGTGTTGCAGATGCCGATCACCGGACGGCCGATGAACTGGTCGTGCGGGAAGCCCTGGTTCTTCATCCACGAGCGGTGGACCATCGCGTCGCGGTCGTGGCTGCCGAACCAGCCGGCGGAGCGCAGCTGCTTCGACTTCTTCGGGGGCTTGTGCTTGCTCATGGGCGTTGTGCGCGCCGCGGGGCGCGAGTGCGTTTGGAAAGGGGATCGGCGCAGGGCCGGGGCTACATGACGGCGCCGAGCTGCCAGGGCACGAACTCGTTCTGCCCGTAGCCGTGCATCTCGCTCTTCGTCTTCGCCCCGGACGCGGTGTCGAGCATGAGGCGGAACAGCGCCTCGCCGACCTCGGCGACGCCGGCGCCGCCGTCGACGATGGTGCCGGCGTTGAGATCCATGTCCTCCTCCTGCTTCGTCCACAGCGCGGTGTTGGTCGCGAGCTTGAGCGAAGGCGCGGGCGCGCAGCCGTAGGCCGAGCCGCGCCCGGTGGTGAACACGATCATGTTTGCGCCCCCGGCGACCTGGCCCGTCGCCGACACGGGGTCGTAGCCCGGCGTGTCCATGTAGACGAAGCCCTTCGCGGTCACGCCTTGCGCGTACTCGTAGACGTCGACGAGGTTCGTCGTGCCGCCCTTCGCCACGGCGCCCAGCGACTTCTCGAGGATCGTGGTGAGCCCGCCCGCCTTGTTGCCGGGCGACGGGTTGTTGTTCATCTCGCCGCGCTCGCGCGCGGTGTACTCCTCCCACCAGCGGATGCGCGCGACGAGCTTCTCGCCGACCTCGCGCGACACCGCGCGGCGCGTGAGCAGGTGCTCGGCGCCGTAGATCTCGGGCGTCTCCGAGAGGATGCCCGTGCCGCCGTGGCGGACCAGCAGGTCGACGGCCGCGCCGAGCGCCGGATTGGCGGTGATGCCCGAGTAGCCGTCGCTGCCGCCGCACTGCAGCCCCACGGTCAGGTGCGCGGCGGACACCTTCTCGCGCTTCACGGCGTTCGCGTGCGGCAGCATCCCGCGCACCAGCTCGATGCCGTGGCGGATCGTCTTCGCGGTGCCGCCGGTGTCCTGGATGCTGAAAGTGCGCAGTGTCGGCGACTCCTGCAGCGACTGCGCGCCGAGCAGCGAGCTGATCTGGTTCGACTCGCAACCCAGGCCGACGACGAGCACGCCGGCGAAGTTCGCGTGGCGCGCGTAGCCGCCGAGCGTGCGTCGCAGCAGCGTCATGCCGTCGCCGTGCGAGTCCATGCCGCAGCCGGAACCGTGCGTGAGCGCAACCACGCCGTCGACGTTGGGGAATCCGGCGAGGCCCTCGCGAGCGAAGGCGTCCGCGATGCCGCGCGCGACCGTCGCCGAGCAGTTGACCGTGGACAGGATGCCGACGTAGTTGCGCGTCGCGACCTTGCCGGCGTTGAGGCCGTCGCGGCGCACGATGCCCATGAACGTGGCGGGCTCGGCGACGTACTGCGTGGGCTTCGCGTCGGCGCCGAACGCGTAGTCGCGGTCGAACGTGCCCATCGCGAGGTTGTTGAGGTGCACGTGCTCGCCGGGCGCGATGTCGCGCGAGGCGAAGCCGATGATCTGGTTGTAGCGCCGCACCGGCGCGCCGGCGCGGATGGCGCGCGTGGCGACCTTGTGCCCAGGCGGGACCAGTCCCGCCACAGTGACGTTCTCGTCGGCGAGCTTCGTGCCGCCGACGAGCTGCGCTCGCGCGATGACGACGTCGTCGGCGGGGTGGAGGCGGATGGTGAGCGAGGCTTGGGTGAGCATGGGGGTTTTCGCCGGAAAAGTAGGGTCAGACTCGACTTTCCACCTTGGGGTTCAAGTAGGTCGTCAGCGCGCGCGGAAAGTCGAGTCTGACCCTACTTTCCGAGGGTGGCGCGGGCGACGCAGGCGCGCTCGATCGCGGCGTGGTCCCACTCGATGCCGAGCCCGGGCGACTCGGGCGGGATCGCGTGGCCGTCGGCCATGGCAAGCCGCGAGGTCGCGATCGGGTCGAGCTGCGGGATGTACTCGACCCACGCTCCGTTGGGCACCGCCGCCGCGAGCGAGACGTGCAGCTCCATCAGGAAGTGCGGGCACACTGCGGCGTTGAACGCCTCGGCGAGATGCGCAACCTTGAGCCAGGGCGTGATGCCGCCCACGCGCGCGCAGTCGACCTGCACGATCGTGCACGCGCGCCGCTCGAGGTACTCGCGGAAGTGCGACGGGTGGTACAGCGATTCGCCGACCGCGACCGGCATCGTCGCGACCGCGGCCAGCTCGGCGTGGCCGGCGATGTCCTCCGCCGGCAGCGGCTCCTCGAACCACGCGAGCGACAGGCCGGCGAACGCGTGCGCGCGGCGGCGCGCCTCGCCCACCGTGAACGCCTGGTTGGCGTCGACCATCACCTCGAAGGCGCCGCCGACGGCCTCGCGGACCGCCGACAGGCGCGCGACGTCCTCGCCGATCGAGGGCTTGCCGACCTTGACCTTCGTGCCCCGGAAGCCGGCCGCCTGCGCCGCGAGCGACTCGTCGACGAGCTGCTGTGGCGGGTGGTGCAGCCAGCCGCCTTCGGTCGTGTAGACCGGCACGCGCGGCTGCGCGCCGCCGGCCGCCTTCCACAGCGGAAGTCCGAAGCGTCGGCAGCGCGCGTCCCACAGCGCGGTGTCGATCGCCGCGAGCGCGAGGCTGGTGATCGCGCCCACCGCCGTCGCGTGCGTCGCGAAGAAGAGCTCCTTCCACAGCCGCTCGATCTCGAGCGAGTCGCGCCCGATCAGGCGCGGCGCGAGGTGGTCGCGCAGCAGCGCCAGCACCGACGAGCCGCCGGTGCCGATCGTGTAGGCGTAGCCGACGCCCTGCACGCCGTCGGCGCAGGTGACGCGCACCATCGGCGTCTCCTGCCGCACGAACGACTGGATGGCGTCGCTGCGGGGAACCAGCGGGGCGAGGTCGACCTGCCAAAGCTCGACTCGCTCGACGCGTGTCCCCGTCATTTGCCGTACAGCAGGTTCGGCAGCCACAGCGTCAGCGCCGGCCAATAGGTGATCAACGCCAACGTGACGAGCAGCGGGCCGAGCCACGGCAGCACGGCCCTCACCGTCGCCTCGAACGAGATGCGCGCCACTTTCTGCAGGATGAACAGCACCATGCCCACCGGCGGCGTCAGCAGTCCGATCATGAGGTTGAGGATCATCACCAGCCCGAACTGCACCGGGTCGATGCCGAGCTTCGCCACGATCGGCATGAACACGGGGACCAGGATGGTGATCGCGGCGATCGTCTCCATGAAGCAGCCGACGAACAGCAGGAACACGTTGGCGAGCATCAGGAAGACGAGCGGATCGTCGGAGATCGAAAGCACCCACACGGCGATCGCCTCGGTGACGCGGGTGGTCGTGAGCACCCAGGCGAAGATCGACGCCGAAGCGACGATGAACAGCACGACCGCGGTCGTCTCGATCGTGTCCATCGAGATCTTCACCAGCAAGCGCCAGCTCAGCGTCCGGTACCACGCGATTCCGAGGAACAGCGCCCAGGCGACGGCCGCGACCGCCGCCTCGGTCGGCGTGAACAGCCCGGTGGCCATGCCGCCGATCAGGATGACCGGGGTGAGCAGCGCCATGTAGGCCTCGAACCTGAAGGCCTTGTCGGCGGCCATCGTGCCAACCAGCAGCGCGCCGAAGCGCAGCCAGCCGGGCAGATCCTCGTGCGACCACAGGTAGTAGAGCGCGACAGCCGTCACCGCGACGAAGCCGAGCTCGAAGAAGGCGCCGCCCATGCGCCGCCACGAGAACGCCACGTCGCTGCCGTACTTCCGCACGTGAGCGTACCAGGCGACCATGCACATCATGAAAATCGCCATCAGCACGCCGGGGACGATGCCGGCGACGAACAGCTTGCCGATCGAGACGTTGGCCTGCACGCCGAAGATCACCAGCGGCAGCGACGGCGGGATGATGGGCCCGAGCGTGGCGGAGGCGGCCGTGATGCCGAGCGCGAACTCGGTCGGGTAGCCGTGGTCCTTCATCGCCTTGATCTCGATCGTGCCAAGCCCCCCGGCATCGGCGATCGCGGTGCCCGACATGCCGGCGAAGACCACGCTGCCGACGACGTTGACGTGGCCCAGGCCGCCCTTCAGCCAGCCGACGAGCGCGAGCGCGAAGTTGTAGATGCGGTTCGTGATCCCCGCCGAGTTCATGAGGTTGCCGGCGAGGATGAAGAACGGCACCGCGAGCAGCGGGAAGCTGTCCACGCCGCCGACCATCCGGTGGACCACCGTGAGGGGCGGGATCGTCCCCGACACCCAGATGTACAGGAGCGAGGCCAGCATCATCGCCAGCGCGATGGGGAGCCCCGTGGCCAGCGCCGCGAGGAACCCCCCGAGCAGCAGGCTGTTCACCGTTCTAGTCCTCGTGCTCGCCGGGGCGCTCGAGCACGCTCCAGCCCTGACGGCGGTGGCGGATCGCGACCTGGATCGCGCGGAAAGTCATCAGCGCGAAGCCGGCGGTGACGATGCCGTAGATCACGCTCATCGGGAAGTCGACGACCGTCATGTTGAGGTTGTGCATCCGCGGCACCAGCTCGATGCCGAGCCAGGTCGCGTAGCCCAGCAGGCCGATGCGCACGACGTCCACGCAGGTGGACAGCGCGCGGCGCGCGCCCGCCGGCAGGTAGCGATAGACGAACTCGACGTGGATGTGCGTGTTGCGGCGCACGGCCATCGACGCGCCGATGAACGTCACCACGATCAGCAGGTAGCGCGCGATCTCCTCGGTCCAGGCGGCCGAGTCCTGCAGCACGTAGCGGGTGAAGAACTGGTAGAAGACGTCGGCGGCGAGCAGCCAGAACACGATCAGCGCAAACCAGTCCTCGAACCGGTACTGCGAGACGTCGATCGGCGCGTCGGTCGCGTGGAAGTGACCTTCGGCGTCGAGGACGGGTTCGCTGTCGGTGACTGTGCTCATTGTCGGGCCTCGCGGCACCCGCGGGAACGGGTTCCGTCGCCGTCGTCGTCCCCGCGCAGGCGGGCGTCCTTACCGTCGTCGTTGCCGCGAAAGCGGGAACCCAGTGTCGTCGGGCGGCGCATGCGGAAGACGCTGGATCCCCGCCTGCGCGGGGATGACCGGTTCACCGCCGGGCCCGCTCGCGCGGGCCCGGGTTCACCGGTCACTTGATCGCGACGATCTTGTCGTAGTCGGCCCGGGTGAAGCCCATCGATTCGGGCGTCGAATTCTTGAGCACCGCGTCGACGAAGCTCTGGCGGTTCACCTGCACGACCTGCAGGCCCTTCTTCCTGAACTCGTCGACCAGCTCGGCTTCGCGCTTCTTGATCTTGTCGGTCGCGCGCGCCGCCGCCTCGCGCGTCACGTCGGTGAAGATCTTCTTCTCGGCGTCGGTGAGCTTGTTCCACACGTGCGGGGCAACCTGCGTGGTCAGGCCGTCGACGATGTGGCCCGTCAGCATGATCGCCTTCTGCACCTCGTAGAACTTCTTCGCCTCGATCGTCGTGAGCGGGTTCTCCTGCGCCTCGACCGTGCCGTTCTGCAGGGCGAGGTAGACCTCGGCGAAGGCGATCGGCGTCGGATTCGCGCCGCACGCCTTCGGCGTCGCCATGTACGCCGGCACGTCGGGCACGCGGATCTTGAGGCCCTTCATGCCCGCGCAGTCGGTGAACGGCTTCTGCGACGTCGTGTGCCGCGCGCCGTAGTAGGTGTAGGCGGTGACCTGGATGCCGGTCTTCTTGCGGAACTCCTCGACCATGTCGGCGAACACCGCGCTCTTCGAGTAGGCGATCAGGTGGTCGGCGTCGCGGAAGATGAACGGGTAGTAGGCGATGCCGATGCGCGGATAGCTGCGCGCAGCGAACGACGGGCCGCTGATGATCATGTCGACGGTGCCGAGCGACATGCCCTGGTTGATGTCCGTCTCCTTGCCGAGCGAAGAGGCCGGGAAGACCTCGATGTCGATCTTGCCGTTCGTGCGCTTCTTGATCTCGGCCGCGGCCCACACCGACTCGGTGTGGTACGGCTCGGAGGTCTCGTAGACGTGCGCCCACTTGAGCTTCTGCTGCGCCGCCGCGGGCGCGGCGGCGACGACGGCGGCGGCGATGCCCGCCGCCAGGAACAGCCTGCGAAACGGTTGCATGGTCATCCTCCTCTTGGGTGCGAAAGCGGAGCGAAGGGTCCTCAGGCGCACACCACCTGGACCTTCGTGTTCCGGGTCTTGTCTGCCGCGGCGGCGAACGCCGACACAGCGTCCTTCAGCGGGTACTGCCCCGACAGCAGCGGCCGCACGTCGACGCGCCGCGACGAAAGGTAGTCCACCGCCCAGTCGAACTCGATCCCCCAGCGGAACACGCCGCGCAGGTCGATCTCCTTCGCCATGATCTCGTTCACCGTGAACGGCAGCGGCTCGTGCGGCAGCGTGCCGGCCTGCACCACCACGCCGCCCTTCTTCACCGCCGCCACGCAGGCCTTCAGCGCCGCGAAGCTGCCCGACACCTCGTAGCACACGTCGAACTGCGGCGCGGCCAGCCGGTCGCCCTCGCGGTCCGCGCGCAGCGTGTCGTCCGCGCCGGCCTCGCGCGCCTTGGCGAGCGGCCGCTCGAGGATGTCGGACACCGTGATGCTGCGCGCGCCGGCGAGGCGAGCCGCCATCACCGTGAGGCAGCCGATGGTGCCGGCGCCGGTCACGAGCACCGACTTGCCCATGAGGTCCGGGCCGCGGTGCACCGTGTGGAGCGCGACCGCGAGCGGCTCGGCGAACGCGATCTCGCCGAGCGTCAGGTCGCCCGCCACCGGATAGCACTGGCGCTCGGCCATGACGAAGTACTCGCGGAACATGCCCTGCACGTGCGGGAACAGCGAGGCGCTGCCGACGAACTTCATGTTCGAGCACAGCTGCTCGCGGCCGGAGCGGCAGCCCTCGCAGCGGCCGCAGGCGTGCGAAGGCGAGACCGCGACCTTGTCGCCCTTCTTCACGCGCGTCACGCCCGGCCCCACGGCCTCGACCACCGCGGAGGCCTCGTGCCCGGGAATCAGCGGCTCGCGCACGACGAAGCTGCCGTTGCGTCCCTCGAAGTAGTAGTGCAGGTCGGAGCCGCAGATGCCGCCGGCGCCCAGGCGGAGCAGGACCTCTCCCTGCCCGGGGGCGGGCATGTCGAATTCGTCGAGCCTCAGGTCTTCCTTCGCGTGGATGCGCGCGGCCAGCATGGCCTTCTCCCGTTGCCGCCCCGCGGGCGGCGTCATTGCAGCGTGTCCCAGCCCTTCGAGAAGCGCTTGTAAGCCATGTTGAGGTGGCGCTGCATCGCGCTCCTGGCCGCTGCGGCGTCGCGCGCAGCGATCGCCCTGGCCACTGCGCGGTGCTCGCCCATGGCAGTTTCCCACAGCCCCGGGTTGTCGTAATGATGCTCGAGCTGCTGGAACAGCGGCCCGGTGCGCTCTTCCCACAGCGTCTTGACCACGTGGACCAGCGCGCCGTTGCCCGTGGCCTCGGCAACGCGCAGGTGGAACAGCCGGTCGGAGGCCAGCGACTTGCGGCCGTCGCCGTGTTCGCGCTCCATCTCGTCGAGCGCCTGCTCGATGGCCGCGACGTGCTGGCGCTTCGCAGACTTCGCCGCCAGCGCGGCGCACTCGGCCTCGATCACGTAGCGCGCGCGCAGGAGCTCGAACGGGCCGGCGGGCGCGTCCGGCTCGGAGGGCTTCGCGTCCTGCCCGGGGGCGAGCACGTAGATGCCGGAGCCGATGCGGACCTCGACCAGCCCCTCGACCTCGAGCGCGATCAGCGCCTCGCGCACGCTCGGCCGCGACACGCCGAGCTGCTTCGCGAGGTCGCGCTCGGGAGGCAGCCGTGCGCCGGAGGCGTACTCGCCCGAGCGAATGAGGCCGCGGATCTGGTCGGCGATCTGCCGGTACAGGCGGCGGGGTTCGATGCTCTGGAACGGCATGAGGGGGCGACGCCGCAGGGCGGTCCGCCACAGTAGCGCGGGGCCCGCGCGCTGGTCAAGTGGCATGACCAATTTGGCCTCGCGCGACCATCACCGCCGCGGCTTGAGGTGCACGTGCGCGTGCGGCGCCGCCCCCGGCGCGTGGGAGTGGGCGTGGGCCTTCGGGTCGGCGTGCACGTAGCGGCTCCCGCTGCCTGACACCTCGACGCCGATGAGGTTGAGCTGGCCGTGGCGCACGCCGCGCTCCGCGACAAGCGCGTCGGCGAAGCGGCGCACCGCCGCGGTGGCGCCGCGCAGCATCAGCGTCTCGAGGCAGTCGTCGTGGTCGAGGTGCACGTGCATCGTCGCCACGCAGAGATCGTGGTGCTCGTGCTGCAGCGCGGCGAGCCGCTCGGCCAGCTCGCGCTCGTGGTGGCCGTAGACGTACGAGAGGCTCGCCACGCAGTATCCGGCAGCGTCGCGCTCCTGGCGCTGCCGCTCGACGGCGGCGCGGAGCACGTCGCGCACCGCCTCCGAGCGGTTCGTGTAGCCGCGCGCGGCGATCAGGCGGTCGAAGTCCTCGGCGAGGGAGGGCTCGAGCGAGATGGTGAAGCGGTCCATCGGCGGTGTGGCGGCTGGTGGCGGGAAACGGCAGTGTGACCCGCGCGACGGGCGTCCCGCAAGCGAGCGCGCCGCGCCGTCGTAGAATCGCCGCTGGCGACCCCGCGCGGGCCGCCGGCGGGATCCTCCCGCCCCTCCCCGCCATGTCCACCACGATCGCACGCATTGCCGCCACCCCCGTCACGGTGCCGCTCGAGGCGCCGCTGCGCCACAGCAACGGCGCGCACTGGGGCCGGTTCGTGCGCACGCTCGTCGAGGTCGAGACCGCCGACGGCTACGTGGGCCTGGGCGAGATGGGCGGCGGCGGCGAGGACGCGACGCGCGCGTTCGCCGCGCTCGAGTCGTACCTGCGCGGGCACGACGTGTTCCGCCTCGAGGCGCTGCGGATGGCCATCTGCAACCCGACCGCGAGCCTCTACAACAACCGCACGCAGCTCCACGCGGCGATCGAGTTCGCCTGCCTCGACATCGTCGGGCAGAAGCTCGGCGTACCCGTGCACGCGCTGCTCGGCGGCAAGCTGCGCGACGCGGTCGAGTTCGCGAGCTACCTGTTCTTCCGCTACGCCGACCCTGCCACCGGCCGCGGCGAGGTGCGCACGCCGGAGCAGCTCGTCGACTGCGCCCGCGCGCTGAAGGCGAAGCACGGGTTCCGCGCGCACAAGCTCAAGGGCGGCGTGTTCCCGCCGGCGCACGAGCTCGCCTGCTACCGCGCGCTTGCCGCCGCGTTCCCCGGCGAACGGCTGCGCCACGACCCGAACTCGGCCTGGTCGTTCGGCGACGCGATCGCGTTCGCCCGCGGCATCGAGGGCCTGCCCAACGACTGGCTCGAGGACCCGGTGTACGGCATCGCGCAGATGCGCGCGCTGCGCGAGTTCGTGAAGATGCCGCTCGCCACCAACACGATCGTCGTCAACTTCGAGCAGCTGGCGGCGAACGCGGCCATGCGCGCGGTCGACGTGGTCCTGCTCGACACGACGTTCTGGGGCGGCATCCGGCCCTGCGTCAAGGCCGCGGGCGTGTGCGAGACGCTCGGCACGCAGGTCGCCGTGCACAGCTCGGGCGAGCTCGGCGTGCAGCTCGCCACGATGCTGCACCTGGGCGCCGTCCTGCCGAACTGGTCGTACACCGCCGACGCGCACTACCACCACCTCGCCGACGACGTGATAGAAGGCGGCCCGCTGCGCTACGAGGGCGGCGCGATCCGAGTGCCCGACGCGCCGGGGCTCGGCGTCAGGCTGGACCGCGACAAGGTCGCGCGCTACCACGAGCTCTTCCGCGAGATGGGCGGCTATCCTTACGACCGCGATCCCGGCCGCCCGGGCTGGTACGCGCACGTTCCCAACCACGACTGGGCCGACCCCGCCGATGCGGCGGTGCCGGGCCTCACGCCGCAACGCTGAATGGAGAATCGACGATGAGTGGACGCCTTGCCGGCAGGACCGCGCTGATCACCGCGGCGGGCCAGGGCATGGGACGCGCGGTGGTGCTGGCGATGGCGCGCGAGGGCGCGCAGGTCACGGCCACCGACGTCGACGAGCGGTTGCTGGCGTCGCTCGCCGGCACGCCGGGACTGACCACGCGGCGGCTCGACGTGCTCGACGACGCCGCCGTCGAGGCCACGATCCGCGGCATGCCGCCGCTCGACATCCTGTTCAACTGCGCGGGCTACGTGCACAACGGCACGATCCTCGACTGCGAGCCGAAGGACTGGGAGTTCACCATGAACCTCAACGTCCGCTCGATGTACGTCGCCTGCCGCGCCGCGATCCCCGCGATGGTCAAACGCTTCGAGGCCGGGGGCCGCGGCGCGTCGATCGTCAACATGGCCTCGATCGCCGGCTCGATCCGGGGCATTCCGAACCGCTTCGCCTACGGCACCAGCAAGGCCGCGGTGGTCGGGCTGACCAAGGCGATCGCCATCGACTTCGTGCAGAAGGGCATCCGCTGCAACGCGATCGCCCCGGGCACGGTCGACACGCCGTCGCTCGCCGACCGCATCAACGCCTTTCCGGACCCGGTCGCGGCGCGCCAGGCGTTCGTCGCGCGCCAGCCCATGGGTCGCATCGCCAAGCCCGAGGAGATCGCGCCGATCGTGATCTACCTCGCCTCCGACGAGTCCTCGTTCGTCACCGGCAACGTGTACTCCTGCGACGGCGGCATGACCATCTGACGCCGCAGCCCCTCCAACCCGCACACAAGGAAGACCCATGAAGCTCGTACGCTACGGCCCTGCCGGCCGCGAGAAGCCCGGCCTGATCGACGCCGACGGCAAGCTGCGCGACCTCTCGCGCAAGGTCAAGGACATCGACGGCGCCGCGATCTCGCCGTCGTCGCTGGCGTTGCTGCGCAAGGTGGACACGAAGCGCCTGCCGCTGGTGAAGGGGCGCCCGCGCCTGGGCGCCTGCGTGACCGGCGTGGGCAAGTTCCTCGCGATCGGCCTCAACTACGTCGACCACGCGAAGGAGACCGGCTCGCCGATCCCCGAGCACCCGATCGTGTTCTTCAAGACGCAGACGTGCATCCAGGGCCCGAACGACCCGATCATGCTGCCGAAGGACTCGACGCACACCGACTGGGAGGTCGAGCTGGGCGTCGTGATCGGACGCCGCGCGCGCTACGTCGAGGAGAAGGATGCGTTGCGCTACGTGGCCGGGTACTGCCTGATCAACGACGTCTCCGAGCGCGACTTCCAGATCAAGAAGGGCGGCGGGCAGTGGGGCAAGGGGAAGGGCTGCGACACGTTCGGCCCCATCGGCCCCTGGCTCCTCACTTCCGACGAGGTCAAGGATCCGCAGAACCTGAAGATGTGGCTCAAGGTCAACGGGCAGAGAAAGCAGAACGGCAGCACGAGCACGATGATCTTCGGCGTCGCGCGGCTCGTCTCCGACCTTTCGCGCTACATGACGCTCGAGCCGGGCGACGTGATCACGACCGGCACGCCGCCGGGAGTGGGCATGGGACACAAGCCTGAGCCCGTGTACCTCAAGGCGGGCGACACGGTCGAGCTCGGCATCGACGGGCTGGGCACGCAGACGCAGAAGGTCGTGCCGTTCAAGGCACGGCGCTAGTCGCGAGCGGCGAGGGGCCCCATTGCCGCGAAGCGCAATGGGGATCGACGCCGGACGACTGGCGCCGGCTGCCGACGCTCGGCGTCGCATCCGCCACGCCCGTCCGGGGAGGCGCACGGCGCTAGTCTCCCTCACCCCCGACCCCTCTCCCGGCTGACGCCGGGCGAGGGGAGTTGGCGCCCCTCACCCCCGGCCCCTCTCCCAGCTGACGCCGGGCGAGGGGAGATGCGAGATTCCCTCTCCCCCGGCGACGGGGGAGAGGGTGAGGGTGAGGGGGGCTCGGCGCGCGCCCGCTAGAGCAGCCCCCGCCTCGCGAGATTGCGCATCAGCGCCGACGCGCCGAAGGTCCACGGGGCGATGGCGTCGGCGTACTCGACGCGGTTGACCAGCGCGCCGAGCGCGGGTGTGGCGATCGTCACCACGTCGCCGATCGCGTGGGTGAAGCCCTGCCCGGGGCCGTAGCGGTCCTTGATCGGCGCGAACATCGTGCCGCAGAAGAGCACGAAGCCGTCCGGGTACTGGTGGTTCGGCCCGATCGCCTGCGCGACCAGGTCGAGGGGGTCGCGGCTGATCTTCGCCATCGAGCTCGAACCCGCGAGCACGAAGCCGTCCTCGCCCTCCACGCGCAACGCGATGTCGGCGCGGCGCACGTCGTCGATGCCGAAGCGGTCGTCGAACAGGCGCACGAACGGCCCGATCGAGCACGACGCGTTGTTGTCCTTCGCCTTGCCTAGCAGCAGCGCGCTGCGGCCCTCGAAGTCGCGCAGGTTCACGTCGTTGCCGAGCGAGGCGCCGGCGACCTCGCCGCGGCTGTTGACGAACAGCACCATCTCCGGCTCGGGGTTGTTCCACGCCGACTTGCGGTGGATGCCGATGTCCGCGCCGGTGCCCACCGACGACATCGGCTGACCCTTGGTGAAGATCTCCGCGTCCGGCCCGATGCCGACCTCGAGGTACTGCGACCACGCCTTCTGCGCGATCAGCACCTCCTTGACGCGCGCCGCCTCGGGCGAGCCGGGGCGCACGGAAGCGAGGTCGCCGCCGAGGATCGCGCCGATCGCCTCGCGCACCGCGCGGGCCTTCGCCGGATCGCCGCGCGCCTGCTCCTCGATGACGCGCTCGAGCATGCTCTCGACGAACGTGACGCCGGCGGCCTTCACCGCCTGCAGGTCGCAGGGAGCGAGCAGCCACGGACGGGAAGCGTCGCGCGTGGCCGCGGGCGTGTTCGCCAGCACGTCGTCGAGGTCGCCGATGCGCGGCAGGTCGCGCGCCGCGGCTGCGGTCCGCGCGGGGTGCTCGAACTCGAGCAGGGCCGCCATCGTAGGCGCGGCCGCCGAGAGGTCCCACAGCGCGCCGTCGCGCACCACGCACACGGACGGCCCGTCCAGCGCAGGCACGTGCGCCCGGCCCACCAGCACCGCGGACCCGCCGTCCTGCGGCAGGCTGCGTCCCCCGATCAAGCGCTCGCGCATCGCACGTTCCCTCCCTGCGGGCGAGGATACCCGACGCGGGGCCTGGAGCGGCGCTGCGGCATAATCGGCGCGTCCCGCCGCCCGCCCGGAGCCGCCCCCATGGCCCTCGTCCCGCTCGTCGAGTACGACGCCGCCCCGCCCGAGGTGCGCGCGGTGTACGACGACATCCGCGCCACCCGCAAGTCGGACTACGTCAACGACTTCTGGAAGGCGCTGGCCAACGACCCGGCCACGCTGCGGCGGACGTGGGCGCAGACCAAGGAGGTGATGGCCGCCGGCGCGCTCGACCCGCTGGTCAAAGAGCTCATCTACCTCGCGGTGTCGATCACGAACAACTGCGAGTACTGCACGCACACGCACCACGCCGCGGCGAAGGGCAAGGGCATGACCGACGCGATGTTCGCCGAGGCGATGGCCGTGACCGCGCTGGCCAACGCGAACAACCGGCTCGCCAACGGCTATCGCGTCGACGTCGACGCGCGCTACCGAAGCGCATGAGCGCCGCCGGGCCGCCGCGAGGACGCCTGCGCGAGCGGGGCGCCAGCCAGGCGCAATGCGCGCGTCCGCTCGCGCTGGCGGCGGCCGACACGAAAGCCGCACGCACTGCTGGGCCGTCCAAGGAGGCCGCTCATTGCGCCCCCCCGGGGGGCAGCGCAGCGGCGAATGCCGCAAGCGTGGGGGTCCATTGAGTTCGAGCACCGACGCCACGCGCCACCTCGCGGCGGACGCGTTCCTCCACCCGCCGATCGAGCCGAACGCGAGCGGCCGGCTCGCGGTCGACGCTCGCCACTCCCTTTACTGGGAGGAGTGCGGCAACCGCGACGGGCCGGTCGTCGTGTTCCTGCACGGCGGGCCGGGCGGCGGCTGCCTGCCGCACCACCGCCGCTTCTTCGATCCCGCGCACTGGCGCATCGTGCTCTACGACCAGCGCGGCGCGGGCCGCTCGAGCCCGAACGCGAGCGTGATCGACAACACGACGTGGACGCTGGTCGCCGACCTCGAGAAGCTGCGCGGCCTGCTCGGCGTGGAGTCGATGACGCTGTTCGGCGGCTCGTGGGGCTCCACGCTCGCGCTCGCCTACGCGCAGACGCACCCGCAGCGCGCGGCGGGGCTGGTGCTGCGCGGCATATTCCTCGCCACGGCGCGCGAGATCGACTGGTTCATGCACGGCATGGGCCGCTTCTTTCCCGAGGCGCGCTCCGCGTTCGAGGGCTTCCTGCCGCCGGGCGAGCGCGCCGACCTCCTCGGCAGCTACCACCGCCGCCTCGTGGATCCCGACCCCGCCGTGCACCTGCCGGCGGCCTACGCGTGGGACCGCTACGAGACCGCGTGCTCGACGTTGCTGCCGCGCGCCGAGACGCCGCCTGTGCTCAGCGACGACGCCGCGGCGCTGGCGATCGCGCGCATCGAGGCGCACTACTTCGTCCACCGCGCGTTCCTCGACGAGGACCAGCTGATCGCCAACCTCGGCCGCATCCGCCACGTGCCGTGCATCGTCGTGCACGGCCGCTACGACGTCGTGTGCCCGGTCGAGAGCGCGTGCGCGCTCGTCGCCGCGTGGCCGCAGGCCGAGCTGGTGATCGTCCCCGACGCCGGCCACTCCGTGCGCGAACCGGGCATCGCGCGCGAGCTGGTCGCCGCGATGGAGCGCATGAAGGCGCGCATCGCCCTGCGCGGCCCGGCCGCTTGAGCGCCCTCCCGCCGCTCTCCGCCAACGCCGGCTGGCTCGCGCGCAGCCGCGCGGCGGTGTGGCACCCGTGCACGCAGATGAAGCAGCACGAGACGCTGCCGCTCGTGCCGATCGCCCGGGGCGAAGGCGCGTGGCTCGTCGACTTCGACGGCCGGCGTTATCTCGACGCCGTGTCGTCGTGGTGGGTGAACCTGTTCGGGCACGCGCACCCGCGGATCAACGCGGCGCTGCGCGCGCAGCTCGACGACCTCGAGCACGTGATCCTCGCGGGCTTCACGCACGCGACCGTCGTGGAGCTCTCCGAGCGGCTCGCCGCGCTCGCCCCGCCCGGCCTCGGGCACGCGTTCTACGGCTCGGACGGCGCCTCGGCGACCGAGATCGCGCTCAAGATGAGCTTCCACGCCTGGTCGAACCGCGGCGCTCCGGAGAAGCGCGAGTTCGTGAGCCTCGAAGGCAGCTACCACGGCGAGACGCTGGGCGCGCTCGCGGTGACCGACGTGCCGCTGTTCCGCGACACCTACGCGCCGCTGCTGCGCCGCTGCGCAACCGTGCCCTCGCCCGACGCGCGCCGCGCGCGCCCCGGGGAATCCGCCTCGGACGTCGCCGAGCGCGCGGCACAGGGGCTGGAAGCGCACCTCGCCGCGCACCACGCGACGACGGCAGCGCTGATCGTCGAGCCGCTGGTGCAGGGGGCGTCCGGCATGGCGATGCACGACCCGCGCTACCTCGCCCGCGCGCGCGAGCTGTGCACGCGCTTCGGCGTGCACCTGATCGCCGACGAGATCATGACCGGCTTCGGCCGCACGGGAACGCTCTTCGCCTGCGAGCAGGCCGGCGTCAGCCCCGACTTCCTGCTGCTGTCGAAGGGCCTCACCGGCGGCTACCTGCCGCTCGCGTGCGTGCTGACGACCGACGAGGTGTACGCGGCGTTCTGGGACGACGACACCGCGCGCGGCTTCCTGCACTCGCACAGCTACACCGGCAACGCGCTCGCCTGCCGCGCGGCGCTCGCCGTGCTCGACATCTTCCGCGACGACGACGTGATCGCCGCGAACCGCGCGAAGGCGCAGCGCTGGGCCGCCCGGGCGGCGGCGCTGGCCGCCCACCCGCGCGCGCGGAACTTCCGGAACCGCGGCATGATCTGGGCCTTCGAGGCGGACAACCCGCGCCCCGACTTCGCGCGCTGGTGCTTCGCGCGGGCGCTCGCGCGCGGCGTGCTGCTGCGGCCGATCGGCCGTACCGTCTACTTCATGCCGCCCTACGTGGTCACCGACGACGAGTTTGCGCTGCTCTGCGATACCGCCGCCGAGGTGCTGGATGCGGCGTAGCCTCGCGCTCGGCATCCTCCTGCTGCTGTGCGCGACCGCCGCGCGCGCCGAGCTGCCCCGCGCGGTGGCGCGCGCGTTCCTCGACGCGAAAGTGCCGCTCGATCGCGTGGCCGTCGTCGTGCAGCGCGTTGACGCCGCGCGGCCGCTGTTCGCGCACCAGCCCGACGCGCCGATGAACCCGGCCTCGACGATGAAGCTGGTCACCTCGTTCGCGGCGCTGGAGCTGCTCGGCCGCGACTACCGCTGGAAGACCGAGGCGTGGCTCGGCGGCCCGCTCGTCGAGGGTTCGCTGCGCGGCGACCTCGTGCTGCGCGGCGGCGGCGACCCCAAGATCACGATCGAGCAGTGGCAGGCGTTCATGGCAGACCTCCGCGCGAAGGGCCTCGCGCGCGTCGAGGGCGACCTCGTCCTCGACCGCAGCCTCTTCCGGCTGCCGCAGCACGATGCCGCGCAGTTCGACGCCGAGCCGCTGCGACCGTACAACGTCGGCCCCGACGCGCTGCTGGTGAACTTCAAGGCGGTCCGCTTCGCGTTCGCCCCCAACGCTGCCGGCGACGCGGTGGAGGTGAAGCTCGAGCCGCCGCTGCCGCAGGTTGCGCTCGGCGCCACCCCCGCGCTCGTCGACGGCGACTGCAACGACTGGCGGCGCTCGGTCGCAGCGTCGTTCGTCAACCAGCCGCGCGGCGCCGCGGCCGCCTTTCCCGGCCGCTACCCGCGCGGCTGCGGCGAGCGCGACTGGCACGTGGCGATGCTGGACCACTCCACGTACGTGCACGGCATGTTCGCGACCTACTTCGCGCAGGCCGGCGGCAGCTTCGGCGGCGCGGTGCGCGACGGGCTCGCGCCCCGGGAGGCGCCGTTCGCGGTGATGGAGTCCGCGCCGCTCTACGACATCGTGCGCGACGTGAACAAGCTGTCGAACAACGTCATGGCGCGCCAGCTCTACCTGACGCTCGGCGCGCACTCGCTCGGAGCGCCGGCCACGCTGGAGAAGTCGCACGAGGCGCTGCGCCGCTGGCTCGCGCGGCGCAAGCTGGCGCTGCCGGGGCTCGTCGTGGAGAACGGCTCCGGGCTCTCGCGGCAGGAGCGCATCACGGCCGGCGGGCTCGCGCGCCTGCTCGCGGCGGCCGACGCGAGCCCCGTGCGCGACGAGTTCGCGAGCTCGCTCGCAGTGGCGGCCACCGACGGCACGCTGGAGCGGCGCATGCGCAACGGCTCCGCCGTCGGCCGGGGCTTGCTCAAGACCGGGTCGCTCGAGGGCGTGCGCGCGCTGGCCGGCTACGTGATCGACGGCGCGGGCTCGCGCTGGATCGTCGTCGCGATGGTCAACGACCCCTCCGCGATCCGCGCGAACGCGCCGCTCGACTTCCTCGCCGACTGGGTGATCCGCAACGCGTCGACGTGGACGCGCGAGCGGCGCTGACCGTCGCAGCGTCGACGCCCGGCGCGCGGCCGGGCGTCGAAACGGCACCGCCTGCGCTTCACCCGCGCGGAATCGGCCGCTGGTCCTTGAAGTACAGGATGCCGCGGATCACGCGGTAGAGCACCCAGATCGCGACCGCCGCCCAGATCAGCGGGCCGAGCGCGAAGCCGATCAGGACGATCGCGAGCGCGATCAGCACGACCCAGCCGATCACCGCCCACAGCGTCGACCACCAGAACGTGCCGATCGTCCACTCGACGTGGGACTCGAGCCAGGTGCCGCGCGCCTCGGCGCGATTCACGTAGGCGATGATCACCGCGACGATGCCGATGAAGGTGAGCAGCGGCGCCGGCGTGACGAGGCCCGAGCTGCCGATCTGCGTGAGTGCCGCCAGCCCGAGCAGCACGTAGACGATCAGCATCGCCGTGGTCGGCGGCGAGCCGGCGGCAGCCGTCGTGCGGGGCGGGGGAAAGTCGGCCATGGCAGCGCTCCCTTCGTGGAGGACCGCCGCGAGCTCGCGGCGCGCCCGGAATGTGGGACCGATGGTACCCGCAGTCAACGCCCGGCGGACGGACGACGCCCCGGCGCGACGGTCGGCGCCGGGCCGCGACCGGCGCGGCGGGCGCGCGTCAGTAGCGCCTGCCGTCCTTGCGGGCCGCGAAGACGCCCTGCTCGTCCTCGCCCCACATGAGGTCGTCGTCCGGGTAGAACGCGTTGTCGCCCTCGACCCGGTTGCCGATCTCGAGGTAGCGCGCGACCGCGCCGCTGCGGTTGACGAAGTGGTGCGCGTCGCGCGCGCCGGCCGGGTAGCCGGCGCACGTCCCCGCGCCGAGCACCTGCTCGCCGGCGTTCGTGACCAGCGTCACCTCCCCTTCGAGCACCCAGACGAACTCGTCCTCCAGCGTGTGCCAGTGGCGCAGCGCGGACTGCGCGCCCGGCGCGAGCGTCACGAGGTTGACGCCGAACTTCGTGAGCCCGCAGGCGTCGCCCAGGCGGCGCTTGCTCCGCTCGCCCATGCGCGAGCGGAAAGGCTCCGGGTACGACGAGCTGCGCTTGTCCGGGACGTCGGCGGGGTCGAGCGCGGGGAGCTTGAGCGGCACGGCGGCCTCCGGAAACTCGAAAACGGCATGCTACCCCGGCGCGCCGCCGTGCACGACCATTGACCGGGCCGGCGTCGCCCCTGCGGGATGGTGTCTATAATGGCCGGACGCGGACGTCGGAGCCCCCGCGTGCGTGCGGTTCCCAAGGAGAGGACGATGACCCAGTTCGAACGTGCCCGCGACCAGATTGTCGACGACTTCTCGACCGTGCTGAACGAGGCCGAGGACCTGCTCAAGAAGGCCGGCCAGGAGACCGGCGACAAGGCGAAGGACCTGCGCGCGCAGGTCGAGCGCAAGCTGCTGACGGCGAAGCTGCGGCTGCAGGAGCTCGAAGGCCGCGCGGTCGACCAGGCGAAGGCGGCGGCCCGCTACACCGACGACATGGTGCACGATCACCCGTGGCAGGCGATCGGCGTCGCCGCGGCCGTCGGCTTCCTCGTCGGCCTGCTGCTGAACCGGCGCTAGAAGCCGAGTGAGCGTCGGCGACACCGACGCCGGCCCGGGCGAGCCGAGGCCGCGCAACCTTGGCCTGCGCGCGGCGCTGAAGCGCCTCGCGGCGGCGGGGCTCGGGCTCGCGTCGACCCGCGCCGAGCTCCTGTCCGTCGAGCTCACGGAGGAGCGCGAGCGCCTGACGCAGCGCGTCGCGCTGGTCGCCGCCGGCGGGCTGATGCTCGCGTTCGGCGCGATGTTCGCCGGCGCGTTCGTCATCGTGATGTTCTGGGACACGCACCGGCTGTGGGCGATCGCGCTGGTCGCGGCCGCCCACCTCGGCGCCGGCGCCTGGCTGCTGGTGCGGGCGCGCAATCTCGGGCGCGGCGCGCCGCCGCCGTTCGCGGCCAGCATCGCCGAGCTCAGGAAGGACCGCGAGATAATCGAGCGCGCCCTCGGCGAGCGGGACGAGGCGGCATGAGCCACCCCGACCTCGCCGCGCGCAAGGCCGAGCTGGTCGCGCAGTGCGACCTCGACCGCATCCGCCTCGCGCACGCGCTGCTGCTCGCGCGCCAGTCGGCGAGCCCGTTCGGCGCGGGCGGGCTGGCCCGCACGTTCGCGGGCCGGGCGCTCGGCTTCGCGCTGCCGCTGCTCGCCCGCGCGCGGCACAGCGGGCTGCTGCGCGTCGCCGCGCTGGCGCTGTCGGTGGTCCGCGCGGTGCGCAGCTTCATGCGCCGCTGATAGTAACAGCCTATTACAATCCGAGCTCGCGCCAGAGCGCGTCGACGCGCGCGCTGACGGCGGCGTCCGCCGCGATCGGCCGGCCCCACTCGCGCGCGGTCTCGCCCGGCCACTTGTTCGTGGCGTCGATGCCCATCTTGCTGCCCAGGCCCGCCACGGGCGAGGCGAAGTCGAGGTAGTCGATCGGCGTCGAGGGCACGATCAGCGTGTCGCGCGCCGGGTCGACGCGCGTGGTCAGCGCCCAGACCACCTCCTTCCAGTCGCGCACGTTCACGTCGTCGTCGGTGACCAGCACGATCTTCGTGTACATGAACTGGCGCAGGAAGCTCCACACGCCGAACATCACGCGCTTCGCGTGCCCGGGGTACTGCTTCTTCAGGGCGACCACCGCGATGCGGTAGCTGCAGCCCTCGGGCGGCAGGTAGAAGTCGGCGATCTCGGGGTACTGCTTCTGCAGCAGCGGAACGAACACCTCGTTCAGCGCCACGCCCAGCATCGCCGGCTCGTCGGGCGGCTTGCCGGTGTACGTCGAGTGGTAGATCGGGTCGCGGCGCAGCGTCACGCGCTCGATCGAAAGCACCGGGAAGCGCTCGGCCTCGTTGTAGTAGCCGGTGTGGTCGCCGAACGGCCCCTCGAGCGCGGTCTCGTAGCCGGTGGGGTCGCTCGCGTCGGGGCGCAGGAAGCCCTCGAGCACGATTTCCGCGGAGGCGGGGACCTGGAGGCCGTGCGTGACGCACTTCACGATCTCGGTGCGCCCGCCGCGCAGCAGGCCGGCGAACTGGTACTCGGAGAGCGTGTCGGGCACCGGCGTGACCGCGCCGAGGATCGTCGCCGGGTCGGCGCCGAGCGCCACCGCGACGGGGAAAGGCGTGCCCGGGTGCGCCTTCGCGTGGTCGCGGAAGTCGAGCGCGCCGCCGCGGTGCGCGAGCCAGCGCATGATCACCTTGTCGCGCGCGATCACCTGCTGCCGGTAGATGCCGAGGTTCTGCCGCTTCTTGAGCGGCCCGCGCGTGACGGTGAGGCCCCAGGTGATGAGCGGCGCGACGTCGCCCGGCCAGCACGTCTGCACCGGCAGCCGCGCGAGGTCGACGTCGGCGCCTTCCCACACCACTTCCTGGCACGGCGCCGACGAGCGCTCCTTCGGCGCCATGTCGAGCACCTTCATGAACAGCGGCCGGGTGTTCTGCCAGGCGTCGACGAGCCCCTTCGGCGGCTCCGGCTCCTTGAGGAACGCGAGCAGCCTGCCCACCTCGCGCAGGCTGCGCGCCCAGTCGCGCGGGTCCGCGCCCATGCCCTTCGCGACGCGGCCGGGCGTGCCGAACAGATTGCCGAGCACCGGGATCGTGCCACCCGCGGGCGAGCGGAAGGCGCCCTTCGGCCGCTCGAACAGGATCGCCGGCCCGCCCGCCTTGAGCACGCGGTCGCAGATCTCGGTCATCTCGAGGCGCGGGTCGACCTCGGCGCGCACGCGCTTCAGTTCCCCGTCCGCCTCGAGTTGCGCGAGGAAGTCGCGCAGGTCGCGATACGCCATGCTCAGAGGACCGGGTTGGCGGCGCCGTCCATCGGCACGATCGCGCCGGTGACGTAGCTCGCGCGGTCCGAGGCGAGGAACAGCGCGACCTGCGCGATCTCCTCGGGCGTGCCGAGCCTGCCGATCGGGATGCGCGCCTCCGCGCGCCGCTGCAACTCGTCGATGCCGAGCCCGGTCATGCGCGACTCCGCCTCGAGCCCTTCCTGCACGCGGCCGGTCAGCGTGAGGCCCGGGTTGATCGCATTCACGCGCACGCCTTGCGCAGCGTACGCCGCCGCGAGCCCCGCGGTGGCCAGCATAAGCGCCGCGTTCGCGGCGCCTCCGGGCAGGTGCACCGGATTCGCCACGCGCCCGCCGGAGCCGACGACGTTCACGATCGCGCCGCGCCCGCGAGCGGCCATGCGCTTGACCACGACGTCGGTCGGGTGGATGTAGCTGAAGAACTTCGCGTCCATCGCCGCGCGCCACGCGGCCGCATCGAGCTCGTCCGGGGGATAGCGCTTCGCGGCGCCCGCGCAGTTGACCAGCACGTCGATGGGCCCGAGCGCGCGCTCGATCGCGTCGACCGTCGCACGCGCCTGCACGGCGTCGACCAGGTCGGCGGCGAACGCCTGCACCCTCGCGCCGGCGGGCATCGCCGCCAGCGCGGCGTCGAGGTTCGCGCGGCTGCGCGACACCAGCGCGACGCGCGCGCCCTCCGCCGCGAACGCGGCCGCGCAGGCGCGCCCGATGCCCTTGCTCGCTCCCGTCACCGCAACGACGCGGTCGCGCAATCCCAGGTCCATGCCGTCGTCCTCCGTCAGCCGCAGCCCGTCATCTTAGCGAAGCTGCGGCGCCGCGCGCCGTAGAATGCGCGCATGACGGCGCCTCCCCACCGCCCGTACGACGCCGCGTTCCTCGCCGCGCGGCGTGCCGTGTTCGCCATCGTGCTGGCGAGCTACGTGCTCTCGTTCTTCCACCGCACCGCGCCGGCGGCGATCGCGGGGGAGCTCACGCAGGCGTTCTCGATCAACGCGGCGGTGCTGGGCACGCTCGCCGCGACCTATTTCTACGTCTACACGCTGCTGCAGATCCCGGTGGGCGTGCTCGCGGACACGCTGGGCCCGCGACGCATCCTCGCCGCCGGCTCGCTGGTCGCCGCCGCGGGGTCGCTGCTGTTCGCGCTGGCGCCGGCGTGGGAACTCGCGGCGGTCGGGCGCACGCTGGTCGGCGTCGGCGTGTCGGTCGCCTTCATCGCCATCCTCAAGATCTCCGCGGTCTGGTTCGCGCCGAACCGCTTCGCCACGCTCAACGGCGTCACGCTGCTTGCCGGCAACCTCGGCGCCGTCGCCGCCGGCGCGCCGCTCGCCTGGGTCGTTTCGATGGCGTCGTGGCGCAGCGTGTTCGTCGTGCTGGCCGCGCTGTCGGCGCTGCTCGGTGTTGCGACCTGGCTCGTCGTCCGCGACCGGCCGCAGGAACGCGGCTTCGCGCCGGTCAGCACCGCGGTCGCCCCGGGCGCGCGCATCGACTGGAAGAAGGCGCTGCGCGACGTCCTCGCCAATCCGCGCACGTGGCCCGCGTTCGCCGTCAACCTCGGCGTCGGCGGCAGCTACCTCGCGTTCGCCGGCCTGTGGGCGGTGCCGTGGCTCGAGCACGCCTACGGCATGTCGCGCGTCGCCGCCGCGCAGCACGCCAGCGCGCTCCTGCTCGGCGTGGCTTTCGGCGCGCTGGCGATCGGCATGCTCTCCGACCGGCTCGGCAGCCGCAGCCGCGTGCTGCGCGCGGCCGTGCTGCTCTACGCCGCGACGTGGATCCCGCTGCTCGCGCGGGTCGACTGGCCGATGTGGGCCACGCTCGCGTGGTTCCTGCTGATGGGTCTCGTCATCCCCGGCTTCACGCTGACCTGGACGATCGCCAAGGAGGTCAACCGGCCCGAGCACTCGGGCATCGCGACGTCGGTGGCCAACGTCGGCATCTTCCTCGGCACCGGGATCATGCAGCCGCTCGTGGGCAGCGTGATCGACCGCGGGCGCGCCGCCGGCGACATCGCCGGCGCGTGGCAGCACGGCATGCTGGTGATGGCAGGCGCCGCGACGATCGGCGCGCTGCTCAGCTTTCTCGTGCGCGAGCCGGCACGCGCGCGCTAGCTGTCATCTGTCAAGACGTTGTTGCTGCAAAGCATGCGCTGCTCCCAACCATGAGTCGTCGTCCCCGCGAAGGCGGGGACCCAGTGTCTTTCGTGCCAGCCAGCTTGTCGAATCGACGAGACGCTGGGTCCCCGCCTTCGCGGGGACGACGCATGAACTGAATTCATGGACGGGCGAAACAACGTATTGAAGCTTCACAGCTAGCGCGCGAGCGCCTCGCGCAGGATCGCCGCGACCTTCGCGTTCGCCTCCTCGCGCGCCTTCGGGTTCGGCCCGACGTGCACGCCCTCGCCCGGCTTCGCGCCGTTGGGAACGTTGCGCAGCAGCCGCACCTCGCCGCCCGGCGCGTCGAAGCCGTGGTGCGCTCCAGGGTACACGGTCACCTCGAGCGGCCACTTCGCGTCGCGGCCGCGCACGCCGAGCGCCTCGCAGGGCGCGGCAGGCGTCCAGTCGTCGTCGGCCCCGATCAGGATCGCGAGCGGGACGGCCGGCTTCCAGCGCGCGTCGCGCAGCGAGACGTTGCAGCCGGGGTAGAACGCGATCGCCGTGCGGAAGAACGGCGGCGCATCGCGCGCCTCGCGGAAGGCGGCCACCTGCGGGTCGGCGGCGTTCACCGCCGCGAGCGTCGTGCTGCCGCCGTGCGACCAGCCGAGCAGGGCGATGCGCGACGGGTCGATGTCCGCCTGGCGGCCGAGCCAGCGCAGCGCGCCCAGCGCGTCGAGCCGTCGCTGCGCCGGCCTGATCGTCCGCTCGGCCGAAGGGATCGTGCACACCTCGCGCCTGCCGCGCGGGCCGAAGCTGTCGGGAAGCAGCACCGCGTAGCCCGCCGCGACGAGAGAGCGCGCCTGCGCGGCGTGCCGCGCGGAGAGGCGGCCCTCGCGGCCCTTCGCGTCGCTGTAGATGCCGCCGCAGCCGTGCAGCGCGATCACGGCCGCGCGTCCGCCCTCCGGAGCGGCGCCTTCCGGCACGAACAGCAACCCCTCGATCCGCACCGGTTCGCCTTCCACCAGGTCGAGCGACTCGAAGCGGACGCGCTCGGGCGCGGGCTGCGCGAACGCCGCGAGCGGAAGCGCGAGCAGCACGGCGAGGAACAGGAGCGATCGCATGGTCGTGGAAGCATCCGGGTCGTGAAGCGGATGTTGCCTCAAAGCGGCACCGGCCGCGAGGCGTCCTTCACGCCGCGAGCCAGGGCGCCAACGCGCGCCACGCGGCGAGCTTTTCCGCGTACGGACGCGTGTACGCGGGGCTCGTCGACGGCAGAACGAGCGTCGCGTAGCCCGCCGCCGCCCACGCGGTTGCGCCGCGCGCGGCCGTGTTGCCGTTGAATGCCACCGCGCGCAAGGCCGTCGCAATACGGCGCACGCGCCGCACCTCGCCGCGCTCCGCGTCGCGGATCGCGCCGTCGCTCGACCCCGGGCGGCGGCAGGCGACGATCGTGTCCCACAGCCCGACACCGCGCGAGCGCAGCCGCGCGAGCCGCTCGGGATACGGAAGACCCGCCAGCGGCTCGCCGAGGATCTCGCCGACGATCGGCCAGAAGTGGTTGCGCGGATGCGCGTAGTACTGCCGCGCCGCGAGCGACGCGGCACCGGGAAAGCTGCCGAGGATCAGCACGCGCGTGCCGGCGTCGACGACCGGCGGCAGGCCGCGCCGGCGCGGCGCGGCCGCGCTCACCTTCCCGGCCACGAGCCCGCGCGCACGGCGTAGTCGAGCGCGGTGCCGGCGAACACCGCCATCCCGAGCCAGTGGTTGTGCAGGAACGCCCTGAAGCAACGCACACGGTCGCGATCGCGGATCAGCCACAGGTGGTAGGCGGCGATCGCCGCGGCGACGCCGAGCCCGGCGAAGTACAGCGCGCCGAGGCCGATCTCGACGCCCGCCCAGGCCATGCCGGCGAGGTAGATCGCGTAGCACAGCGCGATCGCGGCGACGTCGAAGCGGCCGAACGTGATCGCCGAGGTGCGGATGCCGATGCGCAGGTCGTCGTCGCGGTCGACCATCGCGTACTCGGTGTCGTAGGCGACGACCCAGAACAGGTTGATCGCGAGCAGCCCCCACGCGAAGGCCGGCACGCGGCCCAGCGCCGCGGCGTAGGCCATCGGGATGCCGAAGCTGAACGCGATGCCGAGGAAAGCCTGCGGCAGCGCGAAGAAGCGCTTGAAGAACGGGTAGACGAAGGCGATCGCCGCGGCCGGGAACGACCACAGCACGGCGGTGCGATTCGTCGAGAGGATCAGCAGGAACGCGCAGAACGCGAGCGCGCCGGCGAGGAGCAGCGCCTCGAACGGCTCGATCTCGCCCTTCGCCAGCGGCCGCGCCGAGGTGCGCTCCACGTGCGCGTCGAACGCGCGGTCGGCCCAGTCGTTCACCGCGCAGCCCGCCGAGCGCATCAGCAGCGTGCCGACGACGAACACGATCAGCAGCTTGAACGACGGCGCGCCCCAGGTCGCGAACCACAGCGCGGTGAGCGTCGGCCACAGCAGCAGCAGCGTGCCGATCGGCTTGTCGAGGCGCAGCAGCCGCTCGTAGGCGTCGATGCGCGCGCCGATCGTCCGCCAACGCGTCGCCGCGGCGGCGCGCGGCCTGGGCGCCGTCACAGCGGCAGCGCCATCTGTTTGCGGAGGTCGCGCGGCGCGATCTCGGCGAGCAGGTCCTGCGGCGCGGGGTAGCGCAGCCGCACGCGCAGCTCGCGCTTCATCCTGGCGTTCGCGAGGCGCCGCGACTCGCCCATGAACGACAGCAGCATCGGCGCGACGCGCGCCTCCGCCTCTTCCCAGTCGACACGCGGCGGGCGCGGCAGGTGAAAGGCGTCGGCGATCGCGTCCATCCAGTCGCCCATCTTCATTTCGGCGTCGTCGGTGACGTTGTAGGCGCGGCCCGGCCTGCCGCGGAACAGCGCGGCGACCACCGCCCGCGCGAGGTCGTCGGCGTGCACGTGGTTCGTGTAGACGTCGTGGTCGGCGGAGAGCACCGGCGTGCCGTGGCGCACGCGCTCGAGCGGCAGGCGCGTCGCGGCGTAGATGCCCGGCGCGCGCAGGATCGCCAGCGACACGCCGTGCGCCGCGGCCCACGCCCGCAGGCGGTCCTCGGCGGCGACGCGGCGCTTCGCGCGCGGCGTCTGCGCACGACGGGGGCGGTGCTCGTCGACACGCGCGCCGGCGCAGTCGCCGTACACGCCCGACGTCGAGATGTAGACGAAGCGGCGTGGTATCCTGCCGTGGCGGATGAGCGCGGCGACAAGGCGCTGCGTGCGCGGGTCGTCGCGGCCCTCCGACGGCGGCGGCGCCGCGTGCACGACGGCGAACGGCCCGGGCGGCAGCCGGTCGAGCGAGCGGAAGTCGTCGAGGTCGCCGACGATCGGCACCACGCCGTGCGCGCGCAACCGCGGCGAGTCCTCGGCGCGGCGCACGAGCCCGGTCATGCGGGCCCGCCCGCGCAGGAGCGAGGCGGCGCGCAGCGCGACGTCGCCGCAGCCGATCAACAGTACGCGCAGCACGACCCTCCCCGCACTTCCATGCCCCAAGTCATTATAAAGCCGAGCGACCACGCGTTCGCGTGCGCCGCCGACGAGACCGTGCTCGAGGCGGCGCTGAAGGCCGACCTCGTCCTGCCCTACGGCTGCCGCAACGGCGCCTGCGGATCCTGCAAGGGCGAGATCCTCGAAGGCAGCGTCGACTACGGGCCGCACCAGGCGACCACGCTGACCGACGACGAGAAGCGTGCCGGCTTCGCGCTGTTCTGCTGCGCGAAGCCGAAGACGGACCTCGTCATCAAGGCGCGCGAGGTCCGCCGCGCGGGCGACATCCCGATCAAGCGCCTCCCGGTGCGCATCGAGTCGATCGACAAGCCCGCGCCGGACGTCGCGGTCGTGCGGCTCAAGCTGCCGGCGACCGAGCGGCTGCAGTTTCTCGCGGGGCAATACGTCGACTTCCTCCTGAAGGACGGCCACCGGCGCAGCTTCTCGCTCGCCACGCCGCCGCACGACGATGCGCTGCTCGAGCTGCACATCCGCCACATTCCCGGCGGCTTCTTCACCGACCCGCTGTTCACCAGCTACAAGGGCCGCGAGATCCTGCGCATCGAGGGGCCGCTCGGCACGTTCTTCCTGCGCGAGGAATCGGACAAGCCGATGATCTTCGTGGCCGGCGGCACCGGCTTCGCGCCGATCAAGGCGATGCTCGAGCACCTGTTCCACCACGGGACTGAGCGCCCGATGGTGCTCTACTGGGGCGCGCGCTCGCTCGCCGACCTGTACCTTCCCGACCTGCCGGCGCGCTGGCAGTCCGAGCACCCGAACTTCACGTTCATCCCGGTGCTCTCGGAGCCGAAGCCGGCGGACAACTGGCCCGGCCGCACAGGGTTCGTGCACCAGGCGGTGCTGGACGACTTCCGCGACCTCTCCGGCTACCAGGTGTACGCTTGTGGCGCGCCGGCGATGATCGACGCCGCGCGCAGCACGTTCACGGCCGCGCGCGGCCTGCCGGCTGACGAGTTCTTCGCCGACAGCTTCACCTACGCGGCGGAGAGCGAGGCGCGCGTCGCGGGCTGACTCGCAAGGCGGCGCGCCCGACGCGCCGATCGTCGTTGGCGCGTCGAAGACCTGGGCTCGGCGTCAGGCCAGCGGCGAGTTCTCCTTACGACCCTTCGGCGACAGTCACAGCGCCGATTTCATCGCTGCGAAGCAGTCGCTCACGCTGCTGTGTCGCTGAAGGGCGGTGGGAAGGACGCGAGACGCTCCTGCGGCGGGACGATCAATGACTGGTTCAGTCCGGGAACAAGAGCGTGTACAGCGCCTTGGCTGTCGGCGTCATGTTCTTCACATCGGGCCGCAGCACGTTGTCTTCTGGCGCCAGCAGCTTGGCGTAGACCGCCTGGTACACGCGCTTGACCACGCCCGGCGCAACGAGTTCGCGGTCATAGCCAGGAAAGAAACCGAGCAGACGGTAGCCGCCATTCTCGAGACCCTGCTGCATGTAGCGGTGCTTGAGCGTCACCATCGCATAGATGAATGCCGCGCCCATGCGGCGCCCGGCCTCCTCCATGCCCTCGATGATCCTGCGCGTGATGCCCCGGCCGACGTGCTCCGGCGCGATGACGACGAGGCGCCCCCACAGCGCCAACGAATCCACTTCGCGCTCGCCCGCCCACAGGCCTACCAGCTCGTCGCCGTGCCACACGGTGAGGGCGATGACGTCCTTGTCGACGGCGCCGTCGAGGCAGACGCGATCGCGGTAGAAGTCTTCTCGCAGGAAGACGCTGTTCACGCCGTAGGTGATGTCCGGATGCCACTGCGACAAGGCCGCAGCGACGGGCGCGACGTGCTCGCCCCGCATGGTCTGCACCGCGTAGCCCGGCGGCAACTCGACAAGGCCCAACGCCTCGCTCCAGGGCAGCCAATTCATCGTGATCCGCCCGCGCCCGGCTGCGGAAACAACACGTCGAACAGGGCCCGCGCGCGCGGCGTGAGGTTCGCCGGGTCGGGCCGCACCAACTCGCCCTCGGGCACCAGCACCTTGCAGTAAACCCCCTCGAACACGCGCCGCACATCGCCCGGAGCGACCTCCTCGCAGTCGTAGCCGGACGTGAACCCGATGAGCTGGAAGCCGGCGCTCTCGAGCGCGTACTGCATGTGCGGGATCTTCAGCGTGGCCAAACCGAACAGGAACTCGGCCCCCATCGCCCGACCGACCCGCTCGGCCAGCGGCATGACGGTGGACGCGAGCTTGGCGCTGCGGTGCTCGGGCGCGATGACAATCAACCGGCCATACATCGCCATCGTGTCGGGCAGCCGCTCCCACGACCACATGCCGACCAGATCGTCGGCGCGCTTGAACACGCCGACAAACACGTCCTTGCGCGTCTCGTCTCCCAGACACACGCAGGCATCGTAGAAAGCTTCGCGCAGGTAGCAGCTGCCGCCTCCGACCGCAATATCGGGATGCCAGCGCTGGATGCCGGTGATCAATGCCGGCACGTCCGCGCGCAAGAGCTTCTCGTAGCGATAGCCGTCGGGCAGCGGGGCGAGCACCGAAATCTGCGCGATGGTAGGCCACTCCATGAAAGACGATCCCCTGTTCTCCGGATTGGTCCGAGTATGACCGTGAACCTGCGCTGGTTCAACCGCGCATCACCATGACGTGCGCGGCTGAGCCACCCATGAGCAGCCGGTGGCGGCCGCCTGCTGATGGCCGGTTGCTCGAGTTCGCGGTCGACTCCGAGAACTGTCGCTCGCGGCGGCGTTGCGATTTGAGCGACGCCTGCTTGAGGCCCTCCCCCGGATCTGCTGCTGTCGGCCGTGAGCCGTCACCGCCGCGCACATCTTGCATCGGATCAGGGCCTGCGGAAGACCCGGCGCACGCGGAAGCTCCGGGCCGTCGCCCAGCTATCGCCGGTCAACTGCAGCGCGACCTCGAAGGCCGACGGCGGAGATGATCGGCACGTCGTGCGACTAGACAAACGAGACGGTGACTTTCACGTCCTTTGACCATGCGTAGCTTCCGAGCGCACGCGTCACGATTTCGGTGACCGAAGAGATCATGAAGTCACGCTGCTCCTTGCTTGGCCTCTTCTCGCCGTCTGCCGGTTTCAGAGTGACCAAGACCTCCCGATTGTTGCTGACGACGGTCACCATGACCCTGAGCCGCAACGGCCAACCGTCCGTCTTCGTCTTGATGTTTTCGGCGAGGTAGACACGCAGCCACTCCGCACGGGTCGGCGAATACGGAGCGTTGAGATCGGCCGAAAGTGCCTGCCCTGCACAAAGCAGGATGCAGAGAGCCGATGACGTCAGCAGCTTGGTCATGTCTTGCCTGTCGCTTCCGTGGGAAATTCAGATCCGCCTCCGCTTCGCGCGGACGGAGCCGTTGACTGCCTGCCTTGAGGGCCGGACCAAACCGCAGCGCGTCTTGGCACGACCATCGTAACGGACAGGTTCCCGTACCTGTTGACAACTTGCCGCCAACTCCCCGTCCGGGATTGCGGTTCAGCGCTCGTAGCGCCACGCTGAGCCTGCCCTGCCTCGATTCCGGTCGTGGGCAGCGTCGGCTCAGGAGCAGGTGCATGGCAGGAGATGGCCGATCGCAGACCGTGCCTTGCCGGGCGCGCTGGCGCCCAACCCCGCGCTCGACCACAGGCACCGGCCTGCGACTTTCGTTGCGCGCGGGCACCGACACCAGCGCGCACGTGAGCCTCGACGCTATCGCGAGCGCCCCTCCAGCTCGGCGATGGCGAGCCGCAGCGCGGCGGCGAGGTTCGCGCTGGCCGCCTCGTGCTGGCCGATTCGCGCCAGCAGCTCGCCGAGCGCGAGCCGCGTGCGCCAGCCGTCCTCGAGCGCGAGGCTCGCCTCGTAGTACGTCTGCGCCTTGCCCCACAGCTGCGCGCGCTCGCACAGGCGGCCCAGCGCGAAGAGCAGCGAAGCGTCCTGGCTGTGCGCCGGCAGCCAGCGCTCGGCCGTCTCGAGCTGCTTCGTGACGTCCGGGAGCTCGCATCCGGCGTAGAGCGCGACCAGCTCGGGGTCCCAGTGCCGCTCGAGGCTGCGCAACGCGATCTCCGCCGCCTCGCGCGGCGAACCCTGGTCGCCGAACGCACGCGCGGCTGCGCGCGCCACGCGCGGCTGCGCGCGCTCCGCGTCGGACAGCCGGCCCCAGTACGCGCGCAGTCCGCCGGGGTCGGCGCCAAGCGCGCGCAGCGCCTCGGCGTGCGCGGCAGCGCGGAGCAACTCGGCCTGCCCGGCGTCGTACACCTTGCGCTTGTGCAGCTGGTCGATGAGCGCCGGCGTCTCCGCGTGCCGGCCGGCCTGTGTGAGCGTGCGCAGCTCCAGTCGCAGCGCCGCGGTGTGCATTCCCGCTTCGCGCTTGAGCTCCGCGAGGCGCGCGAGCGCGTCGGCCGTCCGCCCCTGCTCCAGCGCCGCCTCCGCCTCGATCATCATGCGCGGCACCGCGAGGCTGCGCACCTGCGCGTCGGCGCGCGCGAGCAGCGACTCGACCGCCCCGAAGTCGCGCATCTCCAGCGCCGCCTTCGCACCGATCAGCGCCGCGAGCCCGGAGGAGCGGGGAATCGCGAGCGCCTCGTCCGCGGCCTGCCGCGCGCGGCCGTAGCGGCCCTCCAGCAGCCCGACCACGGCGGCGTCCTGCTTCGCGCGCGCTCTTTCGACGTGCTGCGCGCGGCGGTGCTCGCGCACCTCGGAGGGCAGACGCGCGAGCCGGGCCGCAAAGCGCGCGATGGCGTAGACCGCGACGAACAGCGCCGCGAGCAGCAGCAGGAACGCGTTGACCGACAGCTCGAGCCGGTAGGGCGGCGCGACGAACAGCACGTAGCCCGTGCTGATCCGCGCGAACAGCGCCACCGCCACGGCGATCGCGCCGAGCAGGAGGAAGACGAGCAGCGTGCGCACGTCAGCGGTTCGCGCGCGCGGGCGTCGGCGGCACGCGCGGCTCCTGCGCGGCCTTGAGCGCGCGCACCGCGTCGAGGCTCGCCCCGAGGTCCGGCAGGTCGTCGGGCATCGGCGTGTTGAGCATCTGGGAGAGCGTCTCCTGCAGCGCCTGGCCCTGCTTCGTGCGCATGTCGAAGTACTGGCGCGTCCAGGCCAGCGCCGCCTTGAGGTCGGCCTTGTAGCTCGCCTCCTGACGGCCGAGGATCGCCACGCGCGCGGAGAGCAGCCGCAGGCGGAGGTTCTCGCGCAGGAAGTAGGCCTGCTCGCGCGCCACCAGCGGCGCCATCGGCCGGTCGCTGATCTCGAGGCGCACGAGCGAGCGCAGCTCCTCCCACGCGTCGCCGAGGAAACGTCGCCAGGCCGGCGGCTCGGCCGCGGGAGCGGCGGGCTTCGGCGTCGGCAGGCGCTCGTCTCGCGCCAGCGGGAGCGCGTCGACCTGCGCAATCGCGGCGTCGAGCTTCACGGTGATCGCGGTGACGTCGATGAACGGCACCGCGCGCAGCCGCTCGACGTCGCGCCCGATCGCGCGGCGCAGCGGCGCGACCTGCGGGCGGTCGACGCGCGCGAGCTTGCCGTCGGCGAGCTGCAGCGCGGCGAGCGCCGCAGGCACGTTGCCGGCGAGCGCCAGCTGCTGGTTGGCGATCAGCAGGATCTGCTCGACCTCGGTGAGCGCGAGGTCGTCGCGCGACGGCGCCATCTCGCGGTAGAGCGCCTCGAGCGCGGCCTGCTGCGACTGCGACTCGGCGACGCGCGCCTGGAGGAGCGCGAGCTTCGCCTGCGCCTCGCGCAGCTCGCCGTCGACGCGACCCTCGCGCTCGCGTGCCGCGGCCTGCGCCGCCTCGGTTGCGGTCAGCCGGCGCGCGGCCTCCTCGCGCAGGTCGCGGACTTCGCGACGCGCGTCGAGCCAGCCCGCGGCGGCGAGCGCGGCAACGGCCATCGCCGCGACGACGACGAACCCCCGCGACGCGAGCCGGGTGGCCGGCGCATGCGGTTCGGCGCCCCCTCCTGACGGGGGTGCCGGCGGATCGGCGGGATCGCTCATCGCATTGGACGGAAGTGCGTCGTGATTCTAGCAAGCGGACCCTTGGTCCTGCTTGCTAGAATGCGTCCACAGGCGCGCACGCTGCGCCGCCTGCACGCTGCAGGGAGGCAGCCGGACCACCGTGAACGGATTCACGCTGCTCGCGTTGATCGTGCTCGCGCTCGGCATCGTGTTCGCGTACCGCTACGGCGCGCTGCGCGCGCGCCGCGAGATGCGCGCCGAGGCGCCGCTGCGGCCCGCGGTCGTCGCCCCGCCTCCGCCCCCCGGGGCGCCCGCGCCGGCGACCGTCGGCGCCCCGGAGGCTGCGTCGATTCCAGCATCGTCCGCCGATGCCGAGCTCGCGCACCTGCGCGAGCTCGCCGAGGAGCGCCGCGCGCTGCACCGCGAGCTCGCCGCCGCGCGCGCCGACACCGCGCGCTACCGGCAGATCGTCGTCGACATCGAGAACAACGCGCCGCCGCCGCTGCTCGACGGCCCCGGTGCGCCGGACGACCTCAAGCTGATCGTCGGCGTCGGCCCGGTGCTCGAGCGCATGCTGCAGCAGCTCGGCATCTCCACCTATCGCCAGATCGCGCGCTGGACCGAGCGCGACATCGACGAGTTCGACGCCAAGCTGCCGGAGTTCCACGGCCGCATCCGCCGCGACGGCTGGGTGACGCAGGCGCGCGCGCTGCACCAGAGCAAGTACGGCGAGCCGCCGTCGGCGCGTGGCTGACGGAAAGCCCGCGCTCGGCCGCGCGCTGCTGCCGGTCGCGGTGCTCACGCTCGTGTGGGGCTGCAACTGGCCGATCCTGAAGCTCGGCGTCTCCGAGCTCGAGCCGCTCTCCTTCCGCAGCTACACGATCGCGTTCGCGGGGCTGGGCCTTTTGGCGGTGGCGAAGCTCTCCGGGGAGAGCATCGCGATCCCGCGCCGCCTGTGGCCGCTGGTGGCGCAGCTCGCGTTCTTCAACATCACCGCGTGGAACGCGCTCGTGCTCTTCGGCCTGCAGCAGATGCCCGCCGGGCGCAGCGCGATCCTCGCCTACACGATGCCCGTGTGGGCGACGGTCATCGCCGCGCTCGTGTTGAGCGAGCCGCTCGGCAAGCGCAAGGCCGTCGGGCTGGCGCTCGGCATGGCCGGGATGCTGGTCCTGCTCGGCGACGACCTGGCCAACATCGAGCGGCGCCCGTTCGCCGCGCTGATGATCCTCGGCGCCGCGGTCACCTGGGCCTGCGGCACGGTGCTGCTGCGCAAGCACAAGCCGGCGATCCCGCAGAACGCGCTGACCGGCTGGATGATGATCGTCGGCTGGCTGCCGATCGTCGTCGCCGCGCCGTTCCTCGACGACCGCTGGATCGTCGAGATCCCCGGCATCTCGGGGAGGGCGTGGTTCG
>JAOUIA010000018.1 GCA_029884335.1 Betaproteobacteria bacterium
CTGGTACCGCGGCATCGACGCGCAGCACGTGCAGTCCAAGATGGCCCCGGCGGACTGGAACAAGCTCTTCACCGACATCTCGCCGGCCGACCTGTCGAGCAAGGGGCGCCCGTTCCCGCTGTCGCAGTACTTCACCGACATCGTCGAGGGCTACGAGCGGGTGGTCCTGAAGTAGCCGTGCGCGATACGCGTCGAGGGGCCCCGCGCGCGCAGCGCGCGGGGATCGACGCCAAATCGCGTCACGGCAGGCGGCCGACACGGAGTTCCCGCGACATGCACGATCGGTCCAAGGAGGCCGCGGCGGCGCCATGACCGACGCCGCCAAAGCGGCACCGCCCGCCGTCCCGCGCCGCCCGCTCGCCCGCGACGGCGCGCTCGGCGCGCTGCTCGTCGCGCCGGCGCTCGCCATCATCGCGCTGTTCTTCGCGCTGCCGCTGTGGCTGTCGTTCGTCGGCGCGTTTCGCGACAAGGCCGGCGAGTACACGCTGGCCAACTTCGCGAAGTCCTTCGAGCTCTACACGACCGACTTCCTCTTCACCGTCGGCATCGTCACGCTCTCGTCGCTGCTGATCGGCGCCATCGCGGTCGCGATCGCCGGCTACCTCACGCTCGGCGAGAACCCGCGGCTGGTCGCGGGCCTGCGCTGGCTGTACCGCTGGCCGCTGTTCATCCCGTTCATCGTGACCGCGCAGCTCATGCGCGGCTTCCTCGCGAAGAACGGCACGCTCAACCACGTGCTGATCGCGGCCGACCTGATCGAGCCGATCGCCGCGCAGAGCCTGCTCGACTGGCGCGGCATCGTGGTCGCCTTCGTCTGGAAGCAGGCGCCGTTCGTGACGCTGCTGCTCGCCGGCGCGATGGCCTCGATCGACCGCCAGCACGTCGAGGCGGCGCGCAACCTCGGCGCCTCGCGCCTGCGCGCGCTGTTCGAGATCGTGCTGCCGCAGGTGAAGGGCACGCTGCTGGTCGGCGTCGTGCTGTCGTTCGTGACGATGCTGTCGGTGCTGTCGGTGCCGCTGATGATCAACCCGAACTCGCCGACGATGATCACGGTGGACATCGCCTACCGCATCAACACGCACGCCGACTACGGCGTCGCGAACGCGCTGTGCCTCGCCTCGCTGGCGCTGGCCGCCGGCGGCGCGTGGTTCTACCTGCGCCACGCGGTGGCGAAGGCGGAGGGGGCCGCGTGAGCTGCCCGGCGAGGGGCTCCGCGACGCGAAGCGCGCGGGGATCGACGGCAAGGCGGATCGCGGCCCGGGCGCCGACACTGCGCGGTTGCGCTGCACGTCGGACGACCGGGGAGGCGCCGTCGTGACGGCCGGCCGCAGCTGGATGGGAACGCTCGGCGTCGCAACCGTGCTCGGCGTGCTCGCGTTCGCGATCTTCGGGCCGCTGGTCAATCTCGGCCTGTGGGCGTTCGCGGAGCGCTGGTACTTCCCGAACAAGATGCCGTCGGACTTCGGCTTCGCGTTCTGGGCGCGCGTGTTCAGCGAGCGCGGCGGCGCGTGGGGCGCGCTCGGCACGAGCGTCTGGATCGCGCTGCTCACCGTGGCGCTCTCGCTGCTCGTCGCGATTCCCGCGGGCTACGCGCTCGCCCGCCTCAAGCTGCGCTGGCGGGGGCTCATCCTGCTCGCATTCCTGCTGCCGCAGGCGGTGCCGAACATCCCCGTCTACGTCAACATCGCCCGCGTGTTCTATGAACTGGGCCTCGCCGGCACGATCACCGGCGTCGTGCTGGTGCACGCCTCGCACGGCCTCGTGCTCGCCGTGTGGATCGCCTCGGCCGCGTTCGCTGCCGTCGATCCCGCGCTCGAGGAGGCCGCGCGCAACATGGGCGCCTCGCCGATGGCCTGCTTCCGCGACATCACGCTGCCGCTCGCCGCGCCCGGCCTGATGGCGAGCGCGATCTTCGTATTCCTCGAGTCGCTCGACGAGTTCACCGGCACCTACTTCGTCGGCGTGCCCGACGTGATGACGCTGCCGCTGCTCATGTTCAACGCCAGCATGGGCGGCAACTACCAGATCGCGTCGATCACCGCGCTGCTGCTGCTGATCCCGTCGGTCGGCTTCATGCTGGTCGTCGAGCGGTTCCTCAAGTCCGACGTGCTGGCGATGGTCGGCCGCTAGGCCGCTCCGGCGCCGCGACCACGAGCTGCGGGAAGAGCCGCGCGAGCAGTGCCTCGCCCTCCTCGAGGACGTAGTAGCGCAGCGCCTCGGCCGGCGGGGAAAGCAGCTTGGCGGACAGCCTCACGAGCTGCCAGCGCCGCACCATCGGCAGGCCCGGCACCTCGAGGACGCGCAGCAGGCCCGACGCGACCTCGAGCGCGGTCGTGTGCAGCGAGAGGAACGCGAGGCCCAGGTTCGCCACCACCGCCTGCTTGATCGTCTCGTTGCTGCGCAGCTCCATCGCGCGCACGGGCGCGATGCGCTGCGACTCGAAGTAGCGCTCCATCGACGCGCGCGTGCCCGAGCCCGCCTCGCGCACGAGGAAGCGTTCGCGGGCGAGCAGCGCGCTCGGCACTTCGGAGAGCGCCGCGTAGGGATGCTCCGGCGCGGCGACGATGCCGAGCGGGTGCGCAGCGAACGGCTCCGAGCGCGTGTCGAGGTCCTTCGGCGGCGTGCCCATCACCGCGAGGTCGACCTCGTTGCGGTGGAGCAGGTCGATCAGGCCGTCGCGGTTGGATTCCGCGAGCTCGATTTCGACGCCCGGATGGTCGCGCAGGAAGCCGGCGAGCAGCCGCGGCAGGAAGAACTTCGCCGTGCTGACCATGCCGACCGTGACCTTGCCCGCACGCACGCCCTTGAGCCGGGCGATGGTGTCTTCCGCGTCCTTGAGCGAGCCCAGCACGCGGCGCGCGTGCAGCAGGAAGTACTCGCCGCCGGTGGTGAGCGAGATGCGCTTGCCGCCGCGGTCGAACAGCTGCATGCCAACCGCCGTCTCCAGCTCGCGCACCTGCATGGAGACGGCCGGCGGAGTCAGGTGGAGCTCCTCGGCCGCCCGGGCGAACGAGAGGTTGCGGGCAACCGCGGCGAACACCCTCAGCTGGCGGACCGAGACGTTCAACATAAGCATTAGCTTACTTCAATAGTCAGCAAATTTGACTTTTCTTTATCTTCCGCCGCTTCCAGACTCCGGGCTCGCCTCGTCCGACCGGAGCCGCCGTGAACAAGCCGCTGGAACACCCCTCGATCGCCGACCCGAAGGCCCGCTACCGCGCGGGAGTGCTCAAGTACAAGGAGATGGGGTACTGGCGGCCCGACTACGAGCCCGCCGATACCGACGTGATCGCCGTGTTCCGCATCACGCCGCAGGAGGGCGTCGACCCCGAGGAGGCCGCGGCCGCGGTCGCCGGCGAGTCCTCGACGGCGACCTGGACCGTCGTGTGGACCGACCGGCTCACCGCCAGCGACAGCTACCGCGCGAAGGCCTACCGCGTCGACGCGGTGCCGAACACCGGGGCCGGCACGCCGAACGAAGCGCAGTACTTCGCCTGGATCGCCTACGACCTCGACCTGTTCGAGGAGGGCTCGATCGCCAACCTCACCGCCTCGATCATCGGCAACGTCTTCGGCTTCAAGCCGCTGAAGGCGCTGCGCCTCGAGGACATGCGCATCCCGGTCGCGTACCTCAAGACGTTCCAGGGCCCGCCGACCGGCATCGTCGTGGAGCGCGAGCGGCTCGACAAGTTCGGCCGGCCGCTGCTCGGCGCGACGATGAAGCCGAAGCTCGGGCTGTCGGGCAAGAACTACGGCCGCGTCGTGTTCGAGGCGCTCACCGGCGGGCTCGACTTCACCAAGGACGACGAGAACATCAATTCGCAGCCGTTCATGCACTGGCGCGACCGCTTCCTGTTCTGCATGGAGGCGGTGAACTCGGCGGCGGCCCGGTCCGGCGAGGTGAAGGGCCACTACCTCAACGTGACCGCCGCGACGATGGAGGACATGTACGAGCGCGCCGAGTTCGCGAAGGAGCTGGGCTCGAGCATCGTGATGATCGACCTCGTCGTCGGCTGGACCGCGATCCAGTCGATGGCGAAGTGGGCGCGGCGCAACGACGTGATCCTGCACATGCACCGCGCGGGGCATTCGACGTACACGCGCCAGCGCAACCACGGCGTGTCGTTCCGCGTGATCGCGAAGTGGCTGCGCATGGCCGGCGTCGACCACCTGCACGCCGGCACCGCGGTGGGCAAGCTCGAAGGCGATCCGGCCACGGTGCAGGGCTACTACAACGTCTGCCGCGACACGCACACGAAGGCCGACCTCTCGCGCGGCCTGTTCGTCGACCAGCCGTGGGCGAGCCTGCGCCGCGTCATGCCGGTGGCCTCGGGCGGCATCCACGCCGGGCAGATGCACCAGCTGCTCGACCTCTTCGGCGACGACGTCGTGCTGCAGTTCGGCGGCGGCACGATCGGCCACCCGATGGGCATCCAGGCCGGCGCCACGGCGAACCGCGTCGCGCTCGAGTCGATGGTGAAGGCGCGCAACGAGGGCCGCGACATCAGGAACGAAGGGCCGGACATCCTGATCGCCGCCGCGAAGCGCTGCGCGCCGCTCGCGCAGGCGCTCGACACCTGGAAGGACGTGACGTTCAACTACGCGTCGACCGACACGCCCGACTTCGTGGCGACGCCGACCGCCGCCTGACCCCTCACCCCCGCCCCTCACCCCCAACCCCTCTCCCGGCCGACGCCGGGAGAGGGGAGAGAAGGACATGACGCATGAGACTCACGCAAGGCACGTTCTCGTTCCTTCCCGACCTCACCGACGCGGAGATCGCCGCGCAGGTCGCCTACGCGCTGTCGCGCGGCTGGGCGTGCTCCGTCGAGCACACCGACGACCCGCACCCGCGCAACACCTACTGGACGATGTGGGGCCCGCCGATGTTCGACCTGCCGGATGCGGCCGGCGTGATGCTCGAGGTGAACGCGTGCCGCAAGGCGTTCCCGAGGCACTACGTCAAGGTCAACGCTTTCGACAACTCGAAGGGCGTCGAGTCGATCCAGCTGTCGTTCATCGTCCAGCGCCCGGCGGAGGAGCCCGGCTTCGGGCTCGCGCGGAGCGAGGACGCGGGCCGCACGCTCCGCTATCGCGTGCACAGCTACGCGACCGACCGCCCCGAGGGACAGCGCTACTGATTGATGGATCGTCGTTCCCGCCTGCGCGGGAACGACGAATCTGAAACCATGAAGAACGACGCCCCCGCCACCGTCGACCTCGCCGCGCTGCTTGCCGAGGCGAACGTCACCGACGTGCTCGACCGCCTCGACCGCGAGCTGGTCGGCCTCGCGCCGGTCAAGCAGCGGCTGCGCGAGATCGCCGCGTTCCTCGCCGTGTCGAAGGCGCGCGGCGCACTGGGCCTCGCCGGCACGCCGCCGTCGCTGCACATGAGCTTCACCGGCAATCCCGGCACCGGCAAGACGACCGTCGCCGTGCGGATGGCGGAGATCCTGCACCGGCTGGGCTACCTGCGCAAAGGCCACCTGGTCGCGGTGACGCGCGACGACCTCGTCGGCCAGTACATCGGCCACACCGCGCCGAAGACGAAGGAAGTGCTGAAGCGCGCGATGGGCGGCGTGCTGTTCATCGACGAGGCGTACTACCTCTACCGGCCCGAGAACGAGCGCGACTACGGCCAGGAGGCCATCGAGATCCTGCTGCAGGTGATGGAGAACCAGCGCGACGACCTCGTGGTCATCCTCGCCGGGTACAGGGACCGCATGGAGACGTTCTTCCAGGCGAATCCCGGCTTCAAGTCGCGCGTCGCCCACCACATCGACTTCCCCGACTACGCCGACGACGAGCTCTTCGCCATCGCGCGGACGATGCTTGCGCAGGGCGACTACCGTCTCGACGAGGAGGGCGAGGCCGCGCTGCGCGAGTACATCGCGCGCCGCAAGGCGCAGCCGCACTTCGCCAACGCCCGCTCGATCCGCAATGCGCTCGACCGCGCGCGGCTGCGGCAGGCGAGCCGCCTGTTTGCGCGCGCCACGCCGGTCACCCGCGACGAGCTCGCCACCATCGCCGCCGCCGACCTCCGCGCGAGCCGCGTGTTCCAGGAGGCCTGATGCCGTACCGCCGCACCACGCTGTCCAGGTACATCATCGAGGAGCAGCGCCGGCTCGATCGGGGCGCGGAGCTCATCGCGCTGGTCAACGACATCCAGACGGCCTGCAAGTACGTCGCCAACGCGGTCGCGAAGGGCGCCCTGACCGGCGCGCAAGGCGGCACCGGCCAGGTCAACGTCCAGGGCGAGGAGGTGAGGCCGCTCGACCTGATCGCGAACGACATCGTGCTGGGCAGCTGCGAGTGGGGCGGCCATCTCGCGGGCATGGCCTCCGAGGAGATGGAGGCCCTTCATCCGATTCCGCCGCAGCACCCGCGGGGGCGCTTCCTGCTCGTGTTCGACCCGCTCGACGGCTCGTCGAACCTCGACATCAACATGACCGTGGGGACGATCTTCTCGGTGCTGCGCGCGCCCGAAGGCGTCGCCGAGCCGAAGGTCGAGCACTTCCTCCAGCCCGGCACGCAGCAGGTGTGCGCCGGCTACGCGCTCTACGGGCCCTCCGCCATGATGGTGCTGACGCTCGGCAACGGCGTGCACGGCTTCACCCTCGACCCGGCGATCGGCGCGTACCTGCTCACGCACCCGAACCTCACGATCCCCGCCGACACCCAGGAGTTCGCCGTCAACGCGAGCAACCAGCGCTTCTGGGAGCCGCCGGTGCGGCGTTACGTCGAGGAGTGCGTGGCGGGCCGCAGCGGCGTGCGCGGCAAGGACTTCAACATGCGCTGGATCGCATCGATGGTCGCCGAGGTCCACCGCATCCTGATGCGCGGCGGCCTGTTCATGTACCCGCGCGACACGAAGGACCCGGCCAAGCCCGGGCGCCTGCGCCTGCTCTACGAGGCGAACCCGATGGCGTGGCTGGTCGAGCAGGCCGGCGGGGCGGCGTCGACCGGTCGCGAGCGGCTGCTCGACGTGCAGCCGATCGCGCTGCACCAGCGCGTGCCGGTGATCCTCGGCTCGCGCAACGAGGTGGAGCGGCTCGACCGCTACCACGCCGCCTACGATCGGGGCGAGGACCAGCCGTTCTTCTCGCCGCTGTTCAAGGAACGATCGCTCTATTTCGGCGCTGCCTGAAGGGGAAGTCCATGTCCGCCAAGCACCCGATCATCGCGGTCACCGGCTCCTCGGGCGCCGGAACGACGACGGTGATGCGCACGTTCCAGCACATCTTCCGCCGCGAAGGGTTCAAGGCCGCGTTCGTCGAGGGCGACGCGTTCCACCGCCACGACCGCAAGGCGATGCGCGAGGAGATGAAGCGCCAGGCGGAAGCGGGCAACCACAACTTCAGCCACTTCGGCGCCGACGCCAACCTGCTCGCCGAGCTGGAGGCGCTGTTCCGCGACTACGGCGCACGCGGCACCGGGAAGGTGCGCAGGTACCTGCACGACGACGCCGAGGCCGCGCCGTTCAAGCAGGAGCCGGGCACGTTCACGCCGTGGACCGACCTTCCCGAGGGCTCGGACCTGCTGTTCTACGAGGGGCTGCACGGCGCCGCGCAGGCCGACGGCGTGGACGTCGGCCGGCACGCCGACCTGCTCGTCGGCGTCGTGCCGACGATCAACCTCGAGTGGATCCAGAAGCTTCACCGCGACAAGGCCGTGCGCGGCTACTCGCAGGAGGCCGTCGTCGACACGATCCTGCGCCGCATGCCCGACTACGTGAACTACATCGTGCCGCAGTTCGCGCGCACGCACGTCAACTTCCAGCGCGTGCCCGTCGTCGACACGTCGAACCCGTTCATCGCCCGCGACATTCCCACCGTCGACGAGAGCCTGCTGGTGATCCGCTTCGCCAATCCGAAGGGCATCGACTTCCCGTACCTGCTGTCGATGCTGCACGACTCGTTCATGTCGCGGCCGAACACGATCGTGTGCCCCGGCGGCAAGATGGGGCTCGCCATGCAGCTCGTCTTCACGCCGATGATCCTGCGCCTGATGGACGTCAGGCGCCGCGCCCACGAGGATTTCCGCGTCCCGCAGCACGCTTGAGAGGCGCCATGACCGCCACGCAGACCTTCACGCCCGCCGGCGTCACCCCCGCGCGCCTCGCCGACGCACTGCGCATGCTCGCCGCCGACGCCGTCGAGGCGGCGCGCAGCGGCCACCCCGGCATGCCGCTCGGCATGGCCGACATCGCCGAGGCGCTGTGGCGCCGGCACCTGCGCCACAATCCCGCCGACCCGGCGTGGCCGGACCGCGACCGCTTCGTGCTCTCCAACGGCCACGGCTCGATGCTGCTCTACGCATTGCTGCATCTCACCGGCTACGACCTGCCGATCGACGAGATCAAGCGCTTCCGCCGCCTGCACGCGAGGACTCCGGGCCATCCCGAGGCCGGCGTCACGCCCGGCGTGGAGACGACGACCGGCCCGCTTGGCCAGGGGCTCGCCAACGCGGTGGGCATGGCGCTCGCCGAGAAGGTGCTCGCCGCGCGCTTCAACCGGCCCGGCCACGCGATCGTCGATCACCGCACCTACGCTTTCGTCGGCGACGGCTGCCTGATGGAGGGCGTCTCGCACGAAGCCTGCTCGCTCGCCGGCACGCTGGGCCTGAGCAAGCTCGTCGTGCTCTACGACGACAATGGCATCTCGATCGATGGCCAGGTGCAGGGCTGGTTCACCGACGACACGGGCAAGCGCTTCGCGGCGTACGGATGGAACGTGATCGCCGGCGTCGACGGCCACGACGCGGAGGCCGTCGACGCCGCGCTCCGGGTCGCGCACCAAAGCGAGCGGCCTACGCTGATCTGCTGCCGCACGGTGATCGGGAGGGGCGCGCCGACGAAGGCCGGCACGCATGACGTGCACGGCGCGCCGCTCGGCGCGGAGGAAGTCGCCGCGCTGCGCGAGGCGCTGCGCTGGCCCCACGCGCCGTTCGAGATCCCCGGCGAGATCGCCGCCGCGTGGGACGCGCGCCCGCGCGGCACAGCGCTGCAGGGCGAGTGGCAGGGGCGCTTCGACGCCTACGCCGCCGAGCATCCGGCCCTCGCCGCGGAATTCATGCGCGTGACGCAAGGTCGCCTGCCGGCGACGTGGACGGCAACGCGCGAGCGACTGTTCGCGGCAGCGTCCTCCGCCAGCGCGCGTGCGACGCGCAAGGCCTCGCAGGACGCGCTCGACGTGCTGACGCGGGAAGTGCCCGAGCTCTTCGGCGGCTCGGCCGACCTCACCTGGTCGAACCTCACCTGGGGCAAGGGCTCGCAGGCGCTCGATGCGCAAGGCCGCGGCAACTACCTGTCGTGGGGCGTGCGCGAGTTCGGCATGGCCGCGGCGATGAACGGCATGGCGCTGCACGGCGGCGCGATTCCGTACGGCGGCACGTTCGCCGTGTTCTCCGACTACATGCGCAGCGCGATCCGCATGAGCGCCCTCATGCGCCAGCGCGTCGTCTACGTGCTGACGCACGACTCGATCGGGCTGGGCGAGGACGGTCCTACGCACCAGCCGGTCGAGCACGCGGCGAGCCTGCGGCTGATCCCGAACGTCGACGTGTGGCGCCCCTGCGATCCGCTCGAAACCGCGGTGGCGTGGTCCGCTGCGCTCGAGCGCAGCGACGGGCCGACCTGCCTCCTGCTCTCGCGCCAGTCGCTGCCCGTGCCGGCGCACGCGCCGGACGCCGTCGCTGCGATCGCGCGCGGCGGCTACGTCCTCGCCGAGGCCGCCGGGACGCCGCGGGCCGTGCTGATCGCAACGGGCTCGGAAGTCGCGCTCGCGCTCGACGCGCAGCGGCTGCTCGCGGAGGGCGGCATCGCCGTCCGCGTCGTGTCGATGCCCTCGACCAACGTGTTCGATCGCCAGCCCGAGGGCTGGCGCGACGCCGTGCTGCCGCGCGGCCTGCCCTACGTGTCGATCGAGGCCGGCATCACCGGTTTCTGGCGCCAGTACGTCGGCCGCGCGGGGCTCACGGTCGGGCTCGACCGCTTCGGCGAGTCGGCGCCGGCGGGCGACCTCGCCGAGCACTTCGGGCTGACCGCGTCGCGCGTCGCGCGCGACGTGCGCGGGTGGCTGGCGAGGTGCACGCGGCGGTGAGGCTTCCCGCCGCGGCGCTCAGTCGCGCTCCGCCGCCTGCCGCGCCGCCGCCAGGACTTCCGCGCGCAGCTCCTCGGTCAGCTCGGCCTTGATGTGCCCGAACTCGGGCGTGGTCTTGAGCGAGTAGTGGCGCGGGTGCGCGAAGCCGATCGTGCGGTCGCTCTTGATGCGCCCCGGACGGGCGCTCATCACGACGACGCGCCCGCCCATGAACACCGCCTCGTCGATGTCGTGCGTCACGAACAGCACCGTCTTGCGCTCGCGCTCCCAGATGCCGAGCAGCAGCTCCTGCATCAGCTCGCGCGTCTGGTGATCGAGCGCGCCGAACGGCTCGTCCATGAGCAGCATGCGCGGCCGGTTGGCGAGCGCGCGGGCGAGCGCGGTGCGCTGCTGCATGCCGCCCGAGAGCTGCTTGGGGTAGTGGTTCGCGAAGGCGGCCAGCCCCACGCGGTCGACGAAGTCGCGCGCGACCTCGAGCTGCTCGGCGCGCGGCAGGCCCCGCTCGCGCAGGCCGAAGCAGACATTGTCGAGCACCGTGAGCCACGGAAACAGCGTGTAGCTCTGGAACACCATGCCGCGGTCGGCGCCGGGGCCGCCGATGCGCGCGCCGTCGAGCAGCACTTCGCCGGTGGTCGGGCGGTCGAGGCCGGCGACGATGCGCAGCAGCGTCGACTTGCCGCAGCCCGAGGGGCCGAGGATGGTGACGAAGTCGTTCTCGGCGACGTCGAGGTCGGTGGCCTGCAGCGCCACGGTCTCGCCCTGCGCGGCCGTGTGGAACGTGCGCGACAGCGCGCGCACCTGCAGGATCGGCAGCGCGCCGGCGCCGGAGGGTTCCGCCGTCATGTCAGTGGCGCCGGGCCGTCCCGGGACGCCCGTGCGAGCGGGGCGGCAGCCAGGCTCGAAGAGCGCGTCCGCTCGCACGGGCGGCGGCCGACGCGCACACATTGCGGATGGCGCGGCCGTCCAAGGAGGCCGCCTGACACGCCCCCTCCGGGGGCAGCGAGCAAAGCGAGCGCGGGGGTCGTTTCATCCTAGCGCCCGAGCTGCGCCCACGGGAACAGCGCGCGGTTGCCGGCCTTGAACGCGAGGTCGGACACGAGCCCGATCAGGCCGATCACGATGATGCCGAAGATGATCTGGTCGGTGGCGAGCAGCGCCTGGCTGTCGGTGATCATGTGGCCGATGCCGCTGGAGGCGCCGATCAGCTCGGCGACGATCACGTAGGTCCACGCCCAGCCGAGCACCATGCGCAGGATCTCGGCGATCTCCGGCGCGGCGTTGGGGATCAGCACGCGGCGCACGAGCGACCCCGACGACGAGCCGAGGGTGTACGCCGCCTCGACCAGGTCGCGCCGTACGTTGCCCACCGCGACCGCGATCATCAGCACCAGCTGGAAGAACGAGCCGATGAAGATCACCGAGAGCTTCTGCGCCTCGCCGATGCCGGCCCACAGGATCAGCAGCGGGATGAACGCCGACGCGGGCAGGTAGCGCGCGAACGAGACGAACGGCTCGAAGAACGCCTCGACCGGCTTCCACGCGCCCATCGCGACGCCGAGCGGCACCGCGAGCACCGCGGCGATGACGAAGCCGCCGAGCACGCGCCACACGGTCATCCCGATGTCGTGCGCGAAGCCCATCTCCGTCAGCAGCGTCCACCCCGACCTCACCATCGTCACGGGGTCGGCGAGGAACGTCTTGCTGACGTAGCCGCCGAGCGTGGCGAACGCCCACACCGCGACGAACACCACGAAGAAGGCCACGCCCAGCACGATGCGGGCGGGGCGCGAGACGGGGACGAGAGGCCTCATGCTAGCGTTGTTCGTCGTCCCCGCGGAAGCGGGGACCCAGTGTCCTGGTCGAATGAGACGCTGGATTCCCGCCTGCGCGGGAATGACGACATCAGTTGATGAAGCGGGTGTCGGCGAGCTTGCTCATGTCGGGCAGCTGCTTGATGATGCCCGCCTCCATCAGCAGCTCCGCGGCCTCCTTGCTGAACGCCGCGTGCTCGCCGGCGAAGAACTTCCTGTTGGCGTCGCGGTCCTGCCAGCGCAGGTACTTCTGCGAAGCCTCGAACTGCTCGCCGGTCTGCTTCACGTCCGCGCCCATGATCTCGAAGCTCTTCTTCGGGTCGCGCTTGATCATGTCGACGGCCTCGAAGTAGCTGTCGGCAAGCGCCTTCGCCGCCTTCGGGTTGTCGGCGAGGAACTTCGGCGTGCAGCCGAACGTGTCCATGATCATCGGGTAGTCGAGCGTGGTGGCGATGATCTTGCCCGCCTGCGGCTTCTCGCGCACCGCTCCGAGGTACGGCTCGTAGGTCATCGCGGCGTCGATGTCGGTGTTGCCGGCGATCATCGCGTTGGCGGCGGCCTGCGGCTCGAGGTTGACGACCTTGACGTCCTTCGTCGACAGCCCGTTCTTGCGCAGCATCCACGCCAGCGTGAAGTACGGCGCGGTGCCCGGCGCGCTCGCGGCGACGGTCTTGCCCTTGAGGTCGGCGATCTTCTGGATCGACGGCTTCACCACCATGCCGTCGGCGCCGAAGCTCTTGTCGAGCTGGAAGATCTGCGTCGTGGCCACGCCGTTCGCGTTCCACACGATCCACGTCTCGACGGTCGTCGCGGCGCACTGGATGTCGCCGGAGGCGATCGCGAGGTGGCGGTCCTTCTGCGGGATCTTGCGCAGCGTGACGTCGAGGCCGTTCTTCTTGAAGATGCCGGCCTCCTTGGCGAGCGTCAGCGGCGCGAAGCCGGTCCAGCCGGACAGGCCGACGGCGACCTTCATTTCCTGGGCGAACGAGCTCGACGCGACCGCGAGGCCGGCGACGAGGGCAATGGCGTGCTTCATGGGACTCCTCCTTGGCGTGAAGCGGGGATGGCGGCGGGGTTCAGCCCGGTAACGCCGCGAAGCCGGCGTGCTCGCGCGCGAGGCGCGCCAGCGAGCCGTCCTCGACCAGCGCGGTGGCGCGGGCGATCTCGGGGGCGAGCAGTCGGTCGGTGTGCATCGACGGGCAGCAGCTGCGCAGCAGGGCGTGCGCGCGCTCGAGGGCGACTGAGCTGGCGAGCGGGCGGAGGAATTCTATGCCTTGCGCGGCCGCCAGCAACTCGATGCCGATCACGTGCGCCGTGTTGTCGAGCATCGGGCCCAGCCGGCGGGCGGCGAAAGTCGCCATGCTGACGTGGTCTTCCTGGTTCGCCGAGGTCGGCAGGCTGTCCACGCTCGCCGGGTGCGCCAGCGACTTGTTTTCCGACGCCAGCGCGGCAGCCGTGACGTGCGCGATCATGAACCCGGAATTGAGGCCGGCGTCGGCGGTGAGGAACGGGGGGAGCCGCGAGACCGTGCTGTCGATCAGCATGGCGATGCGGCGCTCGGCGATCGCGCCCACCTCGGCGATCGCCAGCGCGAGCGCGTCGGCGGCGAGCGCGACCGGCTCGGCGTGGAAATTGCCTCCCGAGAGCAGCGTGCCGTCCGCGCCGTCCGCGAACACCAGCGGGTTGTCGGTGACCGCGTTCGCCTCGCGCAGCAGCACCTGCGCGGCGTGGCGCGCCGACTCGAGGCAGGCGCCCATCACCTGCGGCTGGCAGCGCAGGCTGTACGGGTCCTGCACGCGGTCGTCGCCCGCGAGGTGCGAGCGGCGGATCGCGCTGCCCGCGAGCAGCGTGCGGTAGACGCGCGCCGCCTCGATCTGTCCAGGGTGCCCGCGCACGGCGTGGATGCGCTCGTCGAACGGGCCGTCGCTGCCGCGCGCCGCGTCGAGCGTGAGCGCGCCGGCGACGAGCGCCGCGCAGAACACGTCGTCGAAGCGCAGCAGCGCGTCGATCGCCAGCGCCGTCGACACCTGCGTGCCGTTGATGAGCGCGAGCCCTTCCTTCGGGCCGAGCGCGAGCGGCGCGAGCCCGGCCCGCGCGAGCACCGGCCCCGCGGGGAGGGCGCGCCCGTCGACGACGAACTCGCCTTCGCCCATCAGCGCGGCGGTGAGGTGCGCGAGCGGCGCGAGGTCTCCCGATGCGCCCACCGACCCCTGCGCGGGAATGCGCGGCGTGAGGCCCGCGCGCAGCACGGCGAGCAGCGCGTCGACGACCTCCTCGCGCACGCCCGAGTGCCCGCGCGCGAGGCTCGCCGCCTTGAGCGCCACGACCAGTCGCACGACGTGCGCAGGCAGCGCCGGCCCCACGCCGACGCAGTGCGAGCGAATGAGGTTCTGCTGCAGCGTGGCGAGCTCGGCGGCCGGGATGTGCGTGGAGGCGAGCTTGCCGAAGCCCGTGTTCACGCCGTACACGGGCGCTTCCCCGCGCGCCGCGCGCGCGACGACGGCGGCGCCCGCGCGCAGGGCGCCGCGCCCCTCGTCGGGCAGCACCAGCGCCGCGCCGCCGGCGCGAATCGCGCGCAGGTCCGCGAGGGTCAGCGCGCCGGGACGAAGCTCCACGTCAATCTCGCCTTGTCGTCCCCGCGCAGGCGGGGACCCAGCGTCGTGGTCCTTGCACGACACTGGATTCCCGCCTGCGCGGGAATGACGACGGAGAGTGAAGGAGCGCCAACGCTTCAGCGTCCGAGCATCGGCAGGTTTAGCCTGTGCTCGCGCGCGCACCGCTGCGCCGACTCGTAGCCCGCGTCGGCGTGGCGCATCACGCCGCTCGCCGGGTCGTTCCACAGCACGCGCTCGATGCGCTTCGCCGCGGCGTCGGTGCCGTCGCAGACGATCACCACACCCGCGTGCTGCGAGTAGCCCATGCCCACGCCGCCGCCGTGGTGGATCGACACCCACGTCGCGCCGCCGGCCGTCGACAGCAGCGCATTGAGCAGCGGCCAGTCGGACACGGCGTCCGACCCGTCGCGCATGCCCTCGGTCTCGCGGTTGGGGCTCGCCACCGAGCCGCTGTCGAGGTGGTCGCGGCCGATGACGATCGGCGCCTTGAGCTCGCCGGTGCGAACCATCTCGTTGAACGCGAGCCCCGCCTTGTGCCGCTCGCCGAGGCCCAGCCAGCAGATGCGCGCCGGCAGGCCCTGGAAGGCGATGCGGCTGCGCGCCATGTCGAGCCAGCGGTGCACGTGCGCGTGCCGCGGGAAGAGCTCCTTGATCTTCGCGTCGGTGCGGTAGATGTCCTCCGGGTCGCCGGAGAGCGCGACCCAGCGGAACGGCCCCTTGCCCTCGCAGAACAGCGGCCGGATGTATGCGGGCACGAAGCCGGGGAAGTCGAAGGCATCCTTCACGCCCTGGTCGAGCGCGACCTGGCGGATGTTGTTCCCGTAGTCGACCGTGGCGACCCCCATGCGCAGGAAGTCGAGCATCGCGCGCACGTGGACCGCGCACGAGCGGGCCGCGGCATCGCGCAGCGCGGCGTGCTCGCCAGGGTCGGCTTGCGCGGCCTTCCAGCGCTCGACGCTCCATCCCGCGGGCAGGTAGCCGTTGACGAGGTCGTGCGCCGAGGTCTGGTCGGTGACGAGGTCTGGCTTGATGCCGCCGGCCTTCGCGCGCTCGACCAGCTGCGGCAGCACTTCCGCCGCGTTGCCGAGCAGTCCGATCGACACCGCCTTGCGCTGCGCCTTGTACTTCGCGATGCGCGCGAGCGCGTCGTCGAGGTCGCTCGCCTGCTCGTCGAGGTAGCGCGTGGCCAGGCGAAAATCGAGGCGCGACTGCTGGCACTCGACGTTGAGCGACACCGCGCCGGCGAACGTCGCCGCGAGCGGCTGCGCGCCGCCCATGCCGCCCAGTCCCGCGGTGAGGATCCAGCGCCCCGCCATGTCGCCGCCGAAGTGCTGGCGGCCGGCCTCGGCGAACGTCTCGTAGGTGCCCTGCACGATGCCCTGGCTGCCGATGTAGATCCACGAGCCCGCCGTCATCTGCCCGAACATCATCAGGCCCTTGCGGTCGAGCTCGTCGAAGTGCTCCCACGTCGCCCACTTCGGCACGAGGTTCGAGTTCGCGATCAGCACGCGCGGCGCGTCGGCGTGCGTGCGGAATACGCCCACCGGCTTGCCCGACTGGATCAGCAGCGACTCGTCGTCGCCCAGCTGCTTCAGCGCGGCGAGGATCGCGTCGAACGCCGCCCAATCGCGCGCCGCCTTGCCGATGCCGCCGTAGACGACCAGCGCGTCGGGGTTTTCCGCCACCTCGGGGTCGAGGTTGTTCTGGATCATCCGGTACGCAGCCTCGGTGAGCCAGCTGCGGCAGGCGCGCTGCGTCCCGCGCGGGGCGCGCACCACGCGATGCGCGTGGCGGGCGGTGTCGAGTCGGTCGTTCATCGTCGTCCTCCTGCCGGCCGGGGCGCACGGCTGCCGGCGATCCGGGGCGACTCTACTTGTCTAGACAACAGGCGTCAAGGGGCCGCCGCGCGGCAGCGCCCGCTTGTCTAGACAGGCGGCGGCCGGTACGATGGCGCCCGATGCCCCCCCGCAAGCCCAGGCCGGCCGTGCCGCCGTACGCGCGCATCAGGGACGATCTCAAGCGCGCGCTCGCGCGCGGCCGCTACCCTCCCGGCGCCCGCATGCCGTCCGAGGCCGAGCTGGTCCGGCGCTACGGCGTCAGCCGAATGACGGTCACCCGCGCGCTGCGCGAGCTCTCCGACGACGGCCTGGTGCAACGGGTGCAGGGCGCGGGCACGTTCGCCGCGCAGCCGCATCGCGTCGCGTCGCAGCTCTGGATTCGCGACATCCACGAGGAGATCCTCGCCCGCGGCAACGCCCACGAGGCGCGGGTGCGCGTGAAGCGCGCGGAGCGCGCCGCGCCGGCGGTGGCGGAGCGCCTGGGGCTTGCCCCCGGCGGGCGCGTGTTCCACACGCTGATCGTCCACTGCGAGAACGGCGTCCCGCTGCAGTGCGAGGACCGCTACGTGAATCCCGCGGCCGCGCCCGGCTACCTCGACGCCGACTTCGCGCAGGTGACGCCGACGCGCTACCTGCTCGACGTCGCGCCGCTGTGGGAGGCGCAGTACTCGATCGCCGCCGCGCGCCCCACGCGCGCCGAGGCGGCCCTCCTCGGGATCGACCCGCAGGAGCCGTGCCTGGTCGTCGTGCGCCGCACCGAGACGCAGCACTTGCCGATCACGGTCGCACGCCTCGTGCACCCCGGCTCGCGCTACCTGCTCGAGGGGAGCTTCAAGCCGTGACGCTGGCCATCGTGCGCGCCGAAGGCGTGACCCCCGCTCCCTGGCGCAACGGCGGCGGCGTGACGCGGGAGCTGCTCGCGTGGCCGCGCGTCGAGGACTGGATCGTCCGGGTGAGCGTCGCGGACGTCGCCGCCGACGGCCCGTTCTCGTCCTTCCACGGCGTGGAGCGCTGGTTCGCCGTCGTCGACGGCGAGGGCGTCGAGCTGACGCACGATGGCGGCGCGCCGATCCGGCTGCGCGCCGGCGATGCGGTCCACCGCTTCCGCGGCGAGGCCGTCACCTACTGCCGCCTCGTCGCAGGCCCGACGCGCGACTTCAATCTGATGGTCCGGCGCGACCTGGCCGATGCGGTCGTCGCGCCCCTCGCCGCCGGGCCGGATGCGGGCGCGGCGTGGTCGGCCTGCTTCGCCGCCACGCCGCTGCGCGTTCGCCTCGCCGGAACGCAGAGCTGGCAGCTGCTGCCGGAGCGCTCGCTTGCGTGGACTGCCGCGCCATCGGCGCTGGACGTCGACGCCCCGGCCGGCGCGCGCGGCTGGCGAATCGCAGCAATGCTCTCCGGAGGCGGCAGGTGATTCTCTGGCGCAACGCGCTCGTCACCACGATGGACGGGGCGTCGTCGTGGCCTGCCGTCGAAGACGGCGCCATCGTCACCGACGGCGCGTCGATCCGCTGGGTCGGAGCGCTCGCCGCGCTGCCGGCCGAGTTGCGCCGCTCCGTGCGCGAGGAGCGCGACCTCGGCGGCGGCTGCGTCACGCCGGGCCTCGTCGACTGCCACACGCACCTGGTCTACGGCGGGCAACGTGCCGACGAGTTCGAGATGCGGCTCGAAGGCGCGACCTACGAGTCGATCGCGAAGGCGGGCGGCGGGATCGCGTCCACCGTGAACGCCACGCGCCATGCGGATGACGATGCGCTGTTCGCCGCGACCGCTCAGCGCGCCCGCGCGCTGAGCGCCGAGGGCGTCACCACGCTGGAGATCAAGTCCGGCTACGGGCTCTCGCTCGAGCACGAGGCGCGCTGCCTGCGGGTGGCCCGGCGCGTCGGCCGCGAGCTGCCCGTCGACGTGCGCGCGACGTTCCTCGGCCTGCACGCGCTGCCGCCCGAGTTCGCCGGTCGCGCCGACGCCTATGCCGGCGCGGTCGCCGCGATGCTGCCGGCGCTGCACGCGGAAGGGCTCGTCGACGCGGTGGACGCGTTCTGCGAGCGCATCGCGTTCACGCCCGCCCAGACGCGCCGCGTGTTCGAGGCGGCGCGCTCGCTGGGCCTGCCGGTCAAGCTGCACGCCGAGCAGCTCTCCGATCAGTCGGGAACGCAGCTCGCGTGCGAGTTCGGCGCTCTCTCCTGCGACCACCTCGAGCACCTGTCGGATGCGGGCGTCGCGGCGATGGCGCGCGCGGGGACGGTCGCCGTGCTGCTGCCCGGCGCGTTCTATTTCCTGCGCGAGACGAAGCTGCCGCCGGTGGCGGCCCTGCGCGCGGCGGGCGTGCCGATCGCCGTGGCCACCGACCACAATCCCGGCTCGTCGCCCATGCTCTCGCCGCTGCTGGCGCTCAACATGGCCTGCACGCTGTTCCGCCTGACGCCGCAGGAGGCGCTCGCCGGGATGACCGCGCACGCCGCGCGCGCGCTGGGACTCGCCGACCGCGGCGTGCTGCGCGCCGGCGCGCGCGCCGACTTCGTCGCGTGGGACGTCGACCGCCCGAACGAGCTGGCCTACTGGATCGGCGGCAATCCGCGGCGATTCACGGTGCGCGGCGGCGCGAGGCTGCCGTGACGGACGTGTTCGCCCTTCATCGCGGCACCGCCCCGCTGCTCGTCAGCGTTCCGCACTGCGGCACCGCGCTGCCCGACGAGGTCCGCGACGCGCTGGTCGCGCGCGCGCACGCCGTGGAAGATGCCGACTGGCACCTCGACCGGCTCTACGCGTTCGCGCGCGAGCTGGGCGCGAGCTTCATCGTGCCTCGCTTCGCGCGCTACGCGATCGACCTCAATCGCCCGCCCGACGACACGCCGATGTACCCCGGCGCGTCGAACACGGGCCTCGTGCCGACGACGTTCTTCGACGGCGCGCCGCTGTATCGCGACGGCCGCGCGCCCGACGCCGCGGAGATCGCGCGCCGGCGCGAGCGTTGGTGGCAGCCCTACCACGACGCGCTCGCCGCGGAGCTCGCCGCGATCCGCGCGCGGCACGGCTACGCGCTGCTGCTCGACGGCCACAGCATCCGCAGCCGCATCGAGTGGCTGTTCGAGGGCAAGCTGCCCGACTTCAACCTCGGCACCGCGTCCGGCGCGAGCTGCGCGAGCAGCTTGCGCGAGGCTGCGACGCGCGCGCTGACCGTGCCGGAGCACACGCTCGCCGTCGACGGCCGCTTCAAGGGCGGCTACATCACGCGCCACTACGGCCGGCCCGACGAGCGCATCCACACGGTGCAGCTCGAGATGTGCCAGTCGACCTACATGGACGAGGCGCCGCCGTGGGCCTGGGACGCCGCGCGCGCCGCGCGCCTCGCGCCGCACCTGCGCCGGCTCGTCGACGCTCTGCTGCAGTGGCGCCCCGCATGACTTCGTTCTGGGCCGCGCACGCGTTCGTCGACGGCGCCTGGCGCGAGCGCGTCGAGCTGCGCGCCGGCGCGGACGGGCACTGGACGTCGATACGCGTCGGGGTCGAAAAGGCCCCCGACGTCGTGGAGATCGACGGCCCGGTCGTGCCTTCGCTCGTCGACGCGCACAGCCACGCGTTCCAGCGCGCGATGGCGGGACTGGCCGAGCGTCGCAACGCCGGCGAGGACGACTTCTGGTCGTGGCGCGACCGCATGTACGCCGTCGCGCTTCGCGTCGACCCCGACCAGCTGCGCGCGATCGCTGCGCAGCTCTACGTCGAGCTGCTGCGCGGCGGTTACACGCAGGTGTGCGAGTTCCACTACCTGAAGCGCGCGCCCGACGGCGGCGACTACGCCGACCCGCTGGCGCTCGCGCACGCGCTCGGCGATGCGGCGGCGAACGCCGGCATCGGCCTCACTACCTTGCCTGTGCTCTATCGCCGCGCGGGTTTCGGGCAGGACTCGCTGCGCGACGACCAGCGGCGCTTCCGTCTCGACGCGGAAGGCGCGTGGGCGGACTGCGCGGCGCTCAACGCGGCGCGCCGGCCGCTGCAGAACGCCGGGGTGGCGATCCACTCGCTGCGCGCGGCGTCGCGCGAGGACGTCGCGCGGCTGCTGGCGAACGCGGGCGACGCCGACGTGCCGGTCCACATCCACGTCGCCGAGCAGGTGCGCGAGGTCGAGGACTGCGTCGCAGCGACGGGCCGGCGGCCGATCGCGTGGCTGTGCTCCGCGTTCCCGCTCGACGAGCGCTGGCACCTAGTGCACGCCACGCACGCGACGCACGACGAGATCGCCGCGGTCGCCCGTTCCGGCGCGGGTGTCGTGCTCTGCCCCGGCACCGAGGCGAACCTCGGCGACGGCGTGCCCGACCTGCCGGGATGGCTCGCCGCCGGCGTGCCGTGGTCGCTCGGCTCCGACAGCCAGGTCACGCGCGCCTGGCCCGAGGAGTTGCGCTGGCTGGAGTACGCGCAGCGCCTGACGCGCGGCGAGCGCAATGTCGCGGCGGATCCGGATCGTTCGCCTTCGACGGCACAGCGGCTGTTCGAGGCCGCGCGACGCGGGGGCGCGCGGGCCGCGGGCCTCCCCGCCTGGGGCCTGCAGGCAGGCGCGCGCGCCGACTTCCTCGTGCTCGACCCGCAAAGCGACGCGCTGCTCGGCGTGCCGCCCGAGCGGGCCCTCGACGCGCTGGTCTTCTCCTCGCCTTCCGCGGCGATCCGCGACGTCTACGTTGGGGGCCGGAGGGTGATACACGACGGTGCGCACGAGCGCGGCGTTGCCGTCGCCTCCGAGTTCGCCGCCGCGATGCGCGAGGTCTCCGCGGAGTAGCGCCGGACTCCATGGCTGCGTCGCGTAACGCGGCCATGACGTCCAGGACGGCTACGGCCCGGCGACCGGGGCGCGAGTCACTTCGACGCGCAGCGGCGCGCTCGCGTCGAGGTGCACGTCGCGCTGGGGGAAGGGGATCGCGATGCCGGCCTCGGCGAGCCCCTTCGCGATCATGAAGCGCAGGTCGCTGGCAACCTGCATGGCATTGACGCCGGGCCTCAGCTCGACCCAGAAGTACAGCGCGAACACCTGCGAATCCGCACCGAAGTCCTCGAGGATCACCTGCGGCGCGGGATCGTCCAGCACCACGCCATGCCGCCTCGCGCAGTCCTCCAGCACGGCGGCCGTCTCGCGCAAGGGCGAGCCATACGCGACTCCGACCTTCAGGGACCGCCGCACGCGCCGATCAGTCTGCGTCCAGTTGGTGACCTTGTTCTCCAGCAGCACGGAGTTGGGCACCGAGGTCTCCACGCCGTCGAAGCCCAGCACGGTAGACGAGCGCAGATCGACCGATGTGACCGTGCCGGTGACTCCGTCGACTTCGATGATGTCGCCGATCTGGATGCGCCGCTCGGCGAGCAGGATCAGGCCGCTGATGAAGTTGCGTATGATCGTCTGCGTGCCGAAGCCCACGCCGATCGCCAGCGCGCCGCCGAGGAAGGCGAAGACCGTGAGCGGGATGCGCGCGACGTTGAGCGTGAACAGCGCGAGCAGCGTGGCCACGGCGGTGAGCGCCCAGCGGCGGTAGTTGCGCACGCGCCGCGCATCGAACCCGCGCGTGACCAGCCCCCGCTCGACGCGCCGTCCGAGGATGGCCGCGAGCCAGTAGCCGATGATGAAGACGAGGAAGGCGCCGATGCTCTTGCCGACGGTGATGCCGCGCGAAATCTTGACCTCGTGGCCGTCGACCACGGCGGTGTCCTCGACTGCGAACAGCTCGAAGTTCCAGACGTCGCGCACGCCGGCCTTCAGCGCCGACCAGCCGTCGGCCGCGCGAGCGGCGAAGCTGCGCGTGCCCTGCCGCGCCTCGACGTCGGCGACCCAGCGGTCGAGCGTGCGCAACGTGGTCGCGAGCACGTCCTGCGCGCGCTCGACCGCCGCGTTCCCCCGGCGCAGCGCGGCGGCAGCGTCCTGGTCGTAGCGCACGGTGCCCGGCAGCGCGTCGGAGCGCCGCGCGCCGCCCTCGACGTCGATCAGTCGCGCGCGCTGCGTCTCCGCCAGGGTTTCGATGTAGCCGCGCCACCGGGCGAAGCGCGACGTGGACGCGCGCAGCCGCTCGACCGCGGCGAAGCGCGCGTCGGCGTCCGTCGAAGTCGCCGCGATGCGCCGTGCCTCCCAGTTCCGCGCGAATTCCTCGGTGAGCGACTCCAGGCCTTCCAGCAGGTCGCGCTCCACCCGCAGCATCGTGACCCAGGTTTCCGCCGCCTGCAGCCGGGCCCCCGCGATCCGGACGGCCTCGGCGGGCGCATCCGCCCGCCCGCGGAGTTGATCGAGGTCGCGCTGGGCGTGCTCCCGCTCCTGCTCGCGCGACGGGATGCGCGACACTGCTGCCGCCCGCTCGGCTCGGAGGCCGGCGCCCAGCGCGGCCAGCCGCTGCTTCGCCTTCGCGAGGTCCTCCTCGCTGAACGTGGCGGCGGGAGCGGCGATCTCGAGCTTGCGCCGCAGCAGTGCGAGCTCCGCCCTGCGCGTGGCGGCTTCCTCGGCCTGCGCCTGGGTCAGGAGCTGCGCGACCGAGGCGCGGCTCGCCACTGCCCGCAGGCGCAGCTGCGCGAGGTCGCGCCGCCACGTCGCGCGGGCGCGCTCGTCGGCCTGCGCGGCGTCATCGACGGCCTCCTGGATGCGGCGCAGCGTCTCCTCCGCGCGGCGGAGCTCGGCGGCGTAGCGCTCGCCGTCCGCCTTGAGATGCATGGTCGATCGCTCGATGGCCGCGATGCGCGCACGCACCGCGTCGGCGGCGTCGCGCAGCTCGTCGACCAGCAGGATCGAGTACGGTGCCGGCTCCTCGAAGCCCTGCCACTTGCGTTCGACGGCCTCGGCAGCCTCGCGACCCGCACGCAACTTCTCGAGCTGCTCGAGCGCGTGCAGCTGCACCTCGTTGGCGGCGATCACCAGCGAACGCGCGTCGGCGAGGTCGGCGACTTCGTCGGGGCCGATGCCGGGCGGCGCCGACGGCGGCTTCGCCTGCTCCGCGCGCAGCTGGCCGATCTGCTGGCGCAGGCGCTCCTCCTGGCGCTCGCGCGGCTCCGTCGCCGCCGTCGACGGCGCGCCGGCCGCCGGCTTGGGCGCTTCGCCGAACGGCGACGGCAACCCCGGCAACTGGGCGGCCGCGAAACCGCCGCACGCCATCGCCGCGACGGCGAGGCCGAATCGGCCCAGCAAGCCGGTCCATGCCGCGTTCCGCCTCATCATCTGCGCAAGTGTAGCGGGTCGCTTCCGCTGCCGCTTTCGGCTACGCTACCGACCCTCCCCGGCAGAGTGCCCGCGTGTTCCGCTACTTCGAATCGAAGGTCGACCCGTACCCGGACGCGCCGCCGGTCACGCCCCCGTCGCGCTTCTTCGCGTTCCTGTGGGAGTGCTCGCAGGGGCTGCGCCCGTGGCTGCTGGCGACGACGCTGCTCACCGCGGCGATCGGCGCGTTCGAGGCGTACCTGTTCAGCATGATGGGCAGCATCGTCGACTGGCTGTCGACGATCGCGCCCGGCGAGCTGTGGGAGCGCGAGCGCACGCGGCTGCTCGCGCTCGCGGCGGTGCTCGCGGGCAGCGTCGTGCTCGTCGTGCTGCAGTCGACGATCAAGCAGCAGGTCATCTTCGGCAACTTCCCGATGCTGCTGCGCTGGAAGTTCCATCGGCTGATGCTCGGCCAGAGCATGGCGTTCTACCAGGATGAGTTCGCCGGACGCATCGCGACGAAGGTCATGCAGACCGCGCTCGCCGTGCGGGAGGTGTGGCTGATCGTCGGCGAGATGCTGGTCTTCGTGACGATCTACTTCTTCACGCTGCTCTTCGTGCTGGGAGGCTTCGACTTCCGGCTGTTGCTCCCGTTCCTCGTCTGGGTGGCGTTGTACGCCGCGTCGCTGTCGTACTTCGTGCCGCGGCTCGGGCGCGTCGCCCGCGAGCAGGCGGACGCGCGCTCGCTGATGACCGGCCGCATCACCGACGCGTACACGAACATCGCCACCGTCAAGCTCTTCTCGCACGCGCAGCGCGAGGCCGGCTACGCGCGTGGCGCGATGTCCGAGTTCCTCGAGACCGTGCACCGGCAGATGCGCCTGGTCACCGCGTTCGAGATCGTCAACCACGTGCTGTCGCTCTCGCTCATCGCGGCCACCGCCGGCGCGACGCTGTACCTGTGGACGCGCGGCGACGTCGGCGTCGGCGCGGTGGCTGCGGCGACGGCGATGGCGATCCGGCTCAACGGCATCTCGCACTGGGTGATGTGGGAGATGGCCGCGCTGTTCGAGCACATCGGCACCGTGCAGGACGGCATCACCACGCTGTCGAGGCGCCGCAGCGTCGTCGACCGGCCGGACGCCGTGCCGCTTCGCGTGACGCGCGGCGAGATCCGCTTCGAGGACGTGAGCTTCGCCTACGGCGGGGCCAACGCGGTCGTCGACCACCTGTCGCTGACCATCCGTCCCGGCGAGAAGATCGGGCTGGTCGGCCGCTCCGGAGCGGGCAAGTCGACGATCGTCAACCTGCTGCTGCGCTTCTACGACACCGAGCGCGGTCGCATCACCGTCGACGGCCAGGACATCGCGCAGGCCACGCAGGACAGCCTGCGCGCCCAGATCGGCATGGTCACGCAGGACACCTCGCTGCTGCACCGCTCGGTGCGCGAGAACATCGTCTACGGACGGCCGGACGCGACGGACGACGAGATGATCGCGGCCGCGCGGCGCGCCGAGGCCGACGAGTTCATCGGCGGCCTCGTCGACCCCAAGGGACGGCGCGGCTACGACGCGCACGTCGGCGAGCGCGGCGTCAAGCTCTCGGGCGGCCAGCGCCAGCGCGTCGCCATCGCCCGCGTCATGCTGAAGGACGCGCCGATCCTGCTGCTCGACGAGGCGACCTCCGCGCTCGACTCCGAGGTCGAGGCCGCGATCCAGCAGAGCCTCTACCGGCTGATGGAGGGCAAGACCGTCGTGGCGATCGCGCACCGGCTGTCGACGATCGCGGCGATGGACAGGCTCATCGTCCTCGACAAGGGCCGCGTCGTCGAGGAGGGCGACCACCGCACGCTGCTCGCCAAGGACGGGCTCTACGCGCGGCTGTGGGCGCACCAGAGCGGCGGCTTCCTCGGCGACGACGACGGCGAGGCGGATCGGCGGGCATCGCCGGAGGGTGCGGCGGGGGACGTCGAACTGGCGACGGCGGCGAGCGACGCGTCGCCCCAGCGCCTCGCCGCGCGCGTCGCGCACGACCGGCCGGCCGGCGCCTGAGACCGGGGGAGTCGGGGCCTGTCCCCGATTTCTCGACTTCTCACTTCAAGCTTGCTGCGACGAGGCGCGCCGCGCAGAGGTCTTCCAGCGCCGTCCCGACGGACTTGAACAGCGTGACCTCGTCGTCGCGCGCGCGCCCGGGGTGACGCCCCGCGCACAGGTCGGCGAGCTCCGCGCGCACGCGCTCCGGCGCAAAGGCGCCCGCCGCCATCGGCTGCACGAGGTCGCCCGCCTCCTTCAGCGCTCCCGCGCAGGTGTCCACGAACACGCTCGCGCGCTGCACGAGCGCGTCGTCGCTCTCGCGCATGGCCGGCGTGAACGCGCCGACCAGGTCGACGTGCGTTCCCGGGCGCACGCTTGCGCCGCGCACGATCGGCTCGGTCGACGTCGTCGCGCAGGTCACGATGTCCGCCTCCGCGAGCGCTGCGTCGAGGTCCGCGACCGCGCGCGCGGGAAGCCCCTGCGCGCGCAGCCGCGCCGAGGTCGCTTCCGCGCGAGCGGCCGAGCGGCCCCACACGTCGACGCGCCCGATCGGGCGCACCGCGCAGTGCGCGGCCGCCATCGTCGGCGCCAGCGCGCCGGTGCCGACGACGAGCAGCGTGCGGGCATCGCGCCGCGACAGGTACGTCGAAGCGAGCGCGGAGGCCGCCCCGGTGCGCCGCAGCGTCAGCGCCTCGCCGTCGATCAGCGCCCGCGGGTGGCCGGTGGCGCCGTCCATCAGCACGTAGAGCGCCGCCACGCTGGCGAGGCCGCGCTCGCGGTTGCGCGGGAACACGGTGACGATCTTCACGCCGAGCCCGGCGCCGTCCCACGCCGGCATCAGCAGCAGGCGGTCGCCTTCCGGCGTCACGGCGTGGCTCGTGCGCACCGGCGCGGTCGCGCCCGCGACGAAAGCCTCGCGCAACGCGCCGACCAGCGCGCGATAGCCGAGGGCGGCGTCGACCGCCTCGGCGGCGATGTAGGGCAGGTTCACGGGCATGTCAGTGGCGCCGGGCCGTCCCAAGCCACTGACCAGCCCCCTCCGGGGGCAGCGAACGCAGTGAGCGTGGGGGTCGTTCCATCAGCGGGAAGGTTATGATCGCTGCCCACATCATGCCTCACGATCGCTCACCCCATGTCGTCGTCGTCGGCGGCGGCGTCATCGGCAGCGCGATCGCCTGCTTCACGCTGCGCGATCGGGCGTTCACCGGCCGCGTCACGGTGATCGAGCGCGACCCGACCTACGCGCGCGCGTCGTCCGCGCTGTCGGCGAGCTCGATACGCCAGCAGTTCGGCACTGCCGTCAACGTGGCGATCGGCCGCTACGGCATCGAGTTCCTGCGCGCCGCGGCCGAAGAGCTGGCCGTCGACGGCGACCGGCCGCAGCTCGGGCTGGTCGAGCCGGGCTATCTCTACCTCGCGGCGTCCGCGGAAGGCGCGGCCACGCTGCGCCGCAATCACGCGGTGCAGGCCGCGCAGGGCGCCGAGATCGCGCTGCTGGATCGCGCGGCGCTGCGTGCGCGCTTCCCCTGGCTGGCCGTCGACGACCTCGTGCTCGGCGCGCACGGCGAGCGCGGAGAGGGCTGGTTCGACGGCTACAGCCTGCTGCAGGCGTTTCGCCGCAAGGCGCGCTCGCTCGGGGCGGACTACGTCGCCGCGGAGGCGGGCGGCTTCGACGTGGCCGGCGAGCGCATCGTCGCGGTCGCGCTCGGCGACGGCACGCGCATCGCCGGCGACCTGTTCGTGAACGCGGCAGGGCCGTGGGCGGCCGAGGTCGCGCGCTGGGCCGGCGTCGACCTGCCGGTGCGCGCACGTCGGCGCAGCGTGTTCGTGTTCGCGTGCCCGGCACAACTGCCGGGCTGCCCGCTGGTCATCGACCCGACGGGCCTCTGGTTCCGTCCCGAAGGCGCGCAGTTCATCTGCGGGGTCTCGCCCGACGAGGCGGACGACGCCGACGACGCGCCGCTGGAAGTCGACCACGCGCTGTTCGACGACCGCCTGTGGCCGGCGCTCGCCGCGCGCGTCCCCGCGTTCGAGGCGCTGCGCGTGACCGGCGGCTGGGCCGGCTACTACGAGTACAACACGTTCGACCAGAACGGCATCGTCGGCCCCCACCCGACGGTCGCCAACCTTCTCCTGGCCAACGGCTTCTCCGGCCACGGGATGCAGCAGGCGCCGGCAGTCGGCCGCGGCGTCGCGGAACTTATCGTCCACGGCCGCTATCGGACGCTGGATCTCTCGCCGCTGGCGTACGCGCGCATACCGGCGAACGCGCCGCTGGCCGAAGCCAACGTGATCTGACGCCCGCGCCATTGAATCCCATGCCGTCGAAGACCCTCGCAGCCATCGTCGCCGCCCTCCTGCTGGTTGCCGCGCAAGCTGCGCACGCCGCGCAGGAGGCCCGCGTGATCGTCAAGTTCAAGCCGGGCGTGGCCGCGACGTCGGCAGCGCCTGGTGCGGCCGGCGCCGCGCGCGCGCGGGCCGAAGCCCTCGGCACGCGCCTTGGCGTGGCGATGAGGGCCGGCGCCGAAGTGGGCGAGCGAGAACAGGTCGTGCGCGCGGCGGGGCTCACTTCGCAGGAGCTCGCGCGGCGGCTCTCGCTCGAGGCCGACGTCGAGTACGCGGTGCCCGACGAGCGCAAGCGCATCTCGATGGCGCCGAACGACCCGCTGTACGGCCCCGGCGTGCCCGGCACCGGCCCCGCGGCGGGCCAGTGGTACCTGCGCGCGCCGGGCGGCGAGATCGCCTCCGCGATCGACGCGGAGCGCGCGTGGCTCGTGACCTCCGGCGCGCCGTCGATCGTCGTGGCGGTGCTCGACACCGGCGTGCGCTTCGACCACCCCGACCTCGAGCGCGTCGACCGGGGCGGCAACCTGCTTCCCGGCTACGACATGATCTTCGACGCCGACGCCGCCAACGACGGCGACGGGCGCGACCCCGACGCGTCCGACCCGGGCGACTGGCTGACCCAGGCGGAGCTCGATCTGCCGGGCGGCCCGTTCGACGACTGCGAGGAGGACGCGTCGAACAGCAGCTGGCACGGGACGATGGTCTCGGGCCTCGTCGCCGCGCTGACCGACAACCGCATCGGGATGGCTAGCGTGGGCCGCACGGTGCGCGTGCTGCCGGTGCGCGTGCTCGGCAAGTGCGGCGGCTGGGACTCCGACATCGTCGCCGGCATGCGCTGGGCCGCGGGCATCCCCGTTCCGGGCCTCCCTGCCAATCCGACGCCCGCACGCGTGCTGAACCTGAGCCTGAGCGGTGGCGGCACCTGCTCGTTCGCCTACCGCAACGCGATCGCCGAAGTCAACGCGGTGGGCGCCGTGGTGGTTGCCTCCGCCGGCAACACCGCCGGCCACGCGGTGCGCACGCCCGCGAACTGCCCCGGCGCGATCGCGGTGGGGGCGGTGCGTCACGTCGGCACGAAGGTCGGCTTCTCGAACCTCGGCCCCGAGGTGGCGCTGATGGCGCCGGGCGGCAACTGCGTCAACGTCGAGCAGGGCTCGCCCTGCCTGTACCCGATCCTGACGACGACGAACGCCGGCGCGACCGTCCCCGCGGAGGCGGCGTACACCGACGCCTACCGCATCTCGGTGGGCACCAGCTTCTCCGCGCCGCTGGTTGCCGGCACGGCCGCGCTGATGCTCTCCGCGCGGCCGTCGCTGACGCCCGCGCAGGTCCGCTCTTTCCTGCAGGGCACGTCGCGCTTCTTCCCGGCGCGCCCGGCGAACGCGGCGGCGCCGCGCTGCGAGCCGCCGAAGTACGACGCGTCGAGCGCGCCCGTGGACCAGCTCGAGTGCCACTGCACGACCGCGACCTGCGGCGCGGGCATGCTCGACGCCGGCGCCGCCGTGGCTGCGGCGCAGGCCGGCCCGCAGGCGGCAGATGTCATAGAGTATTACAATTCGTCGCTCGACCACTACTTCGTCACCTGGCTGCCCGCCGAGATCGCGGCGCTGGACGCCGGCACGGCGATCCGCGGCTGGACGCGCACCGGGCTCGCGTTCCGCGCCTGGACCACGCCCGAGGCCGGCACGGCGCCGGAGTGCCGCTACTACATCCCCCCCGCGCTGGGCAACTCGCACTTCTACGGGCGCAATGGCGCGGAGTGCGAGGCCGCGCGCAGCGACCACCCGAGCTTCGTGCTCGAGGAAGCGCGCTTCATGCACCTCGCGCTGCCGAGCCTCGGCGCCTGCCCCGCGGGCACGCTGCCCGTGTACAGGCTGTTCAGCAATCGCGCCGACGCGAACCACCGCTACACGATCGATCGCTCCGTGCGCGACGCGATGGTGGCGAGGGGCTGGGTCGCCGAGGGCGAAGGCGCGGACGTCGTGGCGATGTGCGCGCCGCGCTAGCCCCCACACCCCCGGCCCCTCTCCCACCTGACGGCGGGAGAGGGGGGCACTTCTCCCCTCGCCCCGCGCCAGCGGGGAGAGGGGCCGGGGGTGAGGGGCGGTCAGCCCGCCGGCCTCGTCGCCGCCTCCAGCCGCGCGAGGAACGCCAGCGCGTGCCCGCGCGAGTCGCCGCACATCTCGCTGGACGGCTTAAGCCCCGCGCAGAACGCCGGCCGCCGCGGGTCGCCGAAGAGGGCGCACGCGTCGTCGTCGGTGAGTTGCACGCAGCGCACGCCGGCGGGCTTCCCGTGCGGCATGCCGGGAATCGGGCTCGCGATCGACGGCGCGATGCAGCAGGCGCCGCAGCGCGGGCGGCAGGCTCTCGGCACCGTCAGAAATTCACGTTCTCGCCGCCCTTGAGCTTCAGCATCGCGCGCGCCTCGTCCGGCGTGGCGACCTCGTAGCCCAGGCCCTCGATCACCTGCCGCGCGGCACGCACCTGCTGCGCGTTCGACTTCGCGAGCTCGCCGGGGGCGATCCACAGCGAGTCCTCGAGTCCCACGCGCACGTTGCCGCCGAGGGCCACCGACTGCGCGGCGATGGGCAGCTGGTTGCGGCCCGCGCCGAGCACGCTCCACAGGTAGTGGTCGCCGAACAGGCGGTCGGCCGTGCGCCGCATGTGCGCGACGTCCTCCGGGTGCCCGCCGATGCCCCCCAGGATCCCGAACACCGACTGGATGAAGAGCGGCGGCTTCACGATGCCGCGGTCGACGAAGTGGCGCAGCGTGTAGAGGTGCCCGATGTCGTAGCACTCGATCTCGAAGCGCGTGTTGTTGGCGTTGCACGTCGAGAGGATGAACTCGATGTCCTTGAACGTGTTCTTGAAGATGCGGTCGACCGATCCCTCGAGGTAGGGCCGCTCCCAGTCGTGCCTGAACTCCTTGAAGCGCTCGAGCATCGGGTAGAGGCCGAAGTTCATCGAGCCCATGTTGAGCGAGGCGACCTCGGGCCTGAAGTGCGCGCAGGGCTTCACGCGCTCGTCGACCAGCATCGTCGGCGCGCCGCCCGTGGTGATGTTGACCACGACGTCGCACGTCCGCTTGATGCGCGCGAGGAACGGCGCGAACGCCTCCGGCCGCTGGTCGGGGCGGCCGTCCTTCGGGTCGCGCGCGTGCAGGTGCACGATCGCCGCGCCCGCCTCCCACGCGCCGATCGCGGCGTCGGCGATCTCGTCGGCCGTCACCGGCAGGTAGGGCGACATCGACGGCGTGTGGATCGCGCCGGTGACCGCGCAGGTGATGATGACCTTGCGGCGCGCTCGCTTCGTCTCGGCCATGGTGGCCTCCTTGGGGATCAGATGTCGGATCGCGGCTGCGCGCGCTTGTGCGCGACCAGCGCGGCGAGGCGCTCGTCGCGCCACAGCGTCTTGCCGGCGATGCGCGCGGCGTCGAGCGGCTTCGGCCACGCTTCGCTCACCTGCCGCCAGTTCGCCTCGTCCCACACGCTCGCGGGCGGCGGGTCGGCGAGGTAGCGGCGGAAGATGTCGACGTAGCGTCGGCAGTAGTCGGGAATCCCGCCGGGCGCGTTCATCTCGATGGTCTCGAACGGGCCCATGAACGCCCAGCGCAGGCCCAGCCCGTCGGCGACCGTGCGGTCGAGGTCCTCGGGGTCGACGTAGCCCTCGTGCACGAGGCGGAAAGCCTCGGAGAGCAGCGCCGACTGCAGCCGGTTCAGGATGAAGCCGTCGACCTCGCGCTTGACGTCCACCGGCGCCTGCCCGATCGCGAGCATGACCTCGCGCGCGCGCCGGCGCGTCGCCTCGGACGTCCACGGCGCGCCGCACAGCTCGACGACGGGCACGAGGTGCGGCGGGTTGACCGGGTGCGCGACGATGCAGCGCTCGCGCCCGGCCAGCTCGCCGGTGAACCTCGACGCGACGATCGCGGAGGTCGACGACGCGAGGATCGCGCCCGCGGGCGCGGCGGCATCCAGCTCGGCGAACGTCGCGCGCTTGGCCTGAAGCGTCTCCGGGCCGCTCTCCTGCACGTAGTCGGCGCCCGCGACCGCCTCGGCGAGCGTGTCGCAGACGACGACGCGTGCCGCCGCCGCGTCCGGTTCGCGCACGAGGCCGTGCTGCGCGAGGTCGTGCAGCGACTGCGCGACGAGCCTCGCCGCCTGCTCGCGCTGCGCGACGACGGGGTCCCACAGGCGCACGCGCCAGCCGGCGCGGGCGAACACGTTCGCCCACGAGCGGCCGATCAGCCCGGCGCCGACGATCGCTGCGTTGCTCATTGGTGTACCCCCACGCTTGCCGCTTGCGCAACTGCGCTGCCCCCCGAGGGGGCGCCATGAGCGCCTTGGGACGGCCTGTCGGCGCTCATCGCCTGCCTTCGTTGGTTGACGTCACAGCCACAGCACCTTGCGCCGCAGCTCGAGATCGGTGGACAGCGCGGCCGACGGCCCGCGGTGCTGCACTTCGCCGCGCTCGAGCACGACCGTGCGGTCGGAGAGCGCCAGCGCCAGGTCGAGGTGGTGGTCGACGATCACGATCGACACCTCGCTGCGAAGCTTGTCGAACGCCTCGAACAGCTCCTCGACCACGGTGGGCGCGAGCCCCTCGAACGGCTCGTCGAGCAGGAGCAGCCGCGTGTCGCCGGTCAGCGCTCGCGCCACCGCGACCATCTGCTGCTCGCCGCCCGACAGGTAGTCCGCCGGCGAGCGCCAGCGCTGCCTGATGCGCGGGAAGAACGCGAAGATGCGCTCGTCGTCCCAGTGCACGCCCTGCCCGCCGCGGCGCTTGAGCCGCCCGAGCTCCATGTTCTCCGCGACGCTCATGCCGGCGAAGAGCCCGCGCCCCTGCGGCACGTACGCCACGCCGAGCCGCGCGATCGCCGCCGACGTCCGCTGCGCCAGGTCCTCGGCGCCGAGGCGGATGCCGCCCGAAGCGGGCCGCGCGATGCCGACGATCGACTTGAGCAGCGTCGACTTCCCCGCGCCGTTGCGCCCGAGCAGCGCGACGATCTCGCGCTCGCGCACGTCGAAGGCGACGTCGCGCAGGATGTGGCTCTTGCCGTAGAACGTGTTCACGCCCTCGACCGCCAGCAGGACGCCCTCGCCGGCCGCGCTCGTGCGCGCCCTGCCGGCGAGCGCGTGCGCCCCGGAGCCGATGTAGACGGCCTGCACCTGCGGCGAGCCGCGCGCGTCCTCGACGCTGCCGTCGACCAGCACCTCGCCCTCGTTCATCACGGTGACCGCGTCGGCCAGCTGGAACACGCGGTCGATGTCGTGCTCGACCAGCAGCACCGGCAGGTCGCGAGACACGTCCTTGATGAGCCGGCCGACGCGCTCGCGCTCGGCCTGCGCGAGTCCGGCGAGCGGTTCGTCGAGCAGCAGCACGCGCGGCTGCGTGCCGAGCGCGAGCGCCATGTCGAGCAGCCGCTGCCCGCCGTAGGAGAGCGATCCGGCCTCGGCGCGCTCCACGCCCGCGAGCCCCATCGTGCGCAGCACCTCCGCCGTGCGCGCCTCGACGTCGGCCAGCGCACCGGCGGGCCGCCAGAAGTCGAAGCGCAGGCGGTGCCGCGCCTGCACCGCCAGGCGCACGTTCTCCACGACGCTGAGCGTGGGGAACAGGTTCGTGATCTGGAACGAGCGCCCCACGCCGGCCTGCGTCACGGCCTCGGGCGGCAGCCCGGCGATCGGCCGGCCGGCGAGCTCCACCGTTCCGACGTCCGGCGCGTACATGCCCGAGATGACGTTGAACGCCGTCGTCTTGCCGGCGCCGTTGGGGCCGATCAGCGCGTGCAGCGCGCGGTCGCGCATTCTGAGCGAGAACTCGCGCACCGCGCGGATGCCGCCGAACGACAGCGCCAGCTTGCCGGCGACGAGGATGTGCTCGGCCGAGTGCTCGCTCGGCTTGAGGAACTCCGGCAACGTCACCGTGCCGGCCTGCCGCGCCGACATCGCGGCGTCCTCGGCGACGCGCGGCCGCCAGCGCGCGGTGAGCCGCTGCCACAGGCCGACGAGCCCGGTCGGCGAGTAGACGACGAAGACGACGAACAGCAGGCCGAAGAACAGGAGCCAGTTCTCCGTGTAGCGCGACAGCGCGTCGCGGAACACCACGAAGAACAGCGCGCCGAGCGCGGGCCCGAGGAACGAGCGCATGCCGCCGATGATCACCATCGCCAGCAGCTCGCCGCTGAATGCGACCGAGATCGGCTCGGCGGAGGTCATCCGGTTGTTGAACAGCAGCAGCGTCCCGGCGAGCCCCGTGAGCCCCGCCGAGGCCGTGAACGCGACGAGCTTGTAGCGGTTCGTCGCGTAGCCGAGGAAGCGCGCGCGCTGCTCGTTCTCGCGGATCGCCACCAGCACGCTGCCGAGCGGCGAGCGGTGGAAGCGCCACAGCGCGACGATCGCGCAGAACCCGATCGCGGCGACCAGCGCGTAGTACGCCCAGGCGCTCTCGAACGACACGCCGAGGAACGCGGGCCGCACGATGCCGCCCAGGCCGTTCTCGCCGCCGGTCACCTCGGTCCAGCGAAACGCGACCGAGAACAGCATCGCGGAGAGCGCCAGCGTCAGCAGCGAGAAGTACACGCCGCGCCGGCGCAGGATCAGGAAGCCGAACGCGCACGAGGTCGCGAGCACGACGCCCAGCGCGAGCGCGAGCGGGAGAACGAAGCCGCCGGGGAAGAGCTCGCGCTGCGCGATCGCCGCGGCGTACGCCGCCAGGCCGAACCACGCGCCGTGACCGAACGACGTGAGCCCCGTATAGCCGACGAGGACGTTGAGCGCCATGCACGCGAGCGCGAAGACCACCACCTCGGTAGCCGAGGTCACGCCCATGCCGAGCGCGCCGAGCGCGAACGGCAGGGCGCACAGCGCGAGCGCGGCGACGAGGAGGTCGCGGTTGCCGGGCATCGCTAGGGCCTGTTCACGCCATGGCCGCGCGCGCGCGCGGGTCCATGGGCGTGTCCATCGCGACGCTCGCCGCAGCGAAGACCGGGCGTCTTCGCAAGGCGAGCAACAATGAGGGGCGCGCCCAGGGGCCCGCTCCCTCCGGGTTGCGGCCGGAAAGGCCATGCGCTAGGCGCAGAGCCGAAGGCGGGTCGGAAACCCGGCGAGGCTTTGCAACACCGCGCATGGCCTTTCCGGCTTCGCAACGCGCACGTGTCCATGGCGTGAACAGGCCCCTACTCGAAGCGCTGGATGCGCTCGCCGAACAGCCCGCGCGGGCGCACGAGCAGCACGAGCAGCATGAGGAGGTAGATGGCCGCCTCCGAGTACTGCGGATAGCCCGCGGCGGTCACGGCGCCCTTCGTCACGCCGACGATCAGCGCAGCGATCACCGCGCCCCAGAACGAGCCCAGCCCGCCGATCACGACGACGACGAACGCGGATGTGATGATCTCGGCGCCCATCGCCGGGTGGATGGTGAAGATCGGCGCGAGCATCACGCCGGCCAGCCCCGCGAGCCCGATGCCGAGGAACGCCACCGCGGCCATGTACGGCTCGAGCGAGATACCGAGCGCGCCCACCATGTCGGGGTTCTGCACGCCGGCGCGCACGACGCGCCCGAACGGCGTGCGCTGCAGCAGGAACCACAGGCCCGCCACGCATCCGACGGCCACGGCCAGGATGAGGAGGCGGTAGCGCGGGTAGACGAAGTCGCCCACGATCACCTGCCCGCGCAGCTCCTGCGGGATCGACCACGACAGCGGTGGCGCGCCGAACACCATGCGCAGCGCCTGCTCGGCGACCATCGCCAGCCCGAACGTCAGCAGCAGCGACAGCGCCGGGTCGACCTTGTAGAAGCGGCGGAACAGGAAGCGCTCGATGACGAGCCCGAGCAGGCCCACGACGACCGGCGACAGCAGCGCCGCCCCGGTGAAGCCGAGCTGCTGGCCGATGGTGACCGCGAGGTACGCGCCGATCGCGTAGAACGCGCCGTGCGCGAGGTTGACGATGCCGCCGAGCGCGAAGATCAGCGACAGCCCGAGCGCGATGAGGAGGTAGTACGCGCCGGCGAGCAGCCCGTTCAGCAGGTGCTGGAGGATCAGCATGAACTAGACGATGGGCAAGCCCGCGCGGCCACGACCGGCCGACCTGCTTCCTGCGGACAGGAGAGCAGGCCGGCCATGTCACGCTCGTTGTTTCGTTGCCTTTTCCAGCGGCGGCGCCGGGCCGCCCCAAGCCGCCGCCCTGACTCACCCTCGCGGGAAAACGCGAGCGCAGCTCGGCTTGCGTCCTTCCGCGACTACAACTTGCATTCGATCTCGTCGCCCACCGTCGCGATGACCTCGAGCGACTCGCTCGGCCCCGGCACCGCCGCCGACGGCGTGAAGATGTCCCACTGGTTCTTGAGCTGCGCCGCCGGGATCGCCTGCACCGTGTACATCTCGTGCATCATCTGGTGGTCGGCCTTGCGGAAGTAGCCCTCGCGCGTCTTCATCAGCGGGAAGGTCGCGCCCTTCTCGAAGTGCTCGACGAGCCTCGTCGAGTCGATCGACTTCGTCTCTGCCATCGCCTGCGCGACCAGCTTGATCGCGTTGTAGTCGCCCCACGCCTGGTTCTCGGGCGGGCGGTTGTAGCGCTTGGTGAAGTCGGCGACGAATTTCTTCGACGCCGGGTTGTCGAGCAGGTGGTGCCACACCAGCGGCCAGGTGCCGAGGAAGTTGCCCTTGCCCGCGCCCCAGGCGACCGCAGTGTCGAAGCCGAAGCCCGCCACGGGGAACGGCAGGCCGAACTCGGAGTACTGCTTGAGGAAGTTCGTGATCTGGTTGCCCGCCAGGTTGCTGATCACGAGGTCGGGCTTCGCGTTGCGGATCTCGAGCAGCAGCGGCGAGAAGTCGGTGACGTCGGTCGGCACGAGCTTGTCGGCTGCGAACTCGCCGCCGTTGCCGGCCATGAACTTCTTCGCCACGCGCAGGAGGTCGTGGCCGAACGCGTAGTCGGCGGTGAGCGAGTACCACTTCTTGCCCTTGACCAGCCCCTGCGCGAGCAGCGCGCGGCCGCAGGTCTTCACGTACATCGAGTTCTGGCTCTCGATGTGGAACATGTACTTCTTGCAGCCCTTGCCGCGCAGCTCGTCGGAGTTGCAGCCGGTGTTGACGAACAGCGTCTTCGTGCGCTCGGCGACCTGGCTGATCGTGAGCCCGGCGGCCGACGAGATCTCCCCGATGATGCACGCGACCTTGTCGCGCTCGACCATGCGCTCGGCCTTCGTCGAGGCCGTCTGCGGGTTGACCGAGTCCTCCTTGAGCAGCTCGATCTTGCGGCCGTTCACGCCGCCCGCGGCGTTGATCTCGGCCACCGCCATGTCCGCGGCCTGCACCGCGTACTCGCCGAGCGGGCCGAGGAAGCCGGTGCGCGGCGTCAGGTGCCCGATGCGGATCGCATCGGCCTGCGCGCGGCTGATGAAGGGGAAGCCGGCCAGCCCTACCGCCGCCCCCGCGACCGCGCCCTTGACGACGGTGCGGCGGGAGACTCCCTTGCCTTCGCTCATCTCGCTCTCCTCCTTGTGCTGACGCCGGGTGAGACGGCCGCGAGCGCTCGCCGGCCGGTGCCGGGGCGCCGCTTGACCGCAATCCTGATCGCAGTTTACGGTAAGACTCGCGCCCGCGGATGTCAATCGAGCTGCGGCGGCGCGTCGTTGCGGATGGGCGGGTCGCGGCGGGGCCGCCGGGCGACGCAGCGTCAACAGGGGGCAGTCATGGACCTCGGCATTGGGGGCCTGCGCGTGCTGGTCACCGCCGGCGCGGGCGGCATCGGCCTCGAGATCGCGCGCGCGTTCGTGCGCGAAGGCGCGCGCGTGCACGTGGGGGACGTCGACGCGGAAGCGATCGCGCACCTGCGCACCGGCGACCCGGCGATCGGCGCGAGCGCGTGCGACGTCGCCTCGCGCACCGACGTCGCGCGGCTGTTCGACGACGTCGCGCGCACGCTGGGCGGCCTCGACTGCCTGGTCAACAACGCCGGCGTCGCCGGGCCGACGGGGCGCGTCGAGGAGATTGCGCCCGAGGACTGGGACCGCTGCATCGCCGTGGATCTCACCGGCCAGTTCAACTGCGCGCGGCTCGCCGTGCCGCTGCTGCGACAGTCGCGCAACGCCAGCATGATGAACGTGTCGTCGCTCGCCGGCCGGCTCGGTTTCCCGCTGCGCGCGCCCTACGCCGCGGCGAAGTGGGGCGTCGTCGGCTTGATGCGCTCGCTGGCGATGGAGCTGGGCGGCGACGGCATCCGCGTCAACGCGCTGCTCCCCGGCATCGTCGCCGGCGAGCGGCAGGAACGCGTGCTGACGGCGAAGGCGAAGGCGCGCGGCATCGACTTCGCCGCGATGGAGCGCCTCGCGTTCTCGTTCACGTCGCTCAAGGAGTACGTGACCGCGCAGGAGCTCGCCGACCTCGTCGTGTTCGTGGCGAGCCCGCGCGGTCGCCACATCTCGGGACAGGCGCTGTCCGTGTGCGGCGACACGAACATGCTCGGCTGAAAGTAGGGTCAGACTCGACTTTCCGCCGGTGCGCAATCGCACCACGAGCCGCGACCGGAAAGTCGAGTCTGACCCTACTTTTGCGACTTCCGCGCGAGCCGCGACCGGAAAGTCGAGCCTGGCCCTGCTTTCGCGAACGGCACTGCCCCTGACTCCGGCGCTCAGCGCGAGAGCTGGAGCCGGAGCTTCGCCTCGCCCACGGACTTGTTCGCCCACATCCAGCAGTAGTCCTGCTCGACCGCGACGTCCAGCGTGCCCGAGGCCTTCGCGGTCGCGTCGCGCTTCGCCGGGTAGATCACGTCCTTGCCCGAGTGGTAGTGGACGTTGAAGTCGAGCGCGGCTCCGGCAGCGTACTGCCAGCGCACGCGCGCGCCTTTCGCGAGCTTGCCGCAGACCTCGACGAACTTGCCGGGAGGAACCGAGAGCGAGCGCTCGAAGCGCCCCCGCGCGCTCCAGTCGATGTCGACAACCTCGGCGAAGGCGGCGGGCGAGAGCGCCAACCACGCGCCGACAACCCCCGCGGCCAATCGGCAGGCGCCGCTCACGTCGCGATCGCGCCCGCGCGATCGAGCACCGCCGACGCAGTCACGGCTGCGTCACTTCGCGGCGGCCGGCTTGAAGCTGAACTTCTGCCCGCTGACGCTCGCCTCGTACATCAGGCCGCCCTTCGCGACGGTGAACGTCGCCATGCCCTTGTAGTACCTGCCGGTGGTCTTCGCGTCGTGCTGGCCGCCGGAGGCGCCTGCCGACCCGCCGGTCGTCCCGGCCCTGGCCTGCGCGCCCGCGGTGACGGCCACTGCGCCGGCGTCGGCGCCGAACTCGAAGTTGCCGCCGATGAACTCGCGGAACGCGCGCTCGTCCTCGAAGAAGATGATCTGGCTGTAGCCCTGGCCGCCCAGCGCGAAGCCGATGGACAGCTGCGTCATCGACGTGTCGCCGACGTAGTTGCCCCTCTGGTAGACGCGGCCCGTGCCGTACGCGCCGCCGACGCCGATGGCGCCCTTGCCGATGGTCGGAAACACCGCGTAGCCGTAGGCCGTGTCGAAGAACCTGCCGGACTCTCCGGCCTTCCTGAAGACGCCGATGGTGTCGGAGTACTCGTCGGCCCACGCCGGCGCCGCGACGAAAGCGAACGAGAACGCGGCGAGGAGCGACAGCAAGCGCTTGAACATGATGAGTCCTTTGCAGAGAAGGCGCGAGCGCGCGGAGGAGCTGCCGGCAGCGAGGGCGCGCGGCGGTGGGTTGCTGTCCCAGTATACAGCGCCGGTCGCAGCCAGGCGCTGTCTGCGGCTCGACAGTCGACAACGGGGCGCGGCGCCCCGCTATTCGACGGTGACGCTCTTCGCGAGGTTGCGCGGCTTGTCGACGTCGGTCCCGCGGATCACGGCAGCGTGGTACGCCAGCAGCTGCAGCGGCACGACGTGCACGATCGGCGAGAGCAGCCCCGCGTGCTCGGGAAGTCGTATGACGTGGATGCCGTCGCCCGCCGCGATGTGGCTGTCGAGGTCGGCGACGACGTACAGCTCGCCGCCGCGCGCGCGCACCTCCTGCAGGTTGCTCTTGAGCTTCTCGAGCAGCGCGTCGTTGGGCGCGATCGCCACGACCGGCATGTCGCGGTCGACGAGCGCCAGCGGGCCGTGCTTGAGCTCGCCGGCCGGGTAGGCCTCGGCGTGGATGTACGAGATTTCCTTGAGCTTGAGCGCGCCTTCCAGCGCGATCGGGTAGTGCAGCCCGCGGCCCAGGAACAGCGCGTGCTGCTTGCGCGCGAACTTCTCCGACCAGGCGATGATCGCCGGCTCCAGCGCGAGGGCCGCCTGCAGCGCGGCCGGCAGGTGCCGCAACCCGCGCAGCCAGTACGCCTCCTCCTCGGCCGATAAGCGCCCGCGCAGCTTCGCCAGCGCGCAGGCGAGCAGGAACAGCGCGGTCAGCTGCGTGGTGAACGCCTTGGTCGACGCGACCCCCACCTCCACGCCGGCCCGCGTCAGGTACGTGAGCTCGGTCTGGCGCACCATCGTGGACGTGGCCACGTTGCAGATCGCCATCGTGTGCTTGTGGCCGAGGTCCTTCGCGTGCTTGAGCGCGGCGAGCGTGTCCGCGGTCTCGCCCGACTGCGAGATCACCAGGACCAGTGCATTCGGGTTCGGCACGCTGTCGCGGTAGCGGTACTCGCTCGCGATCTCCACGTTGCACGGGATGCCGGCGACCGTCTCGATCCACTGGCGCCCCACCGACCCGGCGTAGTAGCTGGTGCCGCAGGCGAGGATCAGCACGCCGTCGATCGCGCGCAGCACCTCCTCGGCGCGCGCTCCGAACAGCGCGGTGTCGATGCGCGCCACGCCCTCGAGCGTGTCCGACACGGCGCGCGGCTGCTCGAAGATCTCCTTCTGCATGAAGTGGCGGTACGGCCCCAGCTCCGCCTGCCCGCCGCTCGCCTCGACGATCGTCGCCGGGCGGTCGGCCGGCTCGCCGCGCGCGTCGAAGATCGTGTAGCCCTCGCGCCTCACGTCGGCGACGTCGCCTTCCTCGAGGTAGACCACGCGGCGCGTCACCGGCAGCAGCGCGGCGGCATCCGATGCGAGGTAGTGGTCGCCGTCGCCCAGCCCCACGACGAGCGGGCTGCCGGCGCGCGCGCCGACGATGCGCCCGGGCTCGCGCGTGCTGATCACCGCGATCGCGTACGCGCCCTTGAAGCGCGCGACGGCCGCGGTGACCGCGCGCAGCAGGTCGCCGCCGCCGGGTGCGTGCCACTCGCGGTGCACGAGGTGCGCGATCACCTCGGTGTCGGTCTGCGTGCGGAACTCGTAGCCGGCTGCGGCGAGCTCGTCGCGCAGCGGCTCGAAGTTCTCGATGATGCCGTTGTGCACGACCGCGACCTCGCCGTGCGACGTGTGCGGGTGCGCGTTGTCCTCGGTCGGCGCGCCGTGCGTCGCCCAGCGCGTGTGCGAGATGCCCACCGTGCCCTCGAGGCCGCGCGCAGTCGCCTGCCTCGCGAGGTCGGCCACGCGCGCGACGCTCACGCAACGCTCCAGCGCCGGCTTCGCGCCGCCGTTGATGACGCACAGTCCCGAGCTGTCGTAGCCGCGGTACTCGAGCCGGCGGATGCCGTCGATCAGGACCGGGACCACGTTGTGGCGCGACGCCGCGCCCACGATGCCGCACATCGGCTAGTGTCCTGTCCCGTGAGTTCCGAAGATAAAGGAGCGGATGAAATCGGCCGCCAGGCTAGGCGCTCGGCCGACATCGTAGCCCGTGCTACGGTGAGGCCGAGCAACACCGCATGGCGGCCGATTTCGCCGCGAACTATCGAGCGAACTTGCGGGACAGGACACTAGCCCTTCGCCTTCTTGACCGGCCGCTTCCAGTCGCCGATCGTCAGCGCCTTCGGACGCGCGAGCGTGAGCCCGCCCGGCGGCACGTCCTCGGACAGCGCGCTGCCGGCGCCGACGGTCGCGCCCGCGCCGACGGTCAGCGGCGCGACGAGCACGCAGTTCGAGCCGATGTGGACGTTGTCGCCGATCACCGTGCGGTGCTTGTTCGCGCCGTCGTAGTTCGCCGTGATCGAGCCGGCGCCGTAGTTGACGTTGGCGCCCACCTCCGCGTCGCCGAGGTAGGCGAGATGGTTCGCCTTCGCGCCCCTGCCCATGCGCGTGGCCTTCACCTCGACGAAGTTGCCGATGTGCACCTCGTCGGCCAGCTCCGCCCCCGGCCGCAGGCGCGCGTACGGGCCGATGCGGCAGTCGCGGCCCACGCTCGCGCTCTCGAGGTGCGAGAACGGCGCCACCGTCGTTCCCGCGCCGATCGTCACGTCGGCGAGCACGCAGTGCGCCCCGATCGTCACGCCGTCGCCCAGCTTCACGTCGCCTTCGAGGATGCAGCCGGCGTCGATGCGCACGTCGCGGCCGCAGCGAAGCGTGCCGCGCAGGTCGAAGCGGTCCGGGTCGGCGATCCACGTGCCCGCCTCGAGCAGCGCCTCGGCGCGGCGACGCTGCAGGACGCGCTCGGCCCGCGCGAGCTGCAGGCGGTCGTTGATGCCGAGCACGTCGTCCTCGTCGCCGTGCATCACGCCCTCGACCGGCACGCCGTCCGCGACGGCCATCGCGATCGCATCGGTCAGGTAGAACTCGCGCTGCGTGTTGTCGTCCTTCAGGCGCGCGACCCACGAGGCGAGCTTCGCCGTCGGGGCGGCCATGACGCCGGTGTTGATCTCGTCGATGCGCTTCTGCGCGGCGGTCGCGTCGCGCTCCTCGACGATCGCCTGCACGCGCCCCTTCGCGTCGCGCACGACGCGCCCGAGGCCGTGCGGGCGGCGCACACGCGCGGTCAGCACCGCGAGCGCGCCCGCGTCGGCCCTGCGCACGAGCTTCGCCAGCGCGTCGGCAGGCACCAGCGGCACGTCGCCGAGCAGGATCAGCGTCGTGCCGCGGGCGGGCAGCGCCGGCAGCGCCTTGCGCACGGCGTCGCCGGTGCCGCGCGGCGGGTCCTGCAGCACGAACGCGAGGCCGTCGGCGGCGAGCCGCTTGCGCACCTCGTCGCCGCCGTGGCCGTAGACGAGCGCGATTGCGCGTGGCGCGAGCCCGCGCGCGACGTCGATCACGTGGGCGGCGATCGGCTTCCCGGCGAGCAGGTGCAGGACCTTCGGCAGCGCGGAGCGCATGCGCTTGCCCTGGCCCGCTGCGAGGATGACGACCGAAAGCGACGACATGGAGGATAGGATGCTGCGGAACTGCAAATGATACCCGCCCGCGTCGTCCTCGCGCCCGCGGCAGGCGATCGATGGCCGCTGTACGCTTCAAACGGTATCCTTCGGGCATGGCGATCATCGCCGTGTTCAACCAGAAGGGCGGCGTGGGCAAGACGACCACGGCGCTCAACCTGCTGGCCGGCATCGCCCTGCGCGGCGCGAGGCCGCTCGGCATCGACCTCGACCCCCAGGCGCACCTCTCGCACATCTTCGGCGTGCAGCCGCGGCTGGCCGACGACTCGGTGTTCAGCTTCTTCGTGCGCCAGCGCCCGCTCGGCGACCTCGCGGTGATCACCCGCAGCGGCGTCGCGCTGTGCCCGTCGCACCTCGAGCTCTCGAAGCTCGACTCGGTGCTGGGCAAGGGGGTCAACGTGGTCACGCGGCTGCGCACGGCGCTGCGCGGCGCCGAGCGCCAGGACGCGCCGGTGGTCATCGACTGCTGCCCGCTGCTCAACGTGCTGTCGCTCAACGCCGTGTTCGCCTGCGACCTGCTGCTGGTGCCGGTGTCGGCCGACTACCTCGCGCTGCAGGGCGCGCAGGCCGTCGACCGCGCGCTCAACGCGCTGGAGCCGGTGTTCAGGCGGCGGCTGCCGCGGCGGTACGTGCTCACCCGCTACGACGGGCGACGGCGGATGAGCGGGGAGGTGGCGGAGCGGATGGCGGGGTCGCTCAGGCCCGAGGAGATCTGCTCGACGCGCGTGCGCGAGAGCGTGAAGCTGGCGGAGAGCCCGGCGGTGGAGCTCGACGTGTTCCGCCACGCCCCGGGCAGCCACGGCGCCCGGGACTACGAGGCGCTCGTCGAGGAGCTAGTGGGTGCCGGCTTTCTGCAGTGACGGCAGCGCGCTCACCGAAGCGCCGCTGATGAGCCCGATCACGCCCTCGACGTCGAGCGTGTCCACGCGCCGCGGCACGGACTGCTCGCGGCACTCGAGCACCTCGCAGTTCATGTACATCTGGCGCAGCCGCCGCTCGGCGTCGTTCTGCGTGGCCGCCATGATCGAGATGTTGTCGACGCGCTGGCCGGTCTTGGTGCGGATGTGGAAGCCGTACCGGATCATCGGAATCTCCCCCGGGCTGCCGGCAATCGCCGGGCCCCGAAACTGCAGGTTGCCACGCAAGCCGTTGAATGGCAGGACGTCCTTCGATGCAAGGAGCGTTCCGCCGCGCGGGGGCAGGAAGTGACGTCCGCCGGACGGTCCCCCGAGGCGACGGGTTGCGCCCCTGTAGCCGACTGGATGCACGGTCTTCTGCGCCAGATATCGCAAGGAAGCGCTTACTCACATACGACGGCGGAAGCCCTTGCGGGAGGGGTGTCTTCCGACATCTACCGCGTGAAAACGCCCATTGCGACGTTCTGCGTCAAGCGGGCCCTGCCCAGGCTGAAGGTCGCGGCCGATTGGCGCGCCCCGGTCGGCCGCAACCGCTACGAGGTCGAGTGGATGCGCACGGCAGGAGCCGTCGTCCCCGGCGCGGTTCCGCGCGTGCTGGCCGAGGACCCGGAGGCCGGGGCGTTCGCGATGGAGTGGCTGCCGCCCGAGCGCTACCCGGTGTGGAAGGAGCAGCTCCGTCGCGGCGTGCTGGATCCCGGGACGGCCGCCGCTGTCGGCGACGTGCTGGGCCGCATCCACGCCGCTACCGCCGACCGGCCGGAGGTGGCGCGGCGCTTCCCGACCGACGAGGTCTTCCACGCGATCCGCCTCGAACCCTACCTGATCGCCACCGGCCGGGCGCACCCCGATCGTGCGGCACAGCTCGAGGCTCTGGCCGCGAGGACCGCCGCCACGAAGCGCGTGCTCGTCCACGGCGACTTCAGCCCCAAGAACCTGCTCGTCGGACCGCAGGGGCCGGTCATCCTCGACGCCGAGTGCGCGTGGTTCGGCGATCCCGCGTTCGACCTCGCCTTCGTGCTCAACCACCTGCTGCTCAAGGGCGTGTGGAAGCCGCATTGGCGCGGCGGCTACCTGCACCTCTACGCGACGCTGGTCGACGCCTACCGCGGGCACGTCGCCTGGGAGGCCTGGGAAGCGCTCGACGCGCGCACCGCGACGCTGTTGCCGGGCCTGTTGCTCGGGCGCGTCGACGGCAAATCGCCGGCCGAGTACCTGACCGCCGACGACGACAAGGATGAGGTGCGCGAATTCGCGCGGGCGCGGATCGTTGCGCCGCCGCCGTCGCTCGCTGCGATCGCCGCCGACTGGGAGGCGCGGCGGTGAGCACGGCGATCGCAATCGTCCACGCGCGGCGCGTCTTCGACTCGCGCGGACGGCCCACAGTCGAGGCCGAGGTGACGCTCGGGGGCGGCGCGGTCGGGCGCGCGATCGCCCCTGCGGGCGCCTCGCGCGGCTCGCGCGAGGCGGTCGACCTGCGCGACGGCGGGGCGCGCTTCGGCGGCCTCGACGTCGCCGGCGCAATCGCGAACGTGCGCGGCCCGATCGCGCGCGCGCTCGCCGGCTGCGACGCGCTCGACCAGCCGGCCTGCGACGCGCGCCTGATCGAACTCGACGGCACGCCGCAGAAGGCGACGCTCGGCGGCAACGCGACGGTCGCCGTGTCGATGGCGATCGCGCAAGCCGCCGCCGCCGCGCAGCGCGTGCCGCTGTTCCGTCACCTCGCGGGCGACCAGCCGGTCACGCTGCCGCTGCCCGAAGTGCAGGTGTTCGGCGGCGGCGCGCACGCCGGCCGGCGCATCGACATCCAGGACCTGATGGTGATGCCCCTCGGCGCCTGGTCCTTCTCCGATGCGCTCGCCATCGTCGCCGAGGTCTATCGCGCCGCCGGCGACCTCATGACCGAGTTGGGCCGTTTCGCAGGCGTGGCCGACGAGGGCGGGTACTGGCCGGCGTTCGACAGCAACGAGCAGGCGCTGGAGGCGCTGGTGCGCGCGATCGAGCGTGCCGGCCTGCAGCCGGGCGCCGACGTCGCCATCTCGCTCGACATCGCCGCTTCCGAGTTCGGCCGCGACGGCGTGTACTCGCTGGGGCTCGAAGGGCGCACGCTCGACCGCGACGCGCTCGCCGAGATGCTGCTCGGCTGGCTCGATCGCTACCCGATCGCCTCGATCGAGGACCCGTTCGCCGAGGACGACCGCGTCGGCTGGGTCGCGTTCATGCGCGCGTGCGCCGGCCGCGTGCAGGTGATCGGCGACGACTACCTGGTCACGCGCGCCGATCTCGTCGACGCCGCGGCGCTCGACTGCGCCTGCAACGCGGTGCTGGTCAAGCCGAACCAGGCCGGCACGCTGACCGAGGCGCTGGCCGCTGTCGAGGCGGCCCGGCGCCACGGCATGGCGACCATCGTCTCCGCGCGCTCGGGCGAGACCGAGGACGCGACGATCGCCCACCTCGCCGTCGGCTGGAGCGCGGGCCAGCTCAAGGTCGGCTCGTTCGCGCGCGGCGAGCGCACGGCGAAGTGGAACGAGGTGCTGCGAATCGAGGAGGCGCTGGGCGACACGGCGCGATTCGCCGGCGCGCAGGCGCTCGCCGTTCGCTGGCCGCGCCCCTGACTCCGTCCGATTCCGGAGGATCCATGCTTCGCCATGCGCTTCGCCTTGCCGTTGCCGCGCTGCTCGCGCAATCCGCCGCCGCGTTCGCGCAGCCCGATCCTGCGCAGGCCGAGGCGCTGCTCGGCGCGCAGCGCGCGGCGATGACCAGGCTTGCCGCGATGGACGGCGCGTGGCGCGGCACGGCGACGTTCCTGCTGCCCGGCGGGCTCAGACGCTCCGTCACGCAGACCGAGAGGATCGGGCCGCTCCTCGGCGGCACCGTCAAGGTGATCGAGGGGCGCGGCTACGACGACGCGGGCGGCGTCACGTTCAACGCACTGGGCGTCGTGTCTTTCGACTCCGCGACATCGCGCTACACGCTGCGTTCGTACGCGCATGGCCGCGCCGGCGACTTCGCGTTCGAGCCGACGGCGGACGGCTACCGCTGGCAGGCGCCCGCGCCGGGCGCGACGATCCGCTACGAGGCGACGATCCGCGACGGCGTGCTGCACGAGGTCGGCGACCGCGTCGTCGAAGGCGCGCCGCCACAGCGATTCTTCGAGATGACGCTGCGCCGCGTCGGCGATTCGTCCTGGCCCGCCGGAGATCCGGTGCCGCCGAAGTGACCCCGCGGCGGAACTCGGGGCAGGTCAGGGTCAGGGCGCTGCTTGCCGCAGGCTCGCGGCAAACGGCCCTCCGACCCTGGCGGTCACTCGCGGAGCAGGTGGCTGGCGAGTTCGACGAAGCCGGCGCCGGCGCGCTCGCGCGTGACGAACGCGGGCGGCGTGGCGATGCGGTCGATCTGGTCGCGCACGTTGGCCACGCCCACCGAACGCGGGAAGAACGCGAACATCGGCGCGTCGTTCGGCGAATCGCCGGCGAACACGAAGCGCGGCGCCTCCGCGTCGAGATCGACGCCGCAGGCCTCGGCGAGAAACGTGCGCGTCATGCCCAGCTTGTCGTAGCGGCCGAACCAGCCGTTGACGTGGATCGAGCTGACCCTGGCCGTCATGCCCTCGGCCTCCATCAGCGCGACGATGCGGTCGATCGCCTCGCGCGGCAGCGGCGCCACGTCCTCGCGGAAGTCGATCGCGACGTCGGCCTCGCGGTAGCGCTGGTCGGAGGCGAGCGCGCAGCCCGGCACCTCGCGCAGGATGCGCTGCGCGATCGCGTCGAGCCGTGCGCGCTGCGCAGCGCGTTCCGCGTCAGGGACGAGGAAGCGGCGAACGAGCTTGCGCGCACCCTCGTCGTAGCGCATCCAGAACGCGCCGTTCTCGCCCACGACCCCCGTGACCGGCCACATGCGCGCAATGTGGTCGCACCACCCCGCCGGCCGGCCGGTGATCGGCACGACGATCTTCCCCGCGTCGCGCAAGCGCCCCAGAGCCGCGTACGCCTGCGGCGTGAGCCGCCCGTCGGTGGTCAGCGTGTCGTCGATGTCGCAGAGCACGCCGGCGACGTCGCCGCGCGGCATCTCCGCCAATGCTCGCATCACGGCCCCCACGCTTGCGGCTGACGCCGCTGCGCTGCCCCCAGCGGGGGCGCAGCGAGCGCCTTGGGACGGCCCGGCGGCGCTCGCATCACGGCTGCGGCACCGGATCGCGGAACCACTTGGGCGCCGGCGGAGGCGCCCGCCAGCGCAGCATCGCGTCGATCGCGCCGTCGACGTTCGCCGCGACGTCGAGCATCGCCCGGTTGGCCGGCGTGAGCAGGCGGTCCTCCACCGCGCGGTCGAGCTGAGCGAGGAAGCCGTCGAAGAAGCCCTCGACGTTGGCCAGCACGACGGGCTTCTCGTGGATGCCGAGCTGGTCCCACGTGAGCATCTCGCACAGCTCGTCGAACGTGCCGAAGCCGCCGGGCAGTGCGACGAACGCGTCGGCGAGACTCGCCATCAGCGCCTTGCGCTCGTGCATCGTCTCGACGACGTGCATGCGCGTCAGGCCCGCGTGACCCACCTCGCGCGCCATCAGCTCGCGCGTGATCACGCCGATCACTTCGCCGCCGGCAGCGAGCGCGGAGTTCGCCGCCTCGTTCATCAGGCCCACGCTGCCGCCGCCGTAGACCAGCGCCAGTCCGCGGGCAGCGAGGACTTCCCCGAGGCGCCGCGCCGACTGCGCGTAGCTCGCGCGAGCGCCGACGTTGGCGCCGCAGAACAGGCACACGCGCGCGACGGGCCTCGCGTGCTGCGCGCCCACGCTCAGGCCCCCATGCGCGCGGCCACCGCGGCGCGCTGCCGCTCGTCCATGCGCAGCCCGCACTTCGTGCGGCGCCACAGCACGTCCTCCGCGCTCGCCGCCCACTCGTTGCGCACGAAGTGGTCGACCTCTCGCTCGGTGAGCCCCGCGCCGTAGTCGGCGCCGAGGTCGGAAGCGGTCTTCGCGTCGCCGAGCACCTCGAGCGCCCGCGTGCCGTGGCGGCGGCCGATCCCGCGCACGACGTCTTCGGGAAGCCGCGGATAGCGCCGCGCGAGTTCGGCCACCCACGCGTCGCGGTCGCGCTGCGGCAGGTCGCCGCCAGGCAGCGTGTCGCCTTGCGTCCACGCGGGCTTCATCGCCGGGAACCACGGCCGCAGCGCCTGCAGCGCGGCCTCGGCGAGCTTGCGGTACGTCGTGAGCTTGCCGCCGTAGATCGACAGCACCGGCGCATCGCGTCCGCCCTCGCCGGCATCGGTCTTGAGCACGTAGTCGCGCGTGATCGACGAGGGGTCGGACTTGCCGTCGTCGTACAGCGGCCGCACGCCGGAGAACGACCACACGACGTCGGCGCGCGAGAGCGGCTTCGCGAGGTAGGCGTTGGCCAGCTCGAGCAGGTAGTCGGTCTCCTGCGGCGAGATCGCCGGCTTCTCGTAGTCGTCGACCGGCACGTCGGTGGTGCCGATCAGCGTGTAGCGGTCCTGCCAGGGGATGACGAAGACGATGCGCTTGTCGGCGTTCTGCAGGATGTAGGCGTGCGCCTCCTCGTGCACGCGCGGCACGACGATGTGGCTGCCCTTCACGTGCCGCACCGACGCGCCGGTCGGCAGGTGCGGCACGGTGTCGAGCACCTCGGCGACCCAGGGGCCGGCGACGTTGACGATCGCCTTCGCGCGCACCTCGCGCGTCCCCGCCGCGTCGCGCAGCGTGGCGCGCCACGCGCCACGCTCGCGCACCGCGCCGGTGAAGCGCGTGCGCGTGCGGACCTCGGCGCCGCGCTCTCGCGCCGCGACCGCGGTCAGGACGACGAGCCGCGCATCGTCGACGCGCGCATCGGCGTAGACGAAACCCTTGCGGAACTTCGGCTTGAGCCCGGCGCCCCAGCGGCTGCGCTCGAGGTCGACGCTGAACGAGCGCGGCAGGCTCATGCGCCCGCCGATGCGGTCGTAGAGGAGGAGGCCGGCGCGGATCATCCACGCCGGCCGCAGGTGCGGCTCGTGCGGCAGCACGAACGAGAGCGCCTCGATCAGGTGCGGCGCCTGGGCGATCAGCACCTCGCGCTCGGCCAGCGACTCGGCGACCAGGCGGAACTCGTAGTGCTCGAGATAGCGCAGGCCGCCGTGGATCAGCTTGGTGCTCCACTGCGACGTCGCCGAAGCGAGGTCGTCGCGCTCGACGAGCAGCGTGGCGAGCCCGCGGCCCGCGGCGTCGCGCGCGATCCCGACGCCGTTGATGCCGCCGCCGACGACGAGGAGGTCGACCTCGCCGGTAGGGTGCGTTGCCATGGAAGGGGGGATTGTTACCGGAGGAACCGATTCTACCGTCCCGACCGCGTGCGCCGATCGACGCCGCTGGGGTACGATGCGCTTTCCCCGCCCGCCGCCGCCAGCCGCCATGAATCTCGTCCCCGAAGCCGCCGCGATCGAGCCGCAGATGCGCGACTGGCGCCACCATCTGCACGCGCACCCCGAGACCGCGTTCGAGGAGCAGGCGACCGCGGCGTACGTCGCCGAGCGTCTGCGCAGCTTCGGGCTCGAGGTGCACACGGGACTGGCGAAGACCGGGGTCGTCGGCGTGCTGCGCCAGGGCTCGTCGGAGCGCGCGATCGGCCTGCGCGCGGACCTCGACGCGCTGCACATCCAGGAGGCGAGCGGCGTCGCGTACGCATCGCGCCACGCGGGCCGTATGCACGCCTGCGGCCACGACGGGCACACGGCCATGCTGCTCGGCGCCGCGCTGGCGCTGGCGAAGCGCCGCGCGTTCGACGGTACCGTGTACTTCATCTTCCAGCCGGCCGAGGAGAACGAGGGCGGCGGGCGCGTCATGGTGGAGGAGGGGCTGTTCGACCGCTTCCCGATGGAGTCGGTGTACGGGCTGCACAACTGGCCGCTCAAGCCGTTCGGCACGTTCGCCACGCGCGCGGGCCCGCTGATGGGCGCCTACGACATCTTCGAGATCGCGGCGACGGGCAAGGGCGGCCACGCGGCGATGCCGAACCTCACGCACGACCCGATGCCGTTCGCCGCGGGGCTCATCAACGCGCTGCAGACGATCGTCGCGCGCAACCTCAACCCGCAGGATGCCGGCGTCGTGTCCGTCACGCAGGTGCACGGCGGCGACACGTGGAACGTCATCCCGGAGCACGTGGTCGTGCGCGGCACCGTGCGCTCGTTCAAGCCCGACGTTCAGGACACGATCGAGCGCCGCATCCGCGAGATCGCCGCCGGCGTTGCCGCGACGTTCGGCGTCGAGGCGACGGTCCGCTACGAGCGCCGCTATCCCGCGACGGTCAACACCGAGGCCGAGACCGGCCACGCGGTGCGCGCCGCGCGCGCGGTCGTCGGCGACGAGCACGTCGACACCGATCCGGTGCCGAACATGGGCAGCGAGGACTTCTCGTTCATGCTGCAGGCCAAGCGCGGATGCTATGTCTGGATGGGCGCGGGCACCGGCGCGGCGACGGTCAACGTGCACAACCCCCGCTACGACTTCAACGATGCCGCGCTGGTCGTCGGCGCGTCCTACTGGGTGACGCTGGCCGAGCAGCTGCTGCCCGCGGCGGCGCTGCGCCGCGCCGCCTGAGCGCGGCGGCGCGACGGCTACGGTCATGTCGATGCCTCCCGGATCCCGCGACCTCACCCGCATCGCGCTGGGAGTGCTCGTCATCGGCGGGCTGCTTGCCGGCGTGTTCGCGGTGCTGAAGCCGTTCCTGCCCGCGCTGCTGTGGGCGACGATGATCGTCGTGGCGACCTGGCCGCTGATGCGAGCGCTCGAGCGACGCCTCGGCGGCCGGCGGATCCTGGCGTCCGCGCTGATGGTCCTGGCGATGCTCGTCGTCGTGATAGCGCCGCTGGCCACCGCCGTCACGACGCTGATCGAGCAGGCGGCGCGGCTGCCCGAGATCAAGGTCGCGGAGCTGCACGTGCCCTCGCCGCCGGCGTGGGTCGCCGGCCTGCCGCTCGCGGGCGAGCGCCTCGCAGCCGAGTGGCAGGCGGTCGCCGCGGCCAAGCCCGACGAGCTGGCGTCGAAGGCCGCGCCCTACATCGCGCCGGTCGCGCGGTGGATCGCCGCCCAGGCGGGAACGATCGGCGCGTTCACCATTCACCTCGGGTTGACGCTGCTTCTGTCCGGCGTGCTCTACGCCACGGGCGACCAGGCCGCGAGCGGGCTCCGCCGCTTCGCGCGCCGCCTGCACGGAACGCAGGGCGACAACGCAGTCGTGCTCGCCGCTGCGTCGGTCCGCGCGGTCGCGCTGGGCATCGTCGTGACCGCGGTCGTGCAGACCGCGCTCGGCGCGCTCGGCCTGCTGGTCGCCGGCGTGCCGTTCGTCTCGCTGCTCGCCGCGCTGATGTTCATCTTCTGCATCGCGCAGCTGGGCCCGGCGATTCCCCTGCTCGGCGGCGTGGCCTGGCTGTGGTTCACCGGCGCGCCGACGGCGGCCATCCTGCTCTTCGTCTGGATGACCGGCGTCGTCATGCTCGACAACGTGCTGCGCCCGCTGCTCATCAAGCGCGGCGCCGACCTGCCGCTGCTGCTCATCATGGCCGGCGTGATCGGCGGCCTGCTCTCCTTCGGGCTGGTCGGGCTGTTCGTCGGCCCGGTGCTGCTCGCGGTGGCCTACCGGCTGATCGGCGCGTGGGTCGCGGAGCAGGATTCCGACGCGTCCGCGGCGACGGATGCCGATCCGCACAACCGGGAAGCTTCGGCGTGACGCGCGAGCGCGCTCCGATGCCCGCCCCGTCTCGCGGTTCCAGCTGCCCCGGGGAAGCCGCCGGAAACCTCTCTCCTACAGGAGTCTTGACGATGGAAACGCGCCTTCGCGGTATCGGACGCCTGATCGCGCTGGCCATGCTCGCCACCCTTTCGGGGAGCGCCCTGGCCCAGGCCTGGCCCGCGAAGCCGATGCGCATCGTCGTGCCTTTCGCGGCCGGCGGCGCGTCGGACGTCCTCGCGCGGCTGGTGGGGCAGAAGCTCTCGGAGCGGCTGGGACAGCCCGTGGTGGTGGAGAACAAGCCGGGCGCGACGACCACGCTGGGCGCCTCGGAGGTGGCGAAAGCGCCGGCGGACGGCTACACGCTGATGCTCGCCCCGGCGCCGTTCGTGATCGCGCCGCTCATGTACCAGAAGCTCACCTACGACACGGCCAAGGACTTCACGGGTGTCGCGCTGCTCGCTTCGTCGCCGCTCATCCTCACCGTGCACCCGTCCGTGGGCGTGAGCACGCCGCAGGAATTGCTGGCGCTGGGCAAGGCGAAGCCGGGCGCCGTGGCGTACGGTTCGCCGGGCAGCGGCAGCGTGCCGCACCTCGCCACCGAGCTCTTCAAGCTGCGCACGGGAACCGACTTCACGCACGTCCCGTACAAGGGCGGCGGCCCTGCGGTGACGGACCTCGTCGCCGGTCACATCGGGATGATGTTTGCAAGCCCGATCGAGGTTTCGCAGCACGTGGCTGCCGGCAAGCTCAAATACCTCGTGACGAGCACCAAGGACCGCGTGCCCTCGCTGCCGAACGTGCCCACGGCCGGCGAGGTGGGCATCGCGGGGTTCGACGTGGTCGCGTGGTTCGGCATCGTGGCGCCCGCGGCCACGCCCAGGGACGTCGTCGGCCGGCTCTCGCAGGAGATCGGGCGCATCCTCGCGGCGTCCGACGTGAAGGAGAAGTTCGCTGCGCAGGGCGCGGAGATCACCTACCTCCCGGCGGACGAGTTCGATCGCTTCCTCGCTCGCGAACGCGAGCAGTGGGCGCAGGCGGTGAAGGTGTCGGGCGCCAAGCTCGACTGACCGGACGGGAGGTTTCCCGGTGCCCGCCGCGCCGCCGCGCCCCAACATCCTCTGGTACTGCTCGGACCAGCAGCGCTACGACACGATCCGCGCGCTCGGACAGCCGCACATCGAAACGCCCCAGCTCGACGCGCTCTGCGCCGACGGCGTGGCGTTCCGCCGCGCGTACGCGCAGAGCCCGATCTGCACGCCGGCGCGAGCGACGTTCCTGACCGGGCGCTATCCGGCGGCGCACCAGGTGCACCGCAACGGCAACGCGTACTTCCCGCCGCACGAGAAGCTGGTGACAAAGATGTTCGCGGAGGCCGGCTACGACTGCGGCCTCGTCGGCAAGCTGCACCTGTCGGCGGCGAAGAGCTTCGAGGTCCGCCCGGACGACGGCTATCGCGCATTCTGGTGGAGCCACCACCCGACGCCGGACGCCGCGCGCGGCCACGACTACGAGACATGGCTGCGGCACGAGAAGCGCGTGGATCCGGTGGAGCTCTATGCGCCGATCAACTACTTCTGCGGGCCCGGCGTGCCGGCGGAGCTGCACCAGACCACCTGGTGCAGCGAGATGGCGATCCGCTTCGTCACCGAGCAGCGCGACGGGCCGTGGCTGCTCTCGGTCAATCCTTTCGACCCGCACGCGCCGTTCGACGCACCGCCGGAGTACCTGGCCCGCGTGCGCGCGGCGGACCTGCCGCTGCCGCTGTTTCGCGATTCCGACCTCGTCCGGCAGAAGGCCTTTGCCGCGATCGACCAGCAGACGAAGGTCGCCGTCGATCCGCGCATCCGGAAGTCGATCCGGCCGGTGGCGGCCGGCGACCACGACGCAATCGCCTCGCGGCCTCCGCGCGACTACGACGCGCTCGAGGTGAAGGCGAACTACTACGCGATGATCATGCTGATCGACGACCAGCTGCGGCGGATCGTCGACACGCTTCGACAGACCGGGCAGCTCGACAACACGATCATCGTGTACATGAGCGACCACGGCGAGCTGCTGGGCGACCACGGGCTGATCCTCAAGGGCTGCCGTTTCTTCGAGGGGCTGGTGCGAGTGCCGCTCATCCTGTCGTGGCCGGGCCACTTTCTCCGCGGCGTGGCGAGCGACGCGCTGGTCGAGACGATCGACGTCCCGCCCACGCTGCTCGAGGCCGCCGGGCTGCCCGTGCCCGAGGCGATGCAGGGGCGTTCGCTGCTGCCGCTGCTGACCGGCGCGCGGGACCCGCACACGCACCGGCCGCACGTCGTCTCCGAGTACTTCGACGCGATGGGCGGCCACCCGGACCGCACGCACGGGTCCATGGTGTGCGACGGCCGCTACAAGACCGCGGTCTATCACGGCCACGCGATCGGCGAGCTCTACGACCTCGAGCGCGACCCCGGCGAGTTCGACAACCTCTGGGACGATCCGGCGCATCGGGACCTCAAGGCGGACCGGCTGAAGTACCACCTCGACGCGATGATGGGCACGATCGGCATCGGGCCGCCGCGCTTCGTCAACTACTGACGGCGCCGAGGCGGGCGCGCCGCGACGACGTCGGCAGCCTGAATGCGGTCGCGCGGCGTCGGGGCAACGCAGGCAGGGGAGCGCGATGATGGAGCTGAAGACCTATCCGGAAGGAACGCCATTCACCGGGACCATCGGCCGCACGGCCGGCGAATCGGACGCGGCGTGGCCGCTGCCGCCGCGGGCGCGAGCGGGCGCGCCCAACGTGCTGGTGCTCCTGCTCGACGACGTCGGCTTCGCCCAGCTCGGTTGCTTCGGGTCCGACATCCGCACGCCGACCTTCGACCGCCTCGCCGCAGGCGGCCTGCGCTATCGCGACTTTCACACGACCGCCATCTGCTCGCCGACGCGCGCATGCCTGCTCACCGGACGCAATCACCACTCCAACGGCGTCGGCATCATCCAGGAGATGGCCACCGGCTTCCCCGGTTACAACGGCATGGTGCCGCGCGAGAACGGATTCCTGTCCGAGATGTTGCTGGCGGAAGGCTACGCGACGCTGGGCATCGGCAAGTGGCACCTCACGCTGGCGAGCGAGTACGCGTCCGGCGCATCGAAGGCGCGCTGGCCGCTGTCGCGCGGGTTCGAGCGGTTCTACGGCTTCATCGCCGGCAAGACCAACCAGTGGGTGCCCACGCTGGTGCACGACAACCACTACGTCGAGCCGCCGCGGCGGCCGGAGGAGGGCTATCACCTCAACGCGGACCTCGCCGACCGCGCCATCGAGTACCTCACCGACCTGCGCACCATCGCGCCGGACAAGCCGTTCTTCATGTACTACTGCCTGGGCGCCGGGCACGCGCCGCATCACGTCGAGCCCGAGTGGATCGAGCGCTATCGCGGGCAGTTCGACCTGGGCTGGGACCGCTGGCGCGAGCAGGTGTTCGCGCGGCAGCTGGCGATGGGGATCGTGCCGCCGGGCACGAAGCTCTCGCCGCGGCCGCAGTGGGTCAAGGCGTGGGACACGCTGTCCGCCGACGCGCGGCGGCTCTACGCGCGGCAGATGGAGGTGTATGCCGCGTTCCTCGAGCAGACCGACCACCACGTCGGGCGCGTGATCGACTTCCTCGAGCGCCTGGGCGAGCTCGACAACACGCTGATCCTGCTGGCCTCCGACAACGGCGCGTCGGCCGAGGGCGGCGAGCACGGCTCGTTCAACGAGAACCAGTTCGCCAATCGCGTCGAACCGACGATCGAGCAGAATCTCGCGCGCCTCGACGACTGGGGCAGCGTCCGGTCCTTTCCCAACTACTCGTGGGGCTGGGCGTGGGCGGGCAACACGCCGTTGCGGCGCTGGAAGCGCTACCTGCACCAGGGCGGCATGAGCGACCCGCTGATCGTGCACTGGCCCAAGGGGATCGCCGCGCGCGGCGAGGTGCGTGGCCAGTACGTGCACGTCGTCGACGTCGCGCCGACGATCCTGGACGCGCTCGGGCTCGAAGCGCCGGCGCAGCTGAACGGCGTCGCGCAGCGGCCGCTCGAGGGTGTCAGCTTCGCGCACACGTTCGACAACGCGACCGCCCCGACCCGAAAGCAAGTGCAGTACTACGAGATGATCGCCTCGCGTGCTCTGTGGGCCGACGGCTGGAAAGCAGTCGTCGAGCAGCCGCAGGGCGAGCCGCTGACCGACGCGATCCTCGCGCGGCAGAAGTGGGAGCTCTACCACGTCGAGCGCGACTTCTCCGAGTGCGACGATCTCGCGGAAAAGCATCCGGAGAAACTCGCCGAGCTGGTCGAGCGCTGGTGGGTCGAGGCGGGCAAGTACAACGTGCTGCCGCTGGATTCGCGGATGCAATTGCGCATGGGCGAGCGCAAGCCCGGCACGGCGCCGTCCGGCAACCGGTACGTGTATTACCCCGCCGGCGCGCCGCAGTTCCACTACACGGCGGTCGACGTCAAGAACCGCTCGCACACGATCACCGCCGAGGTCGAGATTCCGGACGACGGCGCCGAGGGCGTGCTGCTCGCGCACGGCAGCTGGTTCGCCGGCTACTCGCTGTACGTGAAGGACCGGCGCCTCACCTACGTGCACAACCACCTGGGTCTCGCCGAGTACCGCATCGACTCCACCGAGGACGTGCCGGCGGGCAAGACGACGCTGCGTTTCCGCTTCACGCGCACCGGAGAGCACTGCGGCCGCGGCCAGCTCTTCGTCGGCGAGCGGCTGGTCGGCGAGGGCGAGATTCCGCACACGGTGCCGCACGTGATCGAGACGTCGGGCGAGGGCCTCTGCTGCGGGTACGACAGCGGGCTGCCGGTCACTCCTGATTACCGCGCTCCGTTCCGCTTCACCGGGCGCATCGAGCGTGTCGTCGTCGAGATCGACGCCACGCCGCCCGCCGACGCCGAGGCGCAGCTGCGCACGGCCCTGACCGACCACTGAACGAGGGGAACGACGATGACCCGAAAGCTGCTCCGCTGGCTGCTCCCGGCCTTCGCCGGCCTCTGCGCCGCCGCCGCCGTCGCGCAGACGTATCCGTCGCAGCCCATCAAGCTGATCGTGCCGTACCCGCCCGGCGGCAACACGGACATCGTCGCGCGCGTGTTCGGCCAGAAGCTCTCGGAGCGGATCGGCCAGCCGGTCGTGATCGACAACCGCGGCGGCGCTGCGGGCGCGCTGGGGATGGGCATCGCCGCGAAGTCCCCCAACGACGGCTATACGCTGGTGATCGGCGACCTCGGCTCGCTGGTCATCGGCCCCATCGCCAAGCCCGACCTCGGCTACAACCCGCAGAAGGACTTGGCGCCGATCAGCCTCGTGACCTCGGTGTCGATCGTCGTCTCGGCCAACCCCAAGTCCCCGATCAGCTCGTTTCCGGACTTCCTGGCTCGCGCCCGGGCGCAGCCCGGCAAGCTGACGGTCGGAACGGCAGGCGTCGGAGGCCCGGGGCATCTCGCCCTGGAGCTGCTGCGCTCGATGACGGGCATCGATGTGCTTCACGTGCCGTTCAAGGGCGGCGCTCAAGCCATTGCCGGACTGCTCGGCGAACAGGTCGACCTGGTGATCGATGGCACCGCCGTCGCGCAGGTCAAGGCGGGGCGGCTGAAGGCGATTGCCGTCACCGGCCCGCGCCTGCCTGCGCTGCCGGACACGCCCGGCATCGGCGAGACGGTCAATGGCTTCAACTTCACCAACTGGTGGGGCATCCTCGCGCCCGCCGGCGCGCCGGCCGCGGCCGTCAGTCGCCTCAACCAGGAACTGACGGCGATCGCCGCGCTTCCGGAAGTGCGCGAACGCCTGCTCGATCTCGGCCTGTCGGCGCAGAACAGCACGCCGCAGCAGTTCGCGGAGATGATCCGCAGCGAGACCGACAAGGTCGCGCGCATCGTCAAGGATGCGGCGATCAAGTTCGAGTAGCCGGACCCGGCATCCGGGCGCATGCAGGTCCCGTCCTGTCGAAAGGCCAACATGATCTTCAGGCAACTTGTTCGAGCCGTCGCGAGCGTATGCATGGCGTCCGCGCTCCTCGTGTCGGCCTCCGCTGCCGAGGCGCAGGCATTTCCATCCAGACCGGTCACGCTCATCGTGCCGTTCGCTCCGGGAGCCACGACCGACATCCTCGCGCGCGCGGTGGCGCAGGAGCTGTCGGTCACCTGGCAACAGCCGGTCGTCGTCGAGAACAAGCCCGGCGCCTCCGGGAACATCGGCGCGGCGCAGGTGGCGGGCGCCGCGCCCGACGGGCACACCCTGCTCGTGACCGCGGCCGCCATCTCGGCTTCGCCGGCGCTCTACAAGGACCCCGGCTTCAGGCTCTTCGACACGTTGAAGCCCGTCACCGTCCTCGGCGTCGTCCCGCTGATGCTCATCGTCCACCCCGACGTGCCCGCGAAGTCCGTCGCCGAGTTCGTCGACTACGCGAAGAAGCACCCGGGCAAGCTCGCCCTGGGTTCGGGCGGGAACGGCACCATTCCGCATCTCGGGGGCGAGCTGTTCAAGATGCGGGCCGGCGTCGACTTCGTCCACGTTCCGTACCGCGGCGGAAGCCAGGCGATGGCCGCGCTGATCGGTGGCCAGATCCAGTTCACCATCGACGGCGGGCCGCACGTCGCTCCGCAGATGGCGGCGGGGAAGGTGCGCCTGCTCGCGGTGACAAGCGCGCAGCGGCTTCCGCAGTACCCGTCGGTGCCGACGCTGGCCGAGTCGGGCTTCCCCGGCTACGAGGCGAGCGCGTGGACGATGGTGCTGGCTCCGGGAGCCACGCCGAAGCCGCTGATCGACAGGATCCAGGCCGACATGACGCGAGCGCTGCAGGCGCCGGGCATGGCCGCGCGACTCGAGAAGCTGGACGTCCAGCCTCGCAGCGACACGCCGGCCGAAGCCGAGGCCTTCCTCCGGGGCGAGGTCGCGAAGTGGGGCGAGGTCGTCAAGGTGTCCGGCGCCCGGGTCGACTGAAGCGGGCGGGCAGCAGCGGGGATCACTTCAACCTGACCTCGATGCCCGCCGCCTGCTCGCGCAACTTGAGCATCGCGGCGAGATCGTTCTCGCCATAGCCGGCGGCGAGGCACTCGGCCAGCGTGGCCACCGTGCCGTCGGCCACCGGCGTCTTCAGCCCGGACCGCTCGCTCATCGCCCTGGCGAGGCGGGCGTCCTTGAGGCCCAGTTTCAGCTTGAACCCCGGCGCGAAATTCCCCACGAGCCCGCGCTTGGGCATGCCGTTGGCGAGGCCGTTGTTCCAGGCCATCGTGGTCTTGAACACGCTCAGCATCAACTCCGGGGCGAGCCCCGCCGACACGCCCGCGACCAGC
>JAOUIA010000019.1 GCA_029884335.1 Betaproteobacteria bacterium
CGGGACAGGGGGGCGAGGGGCCGCTCATTCGGCCTCGTCGATCCAGGTCATCTGGATCGCCTCGAGGATCTTCTCGCTGCTCTTCTGCGGATCGTCGGAGAAGCCGGGCAGCTCGCAGACCCAGCGGTGGAGGTCGGTGAAGCGCACGTACTGCGGGTCGACGTCCGGATGCGCCTCGAGGAGCGCGATCGCGACGTCGCGGGTGTCGGTCCACTTCATCGTTCGTCTCCTCCGCCCGCCGCCGGGGACTTCGTCTCGCGGGCGTAGTTGATCGTGTACTTCGGGATCTCGACGGTGAGCGGCGCATCGCCCACGATCGCCTGGCACGACAGGCGCGACACGCTCGTCAGCCCCCACGCGCGGTCGAGCAGGTCGTCCTCCTCCTCCGAGGACTCCGCCAGCGAGTCGAAGCCCTCGCGGACGATGACGTGGCAGGTCGTGCACGCGCAAGACTTCTCGCAGGCGTGCTCGACGTCCACGCCGTGGTCGAGCAGGTTGTCGAGGAGCGAGCGGCCCGCGTCGCCCTCGAACGTCCTGCCGTCGGGACAGAGCTCGGCGTGGGGCAGCACGGTGATCGTGGGCATCGTCACTCGCCGACCAGCGTGTCGACGCTGCGGCCCGCGAGGGCCTGCGACACCGTCCGGTCCATCCGTCGCGCGGCAAAGCCCTCGCTGGCGCGGTTGAGCGCCTCGGCCGACGCGCGCAGCGCGCCGGCGTCGTCGCCGCGCCGCCGCAGCGCGACCTCCGCGAGCGCCGCCTCGATCGCCGCGCGCTCGCGCTCATCCAGCAGGTCGCCGTCGGCCGCGACCGCGTTGCGCACCTGCTCGGCGAGCTGGTCGGCCTCGACCGCGGCCTCCGCGAAGGCGCGCGCGGCCATGTCCTCGGCGGCGTGCGCGTACGAGTCCTGCAGCATGCGCGCGACCTCGTCGTCGGTGAGCCCGTACGAGGGCTTGACGACCACCGACGACTCGATCCCCGTGGCCTGCTCGCGCGCCGAGACCGAGAGCAGGCCGTCGGCGTCGACCTGGAACGTGACGCGGATGCGCGCGGCCCCCGCCGCCATCGGCGGAATGCCGCGCAGCTCGAAGCGGGCGAGCGAACGGCAGTCGGCGACGCGCTCGCGCTCGCCCTGCACGACGTGGATCGCCATGGCCGACTGGCCGTCGCGATAGGTCGTGAACTCCTGCGCGCGCGAGACCGGAATCGTCGAATTGCGCGGCACGATCTTCTCGGCGAGGCCGCCCATCGTCTCCAGGCCCAGCGACAGCGGGATCACGTCGAGCAGCAGCCAGTCGTCGCCGCGCTCGCGGTTGCCGACCAGCGCGTTGGCCTGGATCGCGGCGCCCAGCGCGACCACCTCGTCCGGGTTCAGGTTGATGAGCGGCGGCTGGCCGAAGAACTCGGCGACCGCGCGGCGGATGCGCGGCATGCGCGTCGCGCCGCCGACCAGCACCACGCCCTTGACGTCGGCGACGCCGAGCTTCGCGTCGCGCAGCGCGCGGCGCACCGGCTGCAGCGTCTTCTGCACGAGCTGCTGCGAGATGCCGGCGAACGTCTCCGCGGTCAGCGAGAGGTTGACGTCGTCGCCCGTGGACAGCCGCGCGACGATCGGCGCCGCCTGGTGCCCGGTGAGCATCTCCTTCGCCTCGCGCGACTTGACCAGCAGCAGCCGAGCGTCGGAGGGTGCCAAAGGCGGCAGCTTGCCGGCCTCCAGCGCCCAGCAGAACACGCGGTGGTCGAAGTCGTCGCCGCCGAGCGCGGAGTCCCCACTCGTCGCGAGCACCTCGAACACGCCGCGCGTCAGCCGCAGGATCGAGATGTCGAACGTGCCGCCGCCGAGGTCGTAGACCGCGTAGACGCCCTCGGCCGCGTTGTCGAGGCCGTAGGCGATCGCCGCGGCCGTCGGCTCGTTCAGCAGCCGCAGCACCGGGAGTCCCGCGAGCTTCGCCGCGTCCTTCGTCGCCTGCCGCTGCGCGTCGTCGAAGTACGCGGGCACCGTGACCACCGCGCCCTCGACCGGCCCGCCGAGCTGCGTCTCGGCGCGCAACCGCAGGTGGCGGAGGATGTCGGCGGAGACCTCGACGGGGCTCTTCACGCCGTGGCGCGTGCCGATCTGCACCATGCCCGGCGCATCGACGAAGCGGTACGGGAAGCGGCGATCGTCGGCGAGGTCGGCGAGCCCGCGGCCCATGAAGCGCTTGACCGACACCACGGTGTTCTGCGGATCGAGCGACTGGTGCGCCATCGCCGCGTAGCCGACTTCCACGCCGTCCGGCGCGTAGCGAACGATCGACGGGACGAGCGGCCGGCCTTCCTCGTCGGGCAGCACCACGGGGATGCCGTTGCGCACCGTCGCAACCAGCGAGTTCGTCGTGCCGAGATCGATGCCGATCGCGCGCTTCGGCTCGCGTGCGGGCGGCGAGGCCTCGGGCTCGGCGATCTGGAAGAGCGTCACGATTCCATCGCCTCGAGCATCGCGCCGACGTCCTCGGCGACCTTGGCGAGAAACTTGAGCTCGCGCACCGCCACGCGCGCCGGCTCGGGGTCGCCCGTCCCGTCGAGCAGCGCCGCGAGTTCGCCCTGCCTGGCGCTCTGCTCGGCGCGGATGGCCGCGACGATCGCGTCGAGCGCGGCGACGTCCTCGCTCTCGGCGGCGCTCGCCGCACGCTCGCGGCGCTCGAGTTGCGCTTCCAGAAAAGCCAGCGACAGCTTCGTGTCGCGCTGGTCCATCGCGTCGACGCCGCGCAGCCCGAGCAGGTAGCGCGCGCGCTCGACCGGGTCCTTGAGCGTCCGGTAGGCCTCGTTGACGCGTGCCGAGGACTGGTGCGCGACGCGCCGCTCGGCGTCGCTGCCGCCGCCGAAGCGGTCCGGGTGCACCTCGGCCTGCAGTCCGCGATAGGCCGAGTCGAGCGCGCCCTCGTCGATGGCGTAGCGCTGCGGCAGGCCGAACAGCTCGAAGTGGTTGCAGGAGAAGTCGATCATCGCTCGCCCCCTTCGCACGGGGGGCTCGGGCGCAGGAAGCGCCGCGGGCAGGGCCGCGACGCCCGGGTCACACGTTGAACGACTCGCCGCAGCCGCAGGCGTTCTTGACGTTCGGGTTGTTGAACTTGAAGCCCTCGTTCAGCCCCTCGCGCGCGAAGTCGAGCTCCATGCCCTCGAGGTAGGGCAGGCTCTTCGGGTCGACCAGCACCTTGACGCCGTAGAACTCGTAGGTGAGGTCCTCGGGCTTCACCTCGTCGGCGAACTCGATCTTGTACGCCAGCCCGGAGCAGCCCGAGGTGCGCACGCCGAGCCGCAGCCCCACGCCGCGCCCGCGCCGGCCGAGCTGCGCCGCCACGTGCTTCGCTGCGCTTTCGGTGAGCGTGATCGCCATCGTCGCTGTCCCTCTAGTCTGCCGCGCGCGGCTGCGGCGCGCAGGCGTCGACCTCGGCCTCGCCCGCCTCCCCCGCGTGCTTCGCCTTGTAGTCGGCCACCGCGGCCTTGATCGCATCCTCGGCCAGGATCGAGCAGTGGATCTTGACCGGCGGCAAGGCCAGCTCGCTCGCGATGTGGGTGTTCTTGATGGCGAGCGCCTCGTCGAGCGTCTTGCCCTTCACCCACTCGGTCACCAGCGACGACGACGCGATCGCCGAGCCGCAGCCGTAGGTCTTGAACTTCGCGTCCTCGATGACGCCGTCCGCCCCCACCTTGATCTGCAGCTTCATCACGTCGCCGCACGCGGGCGCGCCGACCATGCCGGTGCCCACGCCCGCGTCGTCCTTCGGCAGCGAGCCGACGTTGCGCGGGTTCTCGTAGTGGTCGATGACTTTTTCGCTGTACGCCATGCCGCTCTCCTCAATGACCGCCCCGATCCTTCTCAACACCGTGATCGAAGCGCTCGTCGTTTCGTGCCCTTTTCCGTCGGAAGGCGCCGGGCCGCCCCAAGCCTTCCGACCTGTTCCTGTACTACCCGGCGAAATTTCGCGCGCTCCTGGCGCGAAATTTCGTCGTCAGTGTGCCGCCCACTGCACGGTGCTGAGGTCCACGCCCTCCTTGTGCATCTCCCACAGCGGCGAGAGCTCGCGCAGCTTCGCGATCTTGCGCTGCAGCAGGTCGACCGCGTAGTCGATCTCCTCGGCCGTGGTAAAGCGCCCGACGGTGAAGCGGATCGAGCTGTGCGCGAGCTCGTCGCTGCGGCCGAGCGCGCGCAACACGTACGAGGGCTCGAGCGAGGCCGACGTGCACGCCGAGCCCGAAGACACGGCGACGTCCTTGATCGCCATGATCAGGCTCTCGCCCTCGACGAAGTTGAAGCTGACGTTGAGGTTGTGCGGCACCCGGCGCTCCATGTCGCCGTTGACGTACACCTCCTCGATCTTCGACAGCCCCTGCCACAGCCGGTCGCGCAGGCCCCGGATGCGCTCGTTCTCCTGCGCCATCTCCAGCCGCGCGAGGCGGAACGCCTCGCCCATGCCGACGATCTGGTGCGTGGGCAGCGTGCCCGAGCGCATGCCGCGCTCGTGGCCGCCGCCGTGCATCTGCGCCTCGATGCGCACGCGCGGCTTGCGGCGCACGTACAGGGCGCCCACGCCCTTCGGCCCGTAGGTCTTGTGCGCCGAGAAGCTCATCAGGTCGACCTTGAGCCTGCCGAGGTCGATCGGCACCTTGCCGGTCGCCTGCGCGGCGTCGACGTGGAAGACGATGCCGCGCTTGCGGCACATCTCGCCGATCGCAGCGACGTCCTGGATCACGCCGATCTCGTTGTTCACCAGCATCACGGACACGAGGATCGTGCCGGGCCGCAGCGTGCGCTCGACCATGTCCAGGTCGAGCAGCCCGTCGGGCCGGACGTCGAGGTAGGTCGCCTCGAAGCCCTCGCGCTCGAGCTCGCGCACCGTGTCGAGCGTGGCCTTGTGCTCGGTCTTGACGGTGACGACGTGGCGCCCCTTGTCCTTGTAGAAGTGCGCCGCGCCCTTGAGCGCGAGGTTGATCGACTCGGTCGCGCCCGAGGTCCAGACGATCTCCTTCGGGTCACAGCCGACCAGCGCGGCCACCTCGGCGCGCGCCTGCTCCACCGCCGCCTCGGCATCCCAGCCGAACGCGTGCGAGCGCGAGGCCGGATTGCCGAAGTTCTGCGTCAGCCAGGGAATCATCTTCTCGGCGACGCGCGGGTCGACGGGCGTCGTGGCCGAGTAGTCGAGGTAGATCGGTAGCTTCATGGCTTTGCGGGGCTGGCTCAGGCGACGTTCACGGGCTGGCTCTCGCGCGCCGGCGGGCCGCGGCGATCCTCGAGCACGGCCACCTCGCGCTGCTTCTCGTGCTGCTGGGCGACCAGGTCGGCCAGCGTCGCCGAGCGCAGGAACGCGAAGATGTGCGCGTTGAGCCCGGCCCACAGCTCGTGCGTCATGCAGCGCCGGTCCCCCTCGCGGCAGTTCTCGCGTCCGCCGCACTGAGTGGCGTCGATCGGCTCGTCCACCGCCAGGATCACGTCCGCGACGGACACCTCCGCCGCCGCCCGCGCCAGATTGTAGCCGCCGCCCGGCCCGCGCACGCTCTCCACGAGCCCGGCGCGGCGCAGCTTGCCGAAAAGCTGTTCCAGGTAGGACAGCGAAATCTTCTGACGATCCGCCACAGCTGCCAGCGTCACCGGACCGCCGGTGCCGTACAGCGCGACGTCGATCATGGCGGTTACGGCGAATCGACCCTTCGTGGTCAGGCGCATGCGTGCCCCCAGTTGTTGCGCCCGCGGGCTCTCCCCGGGCTGGTTGTCTCGATCAGCAGGAATGATGACATTCCCGACCGATTTAGTCAACCAAAAGCCCGATTAGTTCACTCGGACTCTACTCGAGCAGCTTGTTGATCGGCGCCGGGTCGAAGCGCTCGGCGGTCGCCTTCGCGTCGCCCATCTCGAGCCCGTCGCGCTGCAGCTGGGCGACGAGGCGCTCGATCCTCTCGTCGGTAGCGGCTGCGTGGTCGAGCAGCTTGTGGATCGCCTGGACGACCGGGTCGTTCATATCCGCCGAGATCGCGTAGGCGGAGAAGCCGATGCGGCTCGCCTGCTGCTCGCGCCGCTCCTCGTCCTCGGGCGTGACCACGCGCGCGGGAATGCCGACGGCGGTCGAGCCCGGAGGGACGTCGCGGACCACGACCGCGTTGGAGCCGATCTTCGCGCCTTCCCCGATCTCGATCGGCCCGAGGATCTTGGCGCCCGCCCCGATCACCACCCCGCGGCCGAGCGTGGGGTGGCGCTTGCCCTTCTTCCACGACGTCCCGCCGAGCGTCACGCCGTGGTACAGCGTGCAGTCGTCGCCGACGACCGCGGTCTCGCCGATCACGATCCCCATGCCGTGGTCGATGAACACGCGCCGGCCGATTGCGGCGCCGGGGTGGATCTCGATGCCGGTGAGAAACCGGCCCAGGTGCGACGCCAGCCGCCCGAGCCAGCGCAGGCCGTGGCGCCACAGGCGGTTCGCCACCCACCGGTGCCAGACGAGCGCGTGCAGCCCCGGGTAGCACGTGAGCACTTCCCATGCGCCGCGGGCGGCCGGGTCGCGGTCGAAGACGACCGCGATGTCTTCGCGCAGTCGATCGAACATGCGCGCATTTTCGCATTTTCCGACTCCGATGCTCAACTATTGAACGCGATCGGAATCGCAGGGCGTGAAGGGGGCTGTTTTGCTACACTCGCCCGACCCGACGGAGCGCGCTCCTCGCTGCGCAGTCTGCGCACGAACGACGCCCCGCACCCTGGAGGATCCATGCTGCACATCCGTTCGCTCGCCGCCGCGGCGCTCGCGCTGCTCGCCGCGCTCCCTGCCGCGGCGCAGGAAGTCACCCTGAAGGTCGCGCACTTCTGGCCGCCCGGCGCGATGCCGCCGTCGACGCTGCTCGCGCCGTGGTGCGACAGGATCGCGAAGGACTCCGGCGGGCGGCTCAAGTGCCAGATGTACCCGGCGATGCAGCTCGGCGGCACGCCGCCGCAGCTCGTCGACCAGGTGAAGGACGGTGTGGCCGACGTCGTGTGGACCCTGCCCGGCTACACCGCGGGGCGCTTCCCGCTGATGGAGGTCTTCGAGCTGCCGTTCATGTCCTCCTCCGCCGAGGCGACGTCGCAGGCGGCCTGGGAGTACTACGAGAAGTTCGCGCAGAAGGAGTTTCCCGGCGTGAAGATGCTCGCGGTCAACGTGCACGACAACGGCTTCGTGCACGGCCGCGAGAAGCAGGTGAAGACGCTGGCCGACTTCAAGGGCCTCAAGTTCCGCGCGCCCACGCGGCAGACGAACAAGATGCTCGGCGCGCTCGGCGCCACGCCGGTCGGCATGCCGCTGCCCGCGCTGTCCGACGCGCTGTCGAAGGGCGTGATCGACGGCTACCTGCTGCCCTGGGAGGTGATCCCGTCGATCAAGGCGCACGAGCTCACGAAGTTCCACAGCGAGACCGACCCCAAGGCGCGCGCGCTCTACACGGCCGTGTTCACGCTGCAGATGAACCAGGCGAAGTACGACGGCCTCCCGGCGGACCTGAAGAAAGTGATCGATGCCAACAGCGGCGCGGCGCTGTCGCGCAGCTTCGGGCGCGGGTGGGACGCCTCCGCCCCGGCGGCGCGGAAGCTCGCGGTCGAGCGCGGCAACACGTTCTACACGATCCCGGCCTCCGAGCTCGTCAACTGGGAGAAGGCCACGGCCAACCTGGACGACGACTGGGTGAAGGACGTCACCGCGAAGGGGCACGACGGCAAGGCGCTGCTGCAGTTCGCGCGCGACGCGATCAAGAAGCACGAAGGCGCCAAGTGACGGCCTGACCGCGCAACGGTGAAGGGCGCGGATCTCCCGCGCCCTCTTTTTTTCCACCCTCGCACGAAGCGATGGACGCCCCGCTCTCCCGGCGCCCGCCCGCGGACCCGCTCGGCCGGGCGCTGTTCGGACTCTCGCGCGCCTTCGCGCTGGCGGGCGGCGTGATCGTCGTCGCGATGACGCTGATGACGCTGGTCTCCATCGCCGGCCGGGCGCTCCTCTCGATGCCGCTGCAGGGCGACTACGAGCTGATCCAGCTCGGCACGGCGGTCGCCGTGGCGGCCTTCCTGCCGATGACGCAGCTGCGTGGCGGTCACGTCATCGTCGACTTCTTCACCGCGCGCTCGCCGGCCTCCTTGCGCGCGCGGTTTGACGCGCTCGGCGCGCTGCTCGTCGGGCTGGCCGGCGCCGTGCTGGCGTGGCGCATGACGGTCGGGGCGATCGGCCTGCAGCAGGCCAACGACCAGACGACGATCCTCGGCTTCCCGACGTGGATCGCCGTGGCGCTGATGGTGCCCTCGTTCGCGCTCCTCGGCGCGGCGGGGCTCTACACCGCCGGCCTGCACTTCGCGCGGCGCGGCGGCGAAGAAGCATGACGGGGGTCGAGTTCGGCTTCCTGATGTTCGGCGTCATGCTGGCGCTGCTCGCCATCCGCGTGCCCATCGGCATCGCGATGCTCGCCACCGGCGTGGCCGGCTACGTGACGATGACCGGCTGGGCGCCGCTGCTCAGCTACCTCAAGACGGTCGCCTACGGGCGCTACTCGGTCTACGACCTGTCGGTCGTGCCGATGTTCCTGCTGATGGGCCAATTCGCCAGCCGCGGCGGGCTGTCGAAGTCGCTGTTCGACGCCGCGAACGCGCTGATCGGCCACTGGCGCGGAGGCGTCGCGATGGCCGCGATCGGCGCGTGCGCCGCGTTCGGCGCGATCTGCGGCAGCTCGCTCGCGACCGCCGCGACGATGGGACAGGTCGCGCTGCCGGAGCTGCGCCGCCTCCGCTACGAGCCTGCGCTCGCCACCGGCACGCTCGCCGCCGGCGGCACGCTGGGCATCCTGATCCCGCCCTCGGTCGTGCTGGTGATCTACGCGATCCTCGCCGAGCAGAACATCGCCAAGCTGTTCATGGCGGCGTTCGTGCCCGGCATCCTCGCCGCGTTCGGCTACCTCGTCGCCATCGCCGTCTACGTTCGCGTGAAGCCCGGGTCGGGCCCGAGCGGCGAGAACGCGTCGTGGCCGGCGCGCCTCAAGGCGCTGCGCGACGTGTGGCCGGTGCTGCTGCTCTTCCTCGCCGTGATCGGCGGCATCTACGGCGGCGTGTTCACGCCGACGGAGGCTGCCGCGATCGGCACCGTCGGCTCGCTGTTCTTCGCCGTGTGGCTGGGCGGCATGCGCTGGAGCGGCTTCGTCGAGTGCCTCTACGGCACCGCCGAGGCGACCGGCATGATCTTCCTCATCCTGCTCGGCGCCGACGTGCTCAACGTGTTCCTCGCGCTGACGCAGATGCCCGTCGAGCTCGCGAAGTGGGTCGGCGGCACCGGGCTGCCGCCGCTCGTCGTGCTGCTCGTCATCATCGGCATCTACCTGATCCTCGGCTGCCTGATGGACAGCCTGTCGATGATCCTGCTCACCGTGCCGATCTTCCTGCCGATCGTCATGGGCTTCGACTACTTCGGGCTCAACCCGACCGACAAGGCGATCTGGTTCGGGATCATCGCGCTGATGGTCGTCGAGATCGGGCTGATCACCCCGCCGGTCGGCATGAACGTCTACATCATCAACAGCCTCGCGCGCGACGTGCCGATGGCCGAGACGTTCCGGGGCGTCGTGCCGTTCCTCGTCTCCGACGCGGTGCGGGTGACGCTGCTGGTGTTCTTCCCGATCCTCTCGCTGTGGCTGGTGCGGATGCTCGGCTGAGCCGGGCTGCTTTCCCGCCTCTCAGCGTCCGCCTTCGCGAGGCTGCGCGCGGAACACCCCGCGCACGAGCCGCAGCTCGCCCGCCTCGAGGCCCAGCCGCGCGTTCGCCGCCTTGCGGCCGAGGTCGTCGACGTACGCGGCGAGGCTCAGCTGCCCGGGCGGCGCCGGCGTCGCATTGGCGGCGGTCCTGGCAAGGTGCTCTTCGCTGGTGTCCTCGAGGCGCTCCTCGACGAGCCCGCACGCGCGCAGCAGCTGCCGCATGTCGTCGACCGACACGAGGAAGCTGTCGGCCGGGTGCGTGGCCCAGGGCAGCGGAAAGCGGCACACGGGCGCGTTGCCCGCGGCCATCTCCTGGAACGCGAACACGCCGCCCGGCGCGAGCACGCGGCGGATCTCGCCGTAGAGCCGGCGCTTGTCCGCGATGTTCATCCCGACGTTCTGCATCCAGACGACGTCGAACGACGCGTCCGCGAACGGCAGGTTGAGCGCGCTGCCCTCGTGCACTTCGACGCGGTCGTCGAGGCCCGTCAACCGGTTGAGCAGCGCCGCGGCCGCGCAGTAGTCGGCCGACATGTCGAGGCACGCGACCCGGCAGCCCGATCCCGACGCGAGCAGCCGCGCGGGGCCGCCCAGGCCCGCGCCGATGTCGAGGACCCGGTCGCTGGCGCGCACCGGCACGAGTTCCAGCAGCTCCCGCGAAGCGCGCAGCCCCCCGGTGTGAAAGTGATCGAGCGCGCCGAGCGCCTCGGGCGACAGCCGCCGCGAAGGATCGAGTCCCGCCGTGCGCAGCGCCGCGAGGATCCGCGTCTCGATGTCCTGCGCCGAATAGTGCTCTTCCAGCCCGGCCATGTGTCTCCAGTTCCCGCGATCGGCGGCGCTCGCCGGCGCCGCGCACGCGGATTAGACGCCTCGCGACCGACCGTGGCAAGCGTCGGCCGCTTCCGCTCACCGCAGGAGCACTGCCGTGAGCAACAACCCGACCATCACGAACGCGAACAACACGAAGTAGGTGATCGCGACGACCCAGGACCGCGCGAGCAGCGCGACCCAGTGCCCGCCGTAGACGACGCGCAACGACCACAGCGCGTAGGCGAGACACCACAGCGCCAGCGCGCCGCGCAGCGGCGCCCACGGCACGACGACCATCAACGTGACGGCGAGAAAGAGGAACGCGTGGTTGTGCGCGGCGAAGACGAGGTGCTCGGCGTACAGGCGCGGCCGCTGCGGCGCGCGGCGCGAACGCCGGTGAACGACCATCAGCAGGAACGCGAACGCGGGCAGCAGCGCGAACATCGCGTACGGGCCGTAGCGCAGCACGCCGAGCACCGTCTGCTCGAGGCGTTCCTGTCGCGGCAGGGCGTTGAAGCGCGCGATGCGTTCCTCCAGCGCCTTCGCCACTGCGCCGGCACCATCCACGTGCAGTTCCCCCTTGTCGTCAAAGTGCAACGTGACCCCCGGCAGCAGGACCGGGCCCGCCGTGTCCGTCCTGGTCGTGGTCCTGGACTCCGCCTGCAAGGCCGCCTGGTCGCGAGGCACCGCGTCCTTCTCCGACTTGGGCGGGGCGGAGGCCCTGTCGACGGTGATGGCGCCGTCGAGCCGCGGCAGGTCGACGACCAAACGAATCGTGGCGAACACGAGCAGCGACAGCACGAGGAAGAGACGCGCCGGCCGCACGTAGCGCCGCCGCCTGCCGGCGAGATACTCGAGCGTCAGGAAGCCGGGGCGGAAGAAGAGCGCGAAGAGCGTGCGCCACAGCCGCCCGTCGAGCGCGACGTAGCGACCCGCGGCATCCTTGAGGAACTGCCTCGCCGGGGGCAGCGCGGCGGTCTCCTGGCCGCAGCGGGGGCAGTAGGCGTCGCCGGCCGGCGCGCCGCAGTTGCGGCACGACGCCGCAGCCGGCTCAAGGGCGGCGTCCGCCACCGGCGATCTCGTCGATGCGCGCGAGGATGCCGCGCAGGATGTTGACCTCCTCGCGCTCGAAACCGGCGCGCGCGAACATTCGCCGCAGCCGCGGCAGCAGGCGGCGCGGCAGCTTCGGGTCGAGGAAGCGCACGTCGGTGAGCGTGCGGGTCGCGTGCGCGTACAGCCCCTCGATCTCGTCGTGGGTGGCGGCCGCGAAGCGCGGCGCGCGCCACACTTCGCCGCCCGTCGCCGCCACGCGCAGCTCGTAGGCCGCGACCTGCACGGCCGCGGCGAGGTTGAGCGACGAGTAGCCGGGGTTGGCGGGGATCGTCGCCACGACGCCGCAGCGCGACAGCTCGTCGTTGGACAGCCCCGACATCTCGGTGCCGAACACGAACGCGACGTCGTCGCGCTGCGCGCGCCCGATCGCCTGCTGCGCCGCGTCGCGCACGTCGAGCACGCGCCCGGCGAACTCGCGCGGCCGCGCCGACAGCCCGACGGTGAGCGCGGCGCCGGCAAGCGCCTCGTCCAGCGTCCCGACGACGACGGCGTCGCGCAGCACCGCAGTGGCGCCGGAGGCGCGCGCATCGGCTTCCGGGTCCGGGAATCGGCGCGGCGCGACGAGCACCAGGCGCGCGAGGCCCATCGTGAGCATCGCGCGCGCCGCGGCGCCGACGTTGCCCGGGTGGCTCGTGGCCACGAGCACGATGCGCACGCGGGCGAGCGCGGCTTCGGCAGGCGGGCGGTCGGGAGAAGTGCGCATGGTGCGCGTAGAATAGCGAGTTTCCCCGCGCACTTGCGCGATCGGCAAGCGAAGACATGCACCCGATGCTCACGACGGCCGTCAAGGCGGCCCGCCGCGCCGGCACGATCATCAACCGCGGCGCGCGCGACCTCGACCTCCTCACCGTCAGCGCGAAGGGGCCGAAGGACTTCGTGAGCGAGGTCGACCACGCGGCAGAGGCCGCGATCGTCGAGACGCTGCACGCGACCTACCCCGACCACGCGATCCTCGCCGAGGAAGGCACGGCGAGGGACAAGAACGCGCAGGCCGAGTTCGTCTGGATCATCGACCCGCTCGACGGCACCACGAACTTCCTGCACGGCTTCCCGCAGTACTGCGTGTCGATCGCGCTCGCGCACCGCGGCGTGGTCACGCAGGGCGTCATCTACGACCCGGTGCGCAACGACCTCTTCACAGCGTCGCGCGGCCGCGGTGCGTTCCTCAACGACCGCCGCATCCGCGTGTCGAAGCGCCAGCACCTGCGCGAATGCCTGATCGGCACCGGCTTCCCGTTCCGCGACGGCAGCTACCTCGAGACCTACCTCGCGATGATGCGGCGGATGATCCAGAACACCGCCGGCATCCGCCGCCCGGGGGCGGCGGCGCTCGACCTCGCCTACGTCGCCGCCGGCTTCTACGACGGCTTCTGGGAGGTCGGCCTCAACCCGTGGGACGTCGCCGCCGGCAGCCTGCTGGTGCTCGAGGCCGGGGGTCTCGTCGGCAACCTCACCGGCGACGGCGACTACCTCTGGTCGGGCCAGGTGATCGCGGCCAATCCGAAGATCTTCGCCCAGATCGTGAAGGAACTCGGCCCGTTCCACGGCGATCTCTCCCGCGACCTCGCTGCCAAGGCGCAGGAGGCCAAGGAGTAGACGGCCCCCCCAGCCCGGCGCTGGCGGAATTGGTACCCGAATTGCTTTCCTGGCGGGGATTCGGCGCGTTTTCCGCCGCCGCGAGGAGTTTCCCCATGTTCCGAGCCCCGACCGCGCATCGCAGCGCCGCGGCCCAGCGCCGACTCAAACCCGTGCTCGCGGCCGCGCTGGCGGCCCTGTTCATGCCATGGGCGGCCTCGGCCGCCCCCCTTGCCGGCAGCGAGCAGGCGCCGACGCTGCGCGTCATGCTAAACCCTGCCACGGCACTCCCCGGCAGCCTGCCGGAGGACGCGAAGGCGCGCCTGGAGGCGCTGGCCGGCGGCCCGCTCGTCCTCGAGGCGACCACCCGGACGGGTGCGTTCGAGTTCTCGGCGGGCGACGGCGCGGACCTCGCCGTCATGGCCGGCCGCTTGCGTGGCGACCGCAGCGTACTGTGGGCGGAGGCGGCGCCGCGGCAAGCACGCGCGAAGTCGACGCGCTCCTCGCTCGCCGACGCGGCGCCCGCCCGCAAGCTCCTCGTGCGCCTGCACGACGACGCCGACCCCGTCGCGGCGGCAGCGCGACTCGGCGCCTTGGCCGGCGCCCCGGTCGCGCTCGAGCGCACGATCGGCAACGTGCGCGTGATGGCGCTCGCGGAGTCGCGCACCGCGGGCGAGATGGAAGACCTCGCGCGCGCTTTCGAGGCGGACGTTGCGGTGCGCTACGCGGACCCGGTTCGCCGCGTCATGGCGCACGCCGGCCCCGTTCCCAACGACCCGTTCTACGCGCAGCAATGGGCGCTCGCGAACATCCGCGCCTCCGACGCGTGGGCGCTGGGCACCGGCAGCGCCGCGATGACGGTCGCCGTCGTCGACACGGGCATGCTCGCGCACCCGGACCTCGCCGGTCGCGTGCTGCCCGGCTACGACTTCATCTCGGATCCCGACACGGCGCGCGACGGCAACGGGCGCGACCCCGACGCGCGCGACGAGGGCGACTGGCTCGCCGACGGTGACTGCGGCGGCCAGCGCGCGCAGGACTCGTTCTTCCACGGGCTCTTCGTCGCCGGCCTGATCGCCGCGAACGGCAACAACGGCACGGGCATGGCGGGCGTGGACTGGGCGGCGAAGATCCTCCCGGTGCGCACGCTGGGCAAGTGCGGCGGCACGTTCGAGGACGTGCTCGCCGGCGTGCACTGGGCGGCGGGCCTGCCGATCGCCGGCGTGCCGGCGAACCCGCACCCGGCGAAGGTCATCAATCTCAGCCTCGGCGGCCCCGGCGCGTGCATCGCCGCGATCCAGGAGGCGATCGACGACGCGCTGGCGCAGGGCACGGTGATCGTCGCCAGCGCCGGCAACGAGAGCGAGGAGGCGGCGAACTTCTCGCCGGGCAACTGCAGCGGCGTGATCAACGTCGCGGCGCTGGCGCGCAGCGGCGAGCGGGCGAGCTACTCGAACTACGGCTCCCGCGTCGATCTCGCCGCACCGGGAGGCGACTTCGACGCCGGCGGCGGCATCCTGTCGACGCACGACAGCGGCAGGACGACTCCTGCGGGCCCGAGCTACGCGCTTGCGATGGGCACGAGCTTCTCCGCGCCGCTGGTGTCGGGCACGGTGTCGCTCATGCTCGCGCGCAACCCCAACCTCACCGCGGGGCGCGTGCTGTCGATCCTGCAGGGCACGTCCGCCGAGTTACCCCCCGGCTCGACGTGCTCGTACGGTTTCTGCGGTGCCGGCGCGCTCGACGCCGGTTCCGCGATCGCGAGCACCGTCCCGGCATCGGTCAACCTGCCTCCGGGCGCGGTGGCGGTCGTCGAGTTCTACGACGCCGCGGCCGACCACTACTTCGTCAGCGCCGACGCCGACGAGATCGCGCAGTACGACGCCAGCGGCCGCTGGCAGCGCACCGGCCACGTGTTCTACGGCTGGGGCCACCCCGCTTTCGCACCCCCAGGCGTCGATCCGCGCAACGTCTGCCGCTTCTACGCGGGGCCGGAAGTGCAGGTCGACTCGCACTACCTCACCGCCGACCCGGCGATCTGCGCGTTCGTGATCGCGAACGACCAGGGCATGTGGACGCTGCAGACGCACGAGGCGTTCTGGATCGAGGTGCCCGACGCGGCCGGCGGCTGCCGCAGCGGCACGGTGCCGGTCTACGCGTTCTTCAACAACCGCCGCGACGCGAACCAGCGCTTCACGATCGACGGCTCGGTGAAGCGCGCGATGCGCAACCGCGTGTGGGTGCCGGACGGCACCGTGCGCGACGGCGTCGCGTTCTGCTCGCTGATCTGACGCCCCGGGCGGCGGGTCAGGCCCCGCCGGCCGCCGCCGTCGGCTTCGCGGCCTGCCAGCGGTCGAGCGTCGCGCGCGCACCGTTCGTCGCGGGATCCATCGCCCTCGCGTGTTCCGGGGTCTTCGCGGTCAGCTCGATCACGTAGCCGTTCGGGTCGCGGAAGTAGATAGAGCGGATGAACCCGTGGTCGGCGATGCCGCGGCTCTCGATGCCGAGCGCCCTGCCCTTCGCCAGCATCGCGTCGAGCACCGGCGGCTCGACCTCGAGCGCGATGTGCAGGTCGTAGTCGTGCTGCGTCTTCCACTCGAACGGCGTGCCCGGCACCTCGAAGAACGCGAGATAGGAGCCGTCGCCCAGGCGATAGAAGGTGTGCAGCGCCGCGGTCTCGCGGCCGGTCTTCGTCGCGCGGATCTCGAGGCTGCCCGACAGCGGCAGCCCGAGGAAGTCCTCGTAGAAGCGCCGCGTCTCCTCCGAGTCGCGGCACCGGTACGCGTTGTGGTGCAGTCCCTTGATCACAGCCCGCCCTCCGTGGCCGCGGCGCGGCGGCGACGCCTCACAGCGTCGCGAACGCCTTGCCCTTGTTCGGCTCGACGACGTACCTGTAGAACGCCTCGTTGACCTTCGCCCAGTGGCGCAGCGCCCTCATGTTGTCCAGCCAGCGCGAGACGTTCGGATACGCGGCGAGACTCTCGCCGATCGACTCGCCGCCGACGGCCATGATCGCGCCCAGGTAGTCGGCGATGGTGATCTCGTCGCCGCAGAGGTACGCGTTGCGCGGCCCGATCAGGCTCTCGTCGAGCACCTTGAGCCAGTGGAGCGCCCGCTCGCGGCCCCACGCGATCGTCGCGGCCTGCACGGCGTCGTCGGGGCGGCGCATGAACGGAAAGATCTGCGGATAGAGGAAGCCGTACGCGAAGTCGCGATAGAAGCCGGTGTTGAACCAGTCCATGCGCTCGTTGACGCGCGCGCGCCGGCGCAAGTCCGCCGGGTACGCCGGCGAACCCACCTTGTCGGCGAGATACTTGAGAATCGCCGAGCTCTCCGTCAGGCGGAAGTCGCCGTCCTCGAGCACCGGCACCTGCCGGCTCGGGTTGATCGACGCGTATTCGGGCCGGTACTGCTCGCCGGTGAAGAGGTCGACAACCTGGAAGTCGAGCGCGATGCCGGCCTCGGCGGCGAACAGCACGACGGGCCGGCTCGTGGTGGACACCGGGTGGTGGTAGAGCTTCATCGAATGACTCCCCAAGGGACGAAGGATACGACGCGAAAGCGCGGCGCCAGCACCGCGGATCGGCCCGCGATGGCACGCTGCGATGCTACTCGGAACTGCGCCGCGACAGCGCGGCGCCGGAGACCGTCGACCACTCGTTGGCCAGCGCGTAGCCGAGCGCCAGCAGCACGGGGCCGATGAACACGCCGATGAGGCCGAACGCGGCGATGCCGCCGAGCACGCCGAGCAGCACCAGGATGAACGGCAGGTGGCTGCCTTGGCTGATGATGAGCGGCTTCAGCACGTTGTCGATCGTCGACACGACGAAGAAGCCCCAGGCGAGCACGAACAGTCCCCAGCCCACGCTGCCCCTCTGGATCAGCCAGATGCCCGCGCTCGCCCACACGATCGGCGGGCCGATCGGCACGGGGGAGAGCACCAGCGTCGCGAAGCCGAGCATCAGCCAGCCGGGGACGCTGGCGAGCCAGAAGCCGAACGCGGCGAGCGAGCCCTGCGCCAGCGCGGTGCCGAGGATGCCCAGGACGACGCCGCGCACAGTCAGCGTTGCCGTGGTCAGCAGCCGGCGGCCGCGCTCGGCGGCGAGCCGGGTCATGCCGACGTCGATGTGCCGCGCGATCGCCGCGCCGTCGCGGAACAGGAAGTAGGCGATCAGGATCGACATGGACAGTTGCACCAGCGCGCCGACGACGTTCACGCCGCTGGCGATCGCCAGGCGCTGCAGCGGCTCGACGAAGCGGCCGATCTCGCGCATCAGCGCGGCCGTGTCGTGCGCCACGGACTTCCAGTAGGCGGAAGCCTGCTCGCCCACGAGCGGAATCGCCGCCACCCAAGCCGGCGGGTCGGGGACGTTGTCGAGCGCCCGCCGCAGCCACACCATCGCGCGCGGGCCGTTCGCCGCGACCTGCTCCGTGACGATTGCGAATGGCACCAGGACGAGCAGCGAGATCAGCGTGACCATGACGAGCGCCGCCAGGCCCGGCTTCACCCGGCGGCGCAGCGCGTGGTTCATCGGCCACAGCGTGACCACGAGGATCACCGCCCATAGCAGACCGGTGAGGAACGGCCGCAGGACCAGATAGCAGCCGACGATGATCAGGGCGAGCCCGGCGAGCGCGAGCGTCTGGTCTATGCGTTCGGAGGGCTGCATGCGGACCCGGGAAGATGGGGTGGCGCAGTCTAGCATCGGCCGCCGCCCGGAGCAGCGCCGGCGTCCGGGCGGCGGCCGGGGCTCAGGGCTTGGCAGCGACGGCGTCGGGTCGCGTGCCGGCCAGCAGCAACTCTACCGCGACGCGCAGGTCGGCCATCTCGTTGCGATGCGAGGCCCGCAGTTCGGCGATCTCGCGCGTCAACGCCTCGGTGCTCGATCGAAGCGCCGCGATCTCGGCGTCCTTCGCGTTGACTTCCGCTCGCAGCGTCGCCTCGCGCTCCTCCAGCTTCGCGTTCAGCCCCTGGATGGCTGCAAGCGCCACGCCGTCGGCGTCCACGGTGCCGATGCCCTTGTCGCCGTCGCCCAGCCCGAACGCAGCCTTGAAGTCCTGCGCCGTCGGACCGATGTGCTCCACCCCCGGACCATCCTGGCGGTAGTGCCAGCGCGCGATGGGCAGCGCGACCACGGCGTCGAGCACCGATCGCGCGTCGATCGGCTCGAACCCCGCCTTCAGCGACCGGTCCGAGGCGTTCGTCCACACGCCTGCGTTGGAGAGAAACGCCCCCGTCCACGTGGCGATCGTCTGGCCGGCGGAGAGATCGCCCACGTACACCCAGCGCGTGCCGCCGCCGTCGGCGCGCCGGCTGAAGTAGTCGACGGCAAGGCCGTGGTCCAGGATGAAGCGGGCGATGTGCGGCGTGCCCAGGCAGGACCCGCTGCCATCGTCGGACCAGTTGACGAACGTGAAGCATCCATCCTGATCGGCTTGGCTTCTCGCTCCTGCCGCGAAGCTGCGGGCCCCCGTGGCAGTGTTGTGGTTCCCACCGGCGACGGTGCTAAATGTCCCGCTCGCGGCGTTGCTGTCCCCGCCGGCCACGGTGCTCCCACTGCCGCTCGCCACGTTGAACGTCCCCCCGGCGACCGTGCTGTCGCCGCCGCTCGCGGTGTTGCTGCCCCCGCCGCCGACGGTCCCGTAGTAACCGCTCGCCGTGTTGGTGTCTCCCCCGGCAACGGTGCCGAACGTGCCGCTCGCGGTGTTGAACGCGCCGCCGGCGACGGTCGCGAATGCCCTGTCGCCGGCGGATCCGGCGGCATCGCCCGCCTGATTGCGATAGCCGCCGCCCACCGTTCCGTAGTGATCGGTCACCAGGTTGGGCCCCTCACCGCCGAAGTCCGGATCGTCCTCGCCGCTGGCCACCCCGCCGCCGCCGATCGTCGCGCCGCGCACTCCCGTCGCCACGCTGTTCGCGGCACTCCCGCCGATCAAATTGGGGCTGATCGCGTTCGGTTCGTAGCGCATCGCACGCACCGCGTTGACCCTCACGTCCAGCGCATTGCCGTCGGTGGTGCCGAGCACAGCGGTGTTGTTCTGGAGGGATCCGAACGCGTTGCCGCCCTCGGCAAACACGGTGTCCACACCCAGGCGACTCATGAACGCGGCCATCTGCTTGCGTGTCACCAGGCCATCCGGACAGTAGAGACGGTTGTTCGCGTCGATGATCTGGCAGCCTGTCGTAACTCCGGTTGCCGCCATCCACGTGATGTAGCCGCAGAAGGAATCGCTGGCGGGAACGTCGGTGAAGACGTAGGGCGCGACACCGGGACAGAACTGCGCCCGGGCGTGGCCGGACAGCGTAGCGACGACGGCAACTGCGGCAAGCAGCAACGCTCTGCGCATGGCGATCTCCCGTGATACGGCGGTCCTGGCGTGGCCCGATGCCCCTTCCGGCGACAGGCATGGCATCGTTGCCTCGGTGGCGCGGTTTTCCTTGGAGGTCCCGCACACCGGCAGCTCGACCACCGCCCCCGGCGCCTGCTCGACGCCAGCACGTTGCGAGCGCTTCCCGGGTTCTGCTGCCCGAAGCCCGGAAGCGCCCGCGCGGCGGGCTGCAGCGCAAGCAGGGTTCCCGTCCGCCCCGTCGGCCCGTCGCGCCGCAGCCGTCGGAGTCCGAGCATTCCAAGCCCTTGCTCCCTGAACCCGATTGATTGCGGTCAAGTTTGCAGCGCCAACTCCTCCGGCGCAGCCGGCTTCGCAGGCGCGTCCAAGGGAGCGCACGGCAAGTAGAAAGCCCCGCGTCGCGCGGGGCCCTGTGTGCCTTCCTCGCCTGCGGAACAGGGCGGAAGGGCTCGAACTGGCGGAGAGAGAGGGATTCGAACCCCCGTTACCTTGCGGTAAACCTGATTTCGAGTCAGGCGCCTTCGACCACTCGGCCATCTCTCCGGAGCGGCGGATTATAGCGCCCCGGAGCCGTTCCCCGCCGCTGCGCGTGCGCGGACCGGAAACGACGAAGGGCGGGTTGCCCCGCCCTTCGATCCAACTGCTTCGTGCCGACCGGCTACTTCTTCGCGGGCGCCGCAGGCGCAGCCTTCGCCGGTGCGGCAGCGGCGGTCTTCGCCGCCGCGGCTGCCTGCGCCGCGGGCGTGGCGGGCCCCATCTGCGGCGTGGGCACCGGCTTGCCGGCGGCCTTCAGCTCCGCCTGGTAGCGAGCGACGGCGCGATCCTCCGCGCGCGCCTGCGCGGCCTTCGCGGCCTCGGCGGCGACGGCGTCCTTGGCCTTCTTCTCCTCGGCGGCCTGCTTCTGGGCTTCGGTCAACGGCGGCGGCGGCGGCAGCTTCGCCACCGCGACGCCGAATGTCGCGACGACGAGCCCGGCGGCGACGAGTGCGCGGACGTTCTTCATGGTGCCCTTCCTCTCCTCCCGATGTCTCTGCGTGCCGCCCTTCAGGCGGGGCGGTGCTGGACGCCCGCCGGCGCCGGCGGCTCGCTGCCGCGCGGCACCTTGCCGGCCATCACGTCGTTGTACCAGTACTCGTGGTGCTCCTTCGCCCACTGCTCGTCGACGTAGCCGTAGCGCATGGCCTCGAGGGCGCCCTGCATGCCGACCGTGCCGAGATAGATGTGGAAGCACGCCATCGCGGTCGCGATGAGCCCCACGATCATGTGGATCAGGTTCATCGTCTGCATCGTGGCGCGCGTCTGGTCGAAGTTCGGGAAGTTGAGGACCAGCCCCGTGACGACCAGCACGATCGACAGCACGACCACCAGGATCCAGAACAGCGCCTTTTCGCCGGCGTTGAACTTGCCCGACGCCACGTGCGTCTTGCCCGAGCGATCGAGCATGCCGCCGAACTTGGCGAGCCACTGCGCGTCGTGGCCGCGCGGGATGTTGTCCTTGATGAAGAGGACGATGAACACCAGCAGCGCGACCGCGAACACGGGGCCGAGGAAGTTGTGCAGGCTCTTGCTCAGCGTGGCGAGCCACGAGAAGAGCGTGTAGCCGATGAGCGGCAGCAGAATCGACTTGCCGAACGTGACGACGAGCCCGGTGACGCCCAGCACCGCGAACGAGATGCCCATCGCCCAGTGCGCCATCCGCTTGGCAGGCGTGAAGCGCTCGATCTGCCGTCCGGTCGGCGTGCCGTGCAGCCCGATCGGCCCGCGCCAGGCGTAGTAGCCCATCAGCGCCAGCAGGACGAGCGCGAGCAGCGCGCCGCCCGCCGTGGCGATCGGCACGCGCAGCGCGCGCCAGGTCTGCCCCTCGGGCTGGATCAGGACGTTCGTCTCGCGCCCGGGCAGGCTGGTCGTCTGCGGGACGCCGGAGCGCACCTCCTTCCAGACAGGCGAGTTGTTGCCCGGTTGCGCCAGCTGGCGCTGCTGCTGCTCCTTCGCGAGGTCGGCCGGGGCGGGCGCCGTGGAGGGCTGCGCGAGGGCCGGCAGGGCCACGCAGGCCGCGAGCGCGATGGCGCCGGCGGCCCGGAGGATGGTGCTGCGCATGGAGGTTCCTTCGCGGGTCAGGAGGCGCGCTTGTACTCGTTCTGCGACTGCATGCGCGTGCGGATCGCCTGCTCCCACTGCTCCTTGTTGCCGTTGTACGGCGGGTTCGACCAGGGCTGCGTGTCGGGCTTGCCCTGATACGTCCCCTGCTTGTAGGTAACGACCTGCGGGCGCTCGCCGCAGGCCGCAAGGCCGGCGACGAAGGCGACCGCGAGGGATGCCGCGAGGAGCTTCCTCATGACTTCTGGCCTCCCGGTTGCTGCGCCGGAGCGGCCGGCGCCTGGCCCTTGCCGGGCGCGGGCCCGTAGGCCGTCGCCCAGCCCCACACTTCGCCGCCGCGGCCGCGGACGGTGACGCGCTCGCGATAGATGTCGGCGAGGACGTCGCCGTCGCCGCCGAGCAGCGCCTTCGTCGCGCACATCTCCGCGCAGGCCGGCAGCTTGCCCTCCGCAAGGCGGTTGCGTCCGTACTTCTTGAACTCGGCCTCCGAGCGGTCGGCTTCCGGCCCGCCGGCGCAGAACGTGCACTTGTCCATCTTGCCGCGCTGGCCGAACGCGCCGGCCTGCGGGAACTGCGGCGCGCCGAACGGGCACGCGTAGAAGCAGTAGCCGCAGCCGATGCACAGGTCCTTGTCGTGCAGGACCACGCCGTCCTCGGTCTTGTAGAAGCAGTCGACCGGGCAGACCGCCGCGCAAGGCGCGTCGGAGCAGTGCATGCACGCGACCGAGATCGAGCGCTCGCCGGGCACGCCGTCGTTGATGGTGACCACCCGGCGGCGGTTCACGCCCCACGGGATCTCGTGCTCCTGCTTGCACGCGGTGACGCAGCCGTTGCACTCGATGCAACGTTCGGCGTCGCACAGGAACTTCATTCGTGCCATGGTCTTCTCCTCCCTGTGCCTACGCCGTGACCCTGGCGACCTGGCAGACGGTCGTCTTGGTCTCCTGCATCATCGTGACCGAGTCGTACCCGTACGTCGTGGCCGTGTTGGCCGCCTCGCCGCGCACGATCGGCGCCGAGCCCTGCGGGTAGAACTCGAGCATGTCCTTGCCCTGCCACCAGCCGGAGAAGTGGTAGGGCATGAACGTCGTGCCCGAACCGACGCGCTCCGTGACCATCGCCTTGACCTTGAGCTGCGCGCCCGTCGGCGTCTTCACCCACACCATCTCGCCGTCGCGGATGCCGCGGTCGTTGGCGTCGCGCGGGTTGATCTCGACGAACATGTTCTGCTGCAGCTCGGCGAGCCACGGGTTGCTGCGCGTCTCCTCGCCGCCGCCCTCGTACTCGACCAGCCGGCCGGAGGTCAGGATCAGGGGGAACTCCTTGACCACGTCCTTGTTCTTGTCCTGCACCGTCTTGTAGAGCGTGGGCAGGCGCCAGAACGCCATCTTGTCCGCGTGCGTCGGGTACTTCGCGACCATGTCCGGCCGCGTCGAATACAGCGGCTCGCGGTGCTGCGGGATCGGGTCGGGGAAGTTCCACACGACCGCGCGCGCCTTGGCGTTGCCGAACGGGTGGTTGCCGTGGTTCTTCATGAACACCCGCATCATCCCGCCGGAGAGGTCGGTCTTCCAGTTCTTGCCCTCGGCGGCCTTCTTCTCGGCTTCGGTCAGCTCGTCCCACCAGCCCAGCTTCTTGAGCAGCACGTGGTCGAGCTCGGGGTAGCCGCCGGTGAGATCGCCGCCCTTCGGGAAGCTGCCGTCTCCGGCCAGCAGGCTGGCGCCGTCGCGCTCGACGCCGAAGTTGGCGCGGAAGCAGCCGCCGCCCTGCATCACCGGCACCGACGGGTCGTAGAGGTTCGGCGAGCCCGGGTGCTTGAGCTCGGCGGTGCCGTAGCACGGCCACGGCAGGCCGAAGTAGTCGCCGTCGGCCGGTCCGCCCTTCGCGCGCAGCGTCTTCACGTCGAAGGTGTTCATGTGCTTCATGTGCAGCTTGAGCCGCTCGGGCGACTGGCCGGTGTAGCCGATCGTCCACACGCCGCGGTTGATCTCGCGCAGCACGTCCTCGGGCACCGGCTCGTCGAACTTGTTCGCGTCGGGCTTCTGCGTCTTGACGCTGCCGAGGAACTCCTTCTCGAAGCCGAGCTTGCGGGCGAAGGCGAGCATGATCGCGTGGTCGGTCTGCGACTCGAACAGCGGGCTGATCACGCGCTCGCGCCACTGGATCGAGCGGTTCGACGCCGTGGCCGATCCGGAGGTCTCGAACTGCGTGGCCGCGGGCAGCAGGTACATGCCGTCCTTGCGGACCATCGCGCCCATCGCCGCCGTCGCCGACGGGTACGGGTCGATGACCACGAGCAGGTCGAGCTTCTTCATCGCCTCGACCATCTCCTTGCCGCGCGTCTGGCTGTTCGGCGCGTGGCCCCAGTACACGACCGCCCGCAGGTTGCTGTCCTGGTCGATCAGCTCGTTCTTCTCGAGCACGCCGTCGATCCAGCGCGACAGCGTCATGCCGGGCTTCTCCATCATCGCCTGGGACGCGAACTGCTTCTTCAGCCACTCGTAGTCGACGCCCCAGACCGTGGCGAAGTGGCGCCACGAGCCGGCCGCGATGCCGTAGTAGCCGGGCAGCGAGTCGGGGTTCGGGCCGACGTCGGTGGCGCCCTGCACGTTGTCGTGGCCGCGGAAGATGTTCGCGCCGCCGCCCGAGCGGCCGATGTTGCCCAGCGCCAGCTGCAGGATGCAGGAGGCGCGCACCATCGCGTTGCCGATCGTGTGCTGCGTCTGGCCCATGCACCAGACGATCGTCGACGGCTTGTTCTTCGCCATCATCTCGGCGACCTTGGCCATCTGCGCCTCGGGCACGCCGCAGGCTTCCTCCACCGCCGCCGGCGTCCACTTCGCGAGGACCTCCTCGCGCACCTTCTCCATGCCGTAGACGCGGTCGTTGATGTACTGCTTGTCTTCCCAACCGTTCTTGAAGATGTGGTGCAGGACGCCGAACAGGAACGGGATGTCGGACCCGGAGCGGATGCGCACGTACTCGTCGGCCTTCGCCGCGGTGCGCGTGAACCGCGGGTCGACGACGATCATCTTCGCGCCGGTCTCCTTGGCATGCAGCATGTGCAGCATCGACACCGGGTGCGCCTCGGCGGCGTTCGACCCGATGTAGAGCGCGCACTTCGCGTTCTGCATGTCGTTGTAGGAGTTCGTCATCGCGCCGTAGCCCCAGGTGTTGGCTACGCCGGCGACGGTCGTCGAGTGGCAGATGCGCGCCTGGTGGTCCATGTTGTTCGTGCCGAACATCGACACGAACTTGCGCAGCAGGTACGCCTGCTCGTTGTTGTGCTTGGAGCTGCCGAGCCAGAACGTCGCGTCGGGCCCCGACTCCTTGCGGATCGCGGCGAGCTTGTCGCCGACCTCGCCGATCGCCTGCTCCCACGAGATCTTCGTCCACTTGCCGCCGACCAGCTTCATCGGCGACTTCAGGCGGTGCTCGCCGTGGCCGTGCTCGCGGACCGACGCGCCCTTGGCGCAGTGCGCGCCGAGGTTGAGCGGCGAGTCGAACACCGGCTCCTGGCGCACCCACACGCCGTTCTGCACGACCGCGTCGATCGCGCAGCCTACCGAGCAGTGCGTGCACACGGTGCGCGCGACCGTCTGCGGGCCGTCGGCCGCGCCTTCCTTGGCCGCCTCGGCCTTGCCGATCGTGCCGTAGGGCAGCTGCGTGGCGATGGCGCCCGCGCCGGCGACGAGTCCCGAGCGCTTGAGGAACGTGCGACGGTCGATCGCGGAGGGCGTGCCCGCGCGGCGCGCGAGGCGCGCACGGGAGGGAGTGACTTCGGCTTTGCGCGTCAGCATGGTGCCTCCGGTCAGATGCGCGTCGACGCGTAGTAGGTGCGGACGTGGTCCGTCGCGTGGTAGCCACGCTTCGCGTCGTCCGCCTGCGGTGCGGCGGCCTGGGCGAGCGGCGCGGCGACGGCCTGCGTTGCAGCGGCGGCGCCCGCGGCGGAACCCGCGCCGAGCGCCAGCAGGAAGCGGCGTCGCTTCGGGTCCGCATGCTGGGAAGGGCTGGCCGACGGCGCTGTCGGCAGGTGAGCGTCACGCTGCGACGTTGGGCGCATGCGATCCTCCGAAAATGTAGCAGTTCGTGACGTTTCGGCTACATGGCGAGCGAGTCACGTTCGACCGCCATAAATGTGTGGGTGAATTGTGCTACCCGCAGGTAGAAGTTGGCAAGCGGAGACGCCGTTATTGCGTTGCAGCAATCGTCGATCCACGGCGCGAGATTCCTCTCGAAAAACCCTGCTTGCGTCGCGAGATCCTTCGGCGGGCCGTGCTCGCCCCCTTCGATCAGCGCCCGCATGGCCTCGAACAGGGCCGCGGCGTGGTCCTCCAGCAGCGTGCTGCGGGGCTGCCGGCCCAGCCCCAGCCCGGCCAGCTCGTCGCGCAGCGCCACCAGCGGCTTTTCCATCATGAAGCCGGACAGCCAGTGGGACGCGTGCAGGTTGACCTCGCTGCGCCCGGTGCCGACGAAGAGGTCGACGTACTCCTGCCGTGCCGCCTCGGCGTCCATCGCCTGGCAGGCGGCGAGGAGCGTATTCCACGCTGCTGGAAGCGTGCCCGACTCCGCTTCGGGGAGCGGCTCCGCCGCGGCGATCGCTCGCAGGAGCGCGGGATCGGGCGCGTCGGCGTAGAGCGCCGCCAGCACGGCGTAGAAATTGGCGCGCGCCCGGTCCTCGGGATCGACGCGGTGGACGACGCGGATCGGGGCCGGCTCCATCGGCGTCACAACTCGCGGATGTCGGCCTGCTTGCCGTGCCAGAGGTCGACGACCCGGCAGTCGGCGCACATCTTGAGGCGCTCGAGCGCCCCCGGCTCGGCGAACATCGGGTGGCCGGCCAGCCTTGCGAGCATCGTGTTCACCATCTGCTCGGTGCCGAGCGGCTTGCCGCACTTCACGCAGGCGAAGATGCGCGCCTCGTTCAGGAGGCGCGCCTGGCGCGCGGCGGGCGTCAGGTCGAGCCGCGGCTCGAGCGCGATCGCCGACTCGGGGCAGGTCTTCGCGCAGATGCCGCACTGCACGCACTTCGACTCGACGAAGCGCAGCTGCGGCGACTCGGGATTGTCGAGGAAAGCCCCTTCCGGGCAGCTGCCCACGCAGGCCATGCACATCGTGCACTTCGCGGCGTCCACGGCGACGGCGCCGAACGGCGCCCCGGCGGGCAGGGCGATGCGCTGCTGCGGGACCGGCGCGTGCTGCGCGAGGTGGTCGATGGCGAGATACAGCGTCGTCCGCTTCTCGTCCGTGGCGGCGAACGTCGCGGCCGCGCGCACCCCGAGCGGAGCGTGGCCGCCCCACAGCGCGCGCTCGAGCGCGACCGGGTCGTCGAACGGCGCGGCGCGGAAGTGCGTGCCCTGGTAGCCGAGAGCTCCGGCAATCGTGTCGCCGAGGCGCATCTGGAAGCCCAGCGTCGCGTCGTAGCGGGCAAGGTCGTCGGCGGCGACCAGCGTCAGCACCTCGACGGCGCCCCACGCGAGGGCGGCGAGCCACAAGTCGAGCCCGACGGCATCGACGCTGTGGACGTCCACGGGAATCGCCCGCGCCGGCAACCCGCGACCGCGGCGCGCGTGGCGGGCGAGCGCCTCGCCGCCCCTCTCGTCGTGGAACACGAGGCAGGCGTCGCGCCCTCCCGACTTCGCGTACGTGCGAAGCAGCGTGCGCAGCCGCGTCCCGAGGTAGCCCGGCGTCGGATACGCGTACGTCATCGCGCCGGAGGGGCACACCGCGGCGCAGGTGCCGCAGCCCATGCACAGCGAAGGCTCGACGCGCACGTGGTCGCCGTCGGCGCGGATCGCGACGGTGTCGCAGGCGTCGATGCACCTGCTGCAGCCTTCCTTCTGCGAGCGGCTGTGCGCGCAGATCGACGCCTTGTAGCGGAAGTAGCGCGGCTTCTCGAACTCGCCGGTCATCGCGACCAGCTCGGTCACCGCCTTCGCCTGCGCGATCGGGTCGGCGCCCGGCGCGCGATAGCCCTGCGGCGGCTTGCGCATGCGAAGGTGCGGCTCGCGGCCGAGGTCGAGCACGAGGTCGAAGCGCTCGCTGCGCGCGCGGTCGGCGCGCGTGAAGTCGATCGCACCGACGTCGCCGCACGCGGCAACGCACGCGCGGTGCGAGCGGCAGCGCTCGAGGTCGACCTGGTAGGCGTAGTCGATCGCCTGCTCCGGGCACGCCCTGACGCAGGCATTGCAGCGGGTGCACAGGTCGAGGTCGATCGGGTTGTCCTGCCGCCACCCGACCGTGAATGCCCCCAGCCAGCCGTCGACGCGCTCCAGCGTGCCGCTGTAGACGGGGTAGTCGCGCTCGACCGGCAGCTCGGCGCCCTGCGCGCGCCCGGTCGCGAGCACCGTCACGGCGAGCCGGTCCTTGAGCGCCTGGGCCCAGAACAGCGACGCTTCCAGCGGGCCGGCGATCAGCAGCTGCCCTTCCGAGCGGTAGGACACGCTCGGCACCGGCTCGGGGTCGGGCAACGCGGCGGCGGCGAGCAGCGCGGCGAGCTTGGGCGTGGCGTCGCGCGCCTGGGGCGACCAGCCGCCGGCCTCGCGCAGGTTGACGAAGCGCACCGCCTGCGCGCGCGCGCCCTCGTCGGCGATCTCGGCGAACAGCCGCGCCTCCTGCGTGCACGCGACGATCACGTCGCCGCGCGCGCCGTCGGCGAATGCCGGGAGCTGCTTCTGGCAGAGCGCCGTGTGCACGACGGGGGCGCCCGGCAGGCCGAGCGCCGCCGCCAGCGCCGGCGCGTCGACCGGCGCGGTGCCGTTGCAGGAGCAGAGGAAGAGTTGCCGGTCGAAGCTCATCGCTTGGCGTCGGTGAGGGACGCCTCGGGCGCCTGCGCGGCGTCGGCAGGCGCATGCGGCGCCTGACCGGCCGCCGGAAGCGGGACCGGTTCCGCCGCAGACTCCGGCGCGCCCTCGCCTTCCGCCTGCGCCGGCTCGACGACGTCCTCGACGACGTCCTCGACGTTGCCCTGCTCGTTCACGCGCGTCTTCGGCGGTTCGAGCACGTAGCGCGCGTGCCGCAGCTGCTTCAGCACCTCGGGCGTGATCGGCTCGAACTTCGAGTAGTCGTCGATGTAGACGTCGAGCCCGTCCATCGTGTTGAAGTGCGGGTCGGCGAACAGCTTGCGCAGCGCCGCGCGGCGCGTTCCTTCGTCGACCTCCGGCGCCAGGAACGGCTTGAAGTCGGACTCGATCGTGAGCGACGCCACGTCGGGCAGCTCCGGCTTCGCCGCAGGCGGCGCGGGCTCGGCCGCGACCGCCGGCCGGGAAGGCTGGGGAACCGCGACGGCTGCCGATGAAGCCGCCGGCGAGGCCGCGACGGGCGGAGTTGCCTCGGCTTCGCGCGCCGCGGCCAGCTTGCGCTGCGACCAGCGGCGCAGGAAGTTGCGCTCCGGCGGGTCGGAGGGATCGCCCATCGTCAGCGCCCGCGTGGAGGACGCCCCGCGTCCTCCGCGAACGGGTCGTTGCGCCGGACCTTGCGGCGCGGCTCCGGCTTGTAGTGCTCGGCGACGAACGGCTGCATCCACGCGAGCACGGGCGGCGGGAGCGCCACGGGTTCCACTTGCTCGCCGGCGTCCATCATGCGCGCGGCCTCGTGGTAGCTGACGGTCACGACGACGGGGACCACCGCGGGCGGCTGCGCCTGCTCGGCGGTTCGCCACATGACGAACACGCAGGGCCGCGGCGACGAGAGGTTGAGGAAGTAGCCTTCGCCTTCGCTGCGGTGGAGTTCGATCGCGTGGCCGGGAAAGCGCCACTGCGCGCCTTCGGGGCCGTCGTGCATCAGCTCCGGCTGCGCGGACGCGGCTTCCGGTTCGGCCGACGGCTCGCCCGCGGGCACGACGGCGGACGGCTGCCACTTCGCGTCGGCCCAGCGGCTCGCGAGCGGCACGCGCTCCATGATCACGTCGACTGGAAACCTCAACACCGGCATGGCTTTGATGCGCGCGATGCGCGCCGACGAACGCCCGCGCGCATGGTACACCGGCACCAGACCCCTCTGATAACATTCGCGACCTGTGGCGCTACGAGCATGAGCAAGGTCATCCCGCTCGCCGATCGACGTCCCGCCTCCGGCGCGGACGACGCGCGCCTCGCGTTCGTGCGCGAGGCTGCCTTCGGCGCGGCGCCGCCGGCCGCCGCGCCCGCCGACGGCCTCGGCCGCCTGCTGCACGACCTGCGCATCTCGGTCACCGACCGCTGCAACTTCCGCTGCGTCTACTGCATGCCGAAGGACGTCTTCGGCCGCGACTACCCGTTCCTTCCGCACGCCGACCTGCTCACGTTCGAGGAGATCGCGCGCGTGGCCGCGCGCTTCGTCGAGCTGGGCGTGCGCAAGATCCGCTTGACCGGCGGCGAGCCGCTCCTGCGGCGCAACGTCGAGCGGCTGGTCGAGCTTCTCGCGGGGATCGCCCCGGACCTCGACATCACTTTGACCACGAACGGCTCGCTGCTCGCCCGCAAGGCGCGCGACCTCGCCGCCGCGGGGCTGAAGCGCGTCACGGTGAGCCTCGACTCGCTCGACGACGCGACGTTCCGCGCCATCAACGACGCCGACTTCCCGGTCGCGAAGGTGCTCGAGGGCATCGACGCCGCCGCCGCGGCCGGGCTCGCGCCGGTCAAGGTCAACGCGGTGATCAAGCGCGGCGTCAACGAGTCGTCGATCGTGCCGCTCGCGCGCCGTTTCCGCGGCACCGGCCACATCGTGCGCTTCATCGAGTACATGGACGTCGGCGCGACCAACGGCTGGCGCATGGACGACGTCGTGCCGGCGGCCGAGATCGTGGCCACGCTCGGCCGCGAGTTTCCCGCCGCGCCTGTCGAGAAGAACTACCAGGGCGAAGTCGCCGAGCGCTGGCGCTACCTCGACGGCGGCGGCGAGTTCGGCGTGATCGCTTCGGTGACGCAGGCGTTCTGCCGCGACTGCACGCGTGCGCGGCTGTCCACCGACGGCAAGGTCTACACCTGCCTGTTCGCCACCGACGGCTGGGACCTGCGCACGCTGCTGCGCGAGGGCGCGAGCGACGGCCAGTTGCGCAGCGCGATCGCCGCAATCTGGCGGCAGCGCTCCGACCGCTATTCCGAGATCCGCACCGCGGAGACGGCGAAGGAGCGGAAGGTGGAGATGTCGTTCATCGGCGGCTAGCGCCGTGGAGGGGATGCAGTGATCCGAGGCACAGCGCCTGGGACACCTCCACCCCACAAGCGTCTCGACGCCGCGTTCACTTTCCTCTGCCGTCTGTCTCCTGTTCCCTGTTCCCTGTTCCCTGGTGCCCGACCTCACCCACGCCTCCCGCCCCGCCACCGTCACCGTCGAGGCGCTCGACGAGCACGGCGCGCGGCGCGAAGTCGCGATCGCGGGCGAGCACGCGCTGACGGTCTACGTCGACAAGCAGGAGCTGCTCACGCTGATGACGCTCGGCGGCGCGCCGGAAGCGCTGGCCATCGGCTACCTGCGCAACCAGCGGCTGGTCGAGTCGATCGACGACATCGTCTCGGTGCACGTCGACTGGGAGGTGAGTGCCGTCGCCGTCAAGACGAGGGCGGGCCTGGTCGATCTCGAGGGCCGGACGGCCCGGCGCACGAAGACCACCGGCTGCGGGCAAGGCACCGTGTTCGGCGACCTCATGGAGGACGTCGAGCGCATCCGGCTGCCCCGCGGGGCCACGCTCGCCCGTTCGACGCTCTACGACCTGCTCGACCGCGTGCGCACGCACGACACGATCTACAAGCAGTCGGGCGCGATCCACGGCTGCGCGCTCGCGACGAATGCGCCGGGCCGCTCGGAAATCCTGTACTTCGTCGAGGACGTCGGCCGCCACAACGCGGTGGACGCGATCGCCGGCATGATGTGGCTCGACGGCGTGGACGGCTCCGACAAGATCTTCTACACGACGGGCCGGCTCACCTCGGAGATGGTGATCAAGGCGGCGCAGATGAGCGTGCCGTTCCTGGTGTCGCGCTCGGGGCTGACGCAGATGGGCCACGACATCGCCGACAAGGTCGACATGACGATGATCGGGCGCGCGTCGAACAGGCACTACCTGCTCTTCACCGGCGGGCACCGCTTCCGCCCGGACGAATGACATGACGACCCCCACGCAGGCATCGGGACGCTGCCACTGCGGCGCGGTGCGCTTCGTCGCGCGCTTCCCTTCGCGCTTCGTGGCGCACTGCCACTGCGCCAGCTGCCGGCGCGCGCACGGCGCCGCGTTCGTCACCTGGGCCGGGTTCAAGTCCGATCAGGTCGCAGTGACCGCCGGCGCCGAGCACCTCGCCGCGCACGAGTCGTCGCCGCAGACCTTCCGCCGCTTCTGCCGGCAGTGCGGCACGAAGCTCTTCTTCGAGTCGGCAAGGTGGCCCGGCGAGACGCACGTCGTGCTCGCCGCGTTCGACGAGCCCGTCGACCGCGCGCCGCAGGGCCACGCGTTCGCTGCGGAGCACGTCGACTGGCTGCCGTTCGAGCTGCCGAAGTCATGAGGCGCGAGGACGTCTCCGGGATCGTGCTCGCCGGCGGCCAGGGCCGGCGCATGGGCGGCATCGACAAGGGGCTCGTGCCGCTCGACGGGCGCGCGATGATCGAGCACGTGCTCGCGCGGCTCGCGCCGCAGGTCGGCGCGATCCTCGTCAACGCGAACCAGAACGGCGAGCGCTACGCCGCGTTCGGCCACCCGGTGATCGCGGACGCGGTGGGCGGCTTCGCCGGCCCGCTCGCGGGCCTGCACGCGGGCATGACGGCGGCGACGACGCCGTACGTCGTCACCGTGCCCTGCGATTCGCCGTTCCTCCCCGCCGACCTCGTCGCGCGGCTCGCCGCCGGCCTCGAAGGCGCGAACGCGCAGGTCGCGGTGGCGCGCACCTCCGGCCAGCCGCACCCCGTCTTCGCGCTCGTGCGCCGCGACGTGCTGCCGCACCTCGCCGCGTTCCTGCGCGACGGCGGGCGCAAGATCGACCTGTGGTACGCGAGCCTCGCCGTCGTCGAGGTGCCTTTCGACGACTGCGCGGAGGCGTTTCGCAACATCAACACGCGAGACGAGCTCGCCGCCGCCGCCTCGAAATGAGCGTCAGGCTCGCATTTCGCCATGCTTCGCGCGAAATGCGAGCCTGACCCTCATTTCGTGACCCTCACTTCGAGCACGCGCAGTATCGACGCTCCCGCCGGACCGCGATCGCCATGACCCAAGCCAAGACGCTGACCGAGGCCTCCTGCGCCGACGACTACGACCCGAATTCGATGCCGGTCGAGGGTGCGCGCGCGCTGATCCGCCGCTTCCTCGCGCCGCTCACCGCGACCGAACGGGTCGGCGTGCGCGAGGCGCTGGGCCGCGTGCTGGCGGCCGACCTCGTGTCGCCGATCGACGTGCCCGGGCACGACAACTCGGCGATGGACGGCTGGGCGGTGCGCTTCGCCGACCTCGCCCCTGCTGCCGCGACGAAGCTCGCGCGCGTCGGCGAGTCGTTCGCCGGCAAGCCGTTCGCCGGCACGGTCGGCGCGGGGCAGGCCGTGCGCATCTTCACCGGTGCGGTGATGCCGGCGGGCGCCGACACCGTCGTGATGCAGGAGCGCGCGCGCGAAGTTCCGGGCGGCGTCGAGATCGCCGCGGGCGCGGTGGGCAAGGCCGGGCAGAACCGCCGCTTCGCCGGCGAGGACGTGAGGCGCGGCAACACGGTGTTCCGCGCCGGACAGGCGCTGCGCCCCGCCGAGGTCGGCATGATCGCCTCGCTCGGCGTCGCCGAGGTCGACGTCTTCCGGCGCCTGCGCGTCGCGTTCTTCTCGACGGGCGACGAGCTGGTGCCGATCGGCAGGCCGCTCGGCGCCGGCCAGGTCCACGACAGCAACCGCTACACGATCCACGGCATGCTCGCGCGGCTGGGCTGCGAGGTCGTGGACATGGGCGTGGTCCCCGACGTCCCGGAGCTGCTCGAGCGCGCCTTCGCGACGGCCGCGGCCAACGCGGACGTCGTCATCACCTCGGGCGGCGTGTCGGTGGGCGAGGCCGACTACGTGAAGCAGCTGCTCGACCGCCTCGGCGAAGTCGTGTTCTGGAAGATCGCGATGAAGCCGGGCCGCCCGCTCGCCTATGGCCGCATCGGCAATGCGCACTTCTTCGGCCTGCCCGGCAACCCGGTGTCGGTGATGGTGACGTTCTACCAGTTCGTGCGCGAGGCGCTGATGGTGCTGCAGGGACGGCGCGACGCCGGCCCGGTGCCGACGTTCAAGGCGAAGCTCGCCGCGCCGATCCGCAAGGCACCCGGCCGCACCGAGTTCCAGCGCGGCATCCTCGCGCAGGCCGACGACGGCGGCTGGACGGTGCGCACCACCGGCGACCAGGGCTCGGGCATCCTCTCGTCGATGTCGCAGGCCAACTGCTTCATCGTGCTGCCGACGGCGACGGGCGACGTCGCCGCCGGCGAGCTGGTCGATGTCCAGCTGCTCGAGGGCTTGATCTGACGCGCGCGAAAGCATAGTCTTGCGCGGGGCCTTCGCAGACGCCCCGCCGCATCGACGCTCCCGTCCAAGGACTGCGCCTTTACCACCGGGCTCCCGCCCGCAGGAGGCGTTCAACGTGGATGCGGCCATCTCCCCTGTCATGCTGCGCGACGCGCTCGACTCGCGCGCAGCGCTCACCCTCGTCGACGTGCGCCGCGCAGCAGACTTCGCCGCCGATCCCGGCATGATTCCCGGCGCGCTGCGGCGCCTGCCCGACGATCCGCTCGCGTGGGGCGCGGCGCTGCCCGCCTGGCGGCCGGTCGCCGTCTATTGCGTGTACGGCCACGAGGTCAGCAGAGACACGGCGCGGACGTTGCGCGCGTTCGGCCTCGACGCACGGCACCTCGCCGGCGGGCTGGACGCGTGGCGCGCGGAGGGCGGCAGCGTCGTGCCGCACGCCCCGCCGACGCGCTGGGTGACGCGCGAGCGGCCGAAGATCGACCGCCTTGCCTGCCCGTGGTTCGTGCGCCGGTTCATCGACGCCGATGCCGTGTTCGACTACGTGCCGCCGCAGCGAGTGCTCGCGCACGCCCGTGCGACGGGCGCGACGCCGTTCGACGTGCCCGACGTCGAATACACGCACGACGGCGAGCGCTGCAGCTTCGACGCCTTCGTCGCCCGGCACGCGCCCGACGACCCGGCGCTCGCCGCGCTGGCGGACATCGTGCGCGCGGCGGACACCGACCGCCTCGGCGACTCGCCGCAAGCCGCCGGTCTGCTCGCGGTCTCGCTGGGGATGGGCCGGCTGATCGGCGACGACGGCGCACTGCTGCGCCACGCGCTTCTCGTCTACGACGCCCTGTACGCGTGGTGCCGCGCAGCGCGGGATGAGCGCCACGGCTGGGACGCGACCGCGCTGCGGCGCAGCGCCGCGTGACCGCGGAGGCGACCGCGGCGCGTCCGCCGCTGCCGTCGTTTCGCGAGGCGCTGCGCTTCTGGGCGTGGCTGGGCTGCGTGAGCTTCGGCGGGCCGGCCGGCCAGATCGCGATCATGCACCGCGAGCTGGTCGAGCGCCGCCGGTGGATCTCCGAGCGGCGCTTCCTGCACGCGCTCAACTACTGCATGGTCCTGCCGGGCCCCGAGGCGCAGCAGCTCGCCACCTATCTCGGCTGGCTGATGCACCGCACGTGGGGCGGCGTCGTCGCCGGCGCGCTGTTCGTGCTGCCCTCGCTCGTCGTGCTGATCGCGCTGTCGTGGGCCTACGTCGCGCACGACAGCGTGCCGCTGGTCGCGGCGGTGTTCGCCGGCGTCAAGCCGGTCGTCGTGGCCATCGTCGCGCACGCGGCGTGGCGCATCGGCGCGCGCGCGTTGCGCCACCCGCTCCACTGGGCGCTCGCCGTCGCGGCGTTCGTCGCCCTCTACGCGTTCGCCGTGCCGTTCCCGGCGATCGTGCTGGCGGCGGCCGCGATCGGCGCCGCGGGCGGCCGCCTCGTTCCCTCGGCATTCGGCCCGGCGGGACACGCCGGCAGCGACGCGCAGCCGCACGCGGCCGCCGCGATCGACGACGACACGGCGCCGCCGCCCCACGCACGGCACTCGTGGGCGCACGCAGCGCGCGTGATCGGCGCCTGTGCGGCGCTGTGGCTCGCGGGCTACGCCGTCGCGACGCGGCTCGACGGCGGCGGCGACACGCTGCAGAGCATGGCGCGGTTCTTCACGCAGGCCGCCTTCGTCACGTTCGGCGGCGCCTACGCGGTGCTGCCCTACGTGCACCAGGCCGCGGTCGAGGCGCACGGCTGGCTCACCTCGTCGCAGATGATCGACGGGCTCGCCCTCGGCGAGACCACGCCGGGCCCGCTGATCATGATCGTCGCGTTCGTAGGCTACGTCGGGGCGTGGACGAAGGCGGCGCTCGGCCCCGATGCGCTCGCGCTCGCGGGCGTCGCGGGCGCGTGCGTGGCGACGTTCTTCACGTTCCTGCCATCGTTCCTGTTCATCCTCGTCGGCGGCCCGCTGGTCGAGTCGACGCGCGGCAGCCTGCGCTGGACCGCACCGCTGTCCGGGGTCACCGCCGCAGTGGTCGGCGTGATCGCCAACCTCGCGCTGTTCTTCGCGCTGCACGTCCTCGTTCCTGCGGGGAGCGTGAACGCGCAAGCGCTGCTCATCGCGCTGGGCGCGGCCGCCGCGCTGTTCGGCGGCAAGGTCGGCGTGATCTCCGTCATCGCGGCGGGCGCGGCGACCGGGATCGGCGCGGCGGCGGTGCGGGGCCTGCTCTAGTGGACTGTAACGGTCAAATCGGTAGTGAAGATGTGCGCGACATCGATGATTGGCAAGGCCTCCCCTGGCGAGGCGATTCGCGTCGAGCGCTAGGCGCCGGGGCGCAGCAAGGGTAGGTCCCCTTGCAAGACCCGGCAACAACGCGATCGGCGCGAAGCGCCCGCCAGGCACTATCGATTTGGCCGTTACAGTCCACTAGGCGCCCGTCAGCCGATCTGCCACTCGTGCGCGCAGCCGCGGCAGCGCACGCGCACGCTGCGGCCGGTGAGCGACTCCGGCGCGTCGTGCCCCTGCACGACGTCGAAACGGCCGTAGCTGCGGCACCGGCCGCAGACCGCCTGCTCGGCGAGCTGCTCGGCGCGCCCGAGCAGCAGGTGGAAGCGCCGGACCGCGAACGCCACGAGCGCGAGGCCTGCGACGACGATCGCCGCCAGCGCGAGCACGCCGGCTCGCGAGCCGCGGAAGTCGAGCACCTCGAGCGCGATCGCCACCATGATCAGCGCGAGGAACGCGGTCACCAGCCACACGTGGCCTTCGATCAGCTGGCGCTCGTACCAGCGGCGGAATCCGCCCTGGCGCAGGGCATCGTCGAGGTGCATGCATGCCGCTCGCGGATCGCGCGACGATACGCCGAGGCGCCTCGCGCGAACAGCCCCCGGACTGCGCCATGGAAACGCCGAAGGGCGTCGCGAGGACGCCCTTCGGCGAGGAAAGAAGCCCGACGCTGGCGCCGTTCGCGTGGAGGAGGAGTCGCGAGCGACCGCGTCGACGGCGCCGGGGAGGAGGTCCGGCGATCCGTGCGTCGTCCCGGCGAGGGACGGCGCGGCGTAGCCCTTCGGTCGGGCGCCCGATCAGCCCGGCAGGAATCCTTGCGGGGCGCGCTCCAGCTTGAGCAGGCGCTGCTCGAGGTCGACGATGTCCACGGCCTGCGCGAGGTACGCGTCGCGCCGCTTCTGCTCGAGGCTCCAGAACCAGCGGTCGATCCGGTCCATCAGCCCGAGCCTGGGCGCCTGCGCGATGGGGGGACGCGACACCGCGATCGTCCCGGCATAGCCCGCAGTGGGCTGGAACCCCACCCTCGCCTGCGTGGTTCCCGCGTGCGTCCTGATCCAGTGCATCAGCATTTTCGTCGCTTCCTGGCGCAGCCCGGATTCCTGGTCCGATGCCCGCCGATTTCGCGGCCCCCGATCGGGACCGCCACGATTGGCAAGATACGGCCCGCGCCGGCACGAATCCAATCGTATGTTCGGATCGTCCCGATAAGCGCCGCTGATCGCTGCCAAGTGCCTGAGCCGCTGCGGTTTTCCGGCCGATGGCGTAGAATCCGAAAGGACCTCGCCGCACCCATGGAGCTCTACCAACTTCGCAGCTTCGCCGCCGTCGCGGAACTCGGCAATCTGACCCGGGCCGCCGAGGGACTGCACCTCTCGCAGCCAGCCGTTTCCGCGCACATCAAGGCCCTCGAGGAGGAGCTCGAAGTCGTGCTCTTCGAGCGCGGCCCCGGCGGCATGACGCTCACCGCCGCCGGCCGCCTGCTGCTGCACGAGGCAGAGACCGTCATGGCGGCGGCCCAGCAGCTGCGCAGCCGCGCGCTGGCGCTGCGCGGCCAGGTCGTCGGCCACATCCGGCTGGGCACGCTGACCGACCCCGAGTTCATCCGCCTCGGCGACCTGCTGGCCCGCGCATTCGAGCGCTCGCCGCTGGTGACCATCGAGCTGCACCACGAAGTGACCGGCACCGCGTTCGACAAGGTGCGCGACGGCGGACTCGACGCGTCGTTCTACTACGGCGAGCGGACGCACCCCGCCGTCGCTGCGCTGCCGCTTCGCGAGATCGCCTTCCGCGTCGCGGCGCCCGCGCAGTGGCGCGAGCGTGTCGAGCACGCCGACTGGGAGGCGCTCGCCGCGCTGCCGTGGATCATGACGCCGCAGTTCAGCTCGCACTACGCGCTGGCCACGGCGCTGTTCCGCGCGCACGGCGTCGAGCCGGCCACGCAGGTCGAGGCCGACAACGAGAGCGTGATCCGTTCGCTGGTCGCCTCGGGGCTGGGCCTTGCGCTGGTGCGCGAGGACCTGGGCCTTGCCGACAGCGCCGCGGGCACCATCTGCCTCTGGGGCGACGTGCGGCTCGCCACGACGGTGTCGTTCATCTATCCCAGGGAGCGCGAGCGCGAGCCCGCGCTGGCCGCGCTGGTCGCGCTGGTGGCCGACCTGTGGAACCTCCCGGCGCCCGCTGCTTCCGAAGCGCCCGGGCGCGCCGGCGCGCGGGTGTAAGCGGCAGCTGCGCGGCGCGACTCATCATCACCGACAACTCTGCGGAGAGCACGCCCATGCAACGCCGCGACTTCCTGACGCTGGGCCTGATCGCACCGCTGCTCGCCTCGCCGGCGGTCCGCGCGCAGAAGCGCACGCCGCTGCAGATGCAGGCCGAGTGGCGCAGCTTCCTGCCGCCGAATGCCCAGGTGCCCTCCGCCGACCCGCCGCTCAAGCTCCCGGCGGACGAGTGGCGGAAGCGCCTCTCCAAGGCGGCGTACGAGGTGCTGCGCGAGGAAGGCACCGAGCCGGCGGGGTCGAGCCCCCTCGACAGGGAGAAGCGCCGCGGCGTCTTCGCGTGCGCCGGCTGCGGGCTGCCGCTGTTCACCTCCGAGATGAAGTACGACAGCGGCACGGGCTGGCCGTCGTTCTTCACGACGATTCCCGGCGCGTTCAGGACGAAGACCGACTACAAGATCCTCTACCCGCGCACCGAGTACCACTGCGCGCGCTGCGGCGGCCACCACGGGCACGTGTTCGACGACGGTCCGCCGCCGACCGGGCAGCGCTGGTGCAACAACGGCGTCGCGCTGACCTTCCTGCCCGCGGGGGCCTAGCGCTTTCCGCTCGCCCCCGGCCCCTCCCCGCTGACGCGGGGCGAGGGGAGAACGGCCCGCCCACCTCTTCCGTCGCACGGGAGCGCCGCGTGCTCCCCTCTCCCGCCGCCAGGCGGGAGAGGGGGCGGGGGTGAGGGGAGTCAGCGCCGCCCTGCCGACAGCACGCCCGGCACCTCGGCCACGAGCCCGAGCGTGCGCCGAAGTTCCGCGACGCTGCGCACCTCGATGGTGAACGCCATGCGCGCGAGGTGCTGCTTCGTCAGCGTATTCACGGACGTCACGTTGATCTTCTCGCGCGAGAACACCTCCGAGAGGTCGCGCAGCAGCCCCGGGCGGTCGCCCGCCTCGACGATGATGTCGACGGGGAACACCTCGTCGCGCGGCGCACCCCAGTTCGCGTCGATGAGCCGCTCGGGCTGCTGGGCGCGGGCGCGCGCGAGGTTCGCGCAGCCGGCGCGGTGGATCGTGATGCCCTTGCCGCGCGTGACGAACCCGACGATCGCATCCGGCGGCGCCGGCTTGCAGCAGCGCGCGAGCCCCGTCATCAGCCGGTCGACGCCGACGATCAGGATGCCGCTGCCCGAGCCCGAAGCGCGGCTGGCACGGGTCGCGACCTCGTCGTCGGTCGCGGCCTGCGCAGGCTCCGCGGCGGGGGTCGCCACCGCGCGGATCGCCATCTGGATCTGGCGCAGGTTGAGCTCGTCGCGCGTGGCCGCGGCGAAGAACTCGTCGAGCTTCGCGTAGCCGGCCTTGGCCGCGACGGCCTCGAGGCTCACCGACGTCGCCCCCGCGCGCGAGACCTCGCGTTCGACCACCGCCCGGCCCGCGGCGATCGTCTCCTCGAGCTGCTGCTGCTTGAACCACTGGCGAACTTTCGCGCGCGCGCGGTGGCTCGCGACGTAGCCCAGGTCGGGATTGAGCCAGTCGCGCGACGGCCCGCCCTGCTTGACGGTGATCACCTCGACGCGCTGGCCGTTGGAGAGCCGGAAGTTGAGCGGCACCATCTGGCCGTCGATGCGCGCACCGCGGCAGCGGTGGCCGAGGTTCGTGTGCACCGCGTACGCGAAGTCGACCGGCGTGGCGCCCCTCGGCAGGTCGACGACCCTGCCCTGCGGCGTCAGCACGTAGATGGTGTCGGTGAACAGGCTGTCCTTGAACTCGGTCAGCCACTCGCCCGCGTCGGCGACCGCGTCCTTCCAGTCGAGCACCTGCCGCAGCCACGCGATCTTCTCGTCGAAGCCGGGATCGCGCGAGGCCCGCGCGTCGCCCTCCTTGTAGCGCCAGTGCGCCGCGACGCCCCACTCGGAGTGCTGGTGCATCTCGCGCGTGCGGATCTGCACCTCCAGCGGCTTGCCCTCGGGCCCGATCACCGCGGTGTGCAGCGAGCGGTAGTCGTTGGCCTTCGGCTTCGCGATGTAGTCGTCGAACTCGCCGGGCAGCGGGGTCCACAGGTGGTGGACGACGCCGAGCGCCGCGTAGCAGTCCTTGACGTCGGCGACGAGGATGCGCACCGCGCGGATGTCGTAGAGCTCGTCGATGCCGACGTCCTTGCGCCGCATCTTGTTCCAGATGCTGGTGATGTGCTTCGGGCGGCCCGTGACCTCGGCGTCGATGCCGGCCTCGCGCAGTTCCGCCCTGAGCCCGGCGATCACGTCGGCGATGTAGCGCTGGCGGTCGAGCCGCCGCTCGTCGAGCGCCTTCGCGATGCGCTTGTAGACGGCGGGCTCGAGCGAGCGCAGGCTCAGGTCCTCGAGTTCCCACTTGAGCTGCCACACGCCCAGCCGGTTGGCGAGCGGCGCGAACAGGTCCGTGACTTCGCGCGCCGCCTGCCGGCAGCGCTCCTCGTCGGTGCCGATCAGGAAGCGCAGCGCCTGCGTGCGCTCGGCGAGCTTGATCAGCACGACGCGCACGTCTTCGACCATCGCCAGCAGCATCTTGCGCAGGCTCTCGGCCTGCGCGGCACGCTCGGCAGGCGAGTGGCCGCCGGGCAGCGCGCGGATGCCGCCCATGCGCGCCACGCCCGCGACGAGCGCCGCAACCTCCGCGCCGTGGCGGGAGGCGAGCGCCTCCGCGTCGTAGCCGGGCAGCGATGGCAGCGGCATCAGCAGCGCCGCGCGGATCGACGCCGGATCGAGGTTCAGGGACGCGAGGATCGACGCCGTGCCCAGCGCACGGTCGACGTGCGGCTCGCCGTCGTCGTTGCGCGCGTCGCCCGCGGCGGCGCGCAGCGCGTCCCAGGCCTCCGCGAACGCGCGCACGCGATCGTCCCCGTAGGTGGGACGCAGGCTCTCGAGCCAGGCGTCGACCGCCTGCGGCGCGGCGCTGCCGGGGGTGGCGTGCAGCACGGCGACCATCGAACGATTATACGGGCGGCCCTAGTGTCCCGTACCGGAAGTTCCTCGCACAAGGACGAGCGAGAAATGACGCGCTGCATTGTTGCCGGTCTTGCGGGTATTCGCGATACCCGCTGCGCCCGGCGTCGCGCAGCGCGCCATTTTCGTCGTCCTTGCACGAGCGGAGGTGGTTCCTGCCCTGCGATGCGGCAAGGAACTTCCGGTACGGGACACTAGCCCCCGAAATGAGGGTCAGGCGCCCGTTTCAGTAGGCGCCGCTCGCCATCGCCTGCGCGCGCAGCGCGAGTTCGCAGACCTTGTAGGCGTGCGCCTGCGGCATCGCGGTCTCGGTCCGTTCGGCGATGTCGCGCCGCAGGTTCGCGTAGTACGGCAGCCCCGCGTCGCTGCAGTCGACGTGCCGCATCCCCTGCCCGTCGACGAGGAACAGGTGGTCCTTGCCGGGGCGGCCGGCCACGTCGACGTACTTGCGCAGCTCGATCGTGCCCTTCGTCCCGTAGACGAACAGGCGACCGTCGCCCCAGGTAGGCAACCCGTCCGGCGTGAACCAATCCACGCGGATGTAGCCGCTCGCGCTGCCGGACGCGAGCGCGATCTCGCCGAAGTCCTCGTACGCGGGATCGCCCGGATGCGCGACGTTCAGCGCCCGGGCAAGCGTGATCTCGGCGTCGGTCGCGCCGGCGAACATCAGGAACTGGTCGATCTGGTGCGACGCGATGTCGACGAGGATGCCGCCGTACTTCGACTTGTCGTAGAACCAGGGGTCGCGCAAGCTCCGGTTCTCGCGGTGCGGCCCGAGGCCGACGGTCTGCACGACCTGGCCGATCGCGCCGTCGCGCGCGAGCTCCAGCGCGCGCGTCACCGCGCGCACCTCGAAGCGCTCGGTGAAGTTGACCGTCCAGATGCGCCCCGTCGCCTGCTGCGCGGCGCGAACGGCGTCAAGCTGCCCGAACGTCGTCGCGCCAGGCTTGTCGGACATGAAGTCCTTGCCCGCGCGCATCGCCTCGATCGCGTGCCCCGCGCGGTCCCAGGGAATCGCAGCGCAGGTGACCAGCTCGATCGAGCGGTCGTCGTAGAAGCGGCGGCGGTCGTCGACGCGCGGTATCGACGGGAAGCGCTTCGCGAAGCCCTCCAGCGTCTTCGGCGAGCCTTCCGTCCAGTAGCCGACGCACTCGGCGCCGACGTCCAGCAGGCTCTGCACCTGGTCGTAGATGTGGCGGTGGTCGAGGCCCACCGCCGCGAACTTGAGGGGCGGCAGCGCGCTCATAGCCGCTGTCCCGCCGCGCGCGCGATCGTCTGCGCGATCGCCTCGGCGTGCGAGTCGGCCAGCTCGCGGTCGCGCGCCTCGACCATCACGCGCAGCACGGGCTCGGTGCCGGAGGGGCGCAGCAGCACGCGTCCGCGCTCGCCTAGCGCGCCGATCGCGTCGGTTTGCGCGCGCCGCACGTCCTCGCTGGCCTGCCAGTCCCAGCCGCGGCGGATCGGGACGTTGATGAGGCGCTGCGGGAACATGCGGAGGTCCTGCGTCGCGGCCGCAAGCGTCTGTCCCCGTTCGATGAGCGCGCGCAGCACCGCGAGCGCGGCGACGATCGCGTCGCCCGTCGTGTGCTTGTCGAGGCAGATGAGGTGCCCCGAGTTCTCCCCGCCGAGCAGCCAGCCGCGCTCGGCGAGCTTCTCCATCACGTAACGGTCGCCGACGCGCGCGCGTTCGAGGGGGACGCCGGCGCGCGAGAGCGCCTGCTCGAAGCCGAGGTTGCTCATCTGCGTCCCGACCACGCCGCCGAGCGCCACGCCGCGTCGCCGGTAGTCGCCGGCAATCACGTAGAGGAGCTCGTCGCCGTCGTAGACGCGGCCGGAGGCATCCGCCATCAGCAGGCGGTCGCCGTCGCCGTCGAGCGCGATGCCGACGTTCGCGCCGTGCTCGACGACCTTCACCGCGAGGTGGCGCGGATGCGTGGCGCCCACGCCCTGGTTGATGTTGGTGCCGTCGGGCTCGGCGCCAACCGCAATCACCTCCGCGCCCAGCTCGTGGAACACGGCCGGCGCGGCCACGTAGCCCGCACCGTGCGCGCAGTCGACCACGATGCGCATCCCGCGCAGGTCCAGCTCGTTCGGAAACGTGCTCTTGCAGAACTCGACGTAGCGGCCGGCCGCGTCATCGACGCGGCGGGCCTTGCCGAGCTGCGCGGAAGGCACGCAGGCGAGCGGCTCGGCCATCTGGCGCTCGATCGCCGCCTCGACGGCGTCGGGCAACTTCGTTCCGGACGCCGAGAAGAACTTGATGCCGTTGTCGTCGAACGGGTTGTGCGAGGCGCTGATCACCACGCCGGCGGACAGCCGCAGCGCGCGTGTCAGGTACGCGATGGCCGGCGTGGGCAGCGGACCGGTGAGGTCGACGTCCACGCCCGCCGAGGAGAAGCCCGCCTCGAGCGCGGCCTCGAGCAGGTAGCCGGAGATGCGCGTGTCCTTGCCGATCAGCACGCGCGGCGCCCCGCCCGTGCGCGCGCCCTCGCCCGTGGCGAGCACGCGGCCCGCGGCGTAGCCCAGCTTCAGCACGAGTTCGGGGGTGATCGGCGGCTCGCCGACGCGCCCGCGGACGCCGTCGGTGCCGAAATACTGTCGCGTGCTCAACTCATGCGCCCGCAGGTGGTCCGAATACGCGAATTGTACGACCGGGCAGGGATGCGCTCAGCCGCCCCCGCCCGGCGGGCCCGCGGCGCCCCACACCTTGAGCGCGTCGACCGTCTCCCGCACGTCGTGCACGCGCACGATCGCGGCGCCGCGCGCGACGCACGCGAGCGCCGCGGCGAGGCTCGCGGCGAGCCGGTCGTGCACCCCGCGCCCGGTCACCGCGCCCAGCGAGGACTTGCGCGACCAGCCGACCAGCACCGGGTAGCCGAGCGCCACGATGGCGGCGAGCCCGCGCAGCAGCGCAAAGTTGTGCTCGACGGTCTTGCCGAAGCCGAAGCCCGGATCGACGACGATGCGCTCGCGCGCGATCCCTGCCGCCTCGCAGGCGCGCGCGCGCACGGAGAGGAATGCGCGCACCTCGCCCACCACGTCGGCATAGTGCGGGCCCTGCTGCATCGTGCGCGGCTCGCCGCGCATGTGCATCAGGCACACGGCGGCTTGCGAAGCGGCGGCGGCCTCGAGCGCGCCCGGCGCCTGCAGCGCGCGGACGTCGTTGATCATCGCCGCGCCGGCCGCAACTGCCGCGCGCATCACGCCCGGCTTCGTCGTGTCGACGGAGACGAGCGCGCCGTCGCGCGCAAGCGCCTCGACCAGCGGCAGGACGCGGTCGAGTTCCTCGGCCTCGCCCACCGGCTCGGCGCCGGGTCGCGTCGACTCGCCGCCGACGTCGACTATGTCCGCGCCATCGTCGAGCAGCCGGCGCGCGTGCGCGAGCGCCCTCGCCGGGTCGACGAATCGCCCGCCGTCGGAGAACGAGTCGGCCGTGACGTTGACGATGCCCATGACGCGCGGGCGCGCGAGGTCGAGCGCGCGCGAGGCGCAGAGCAGCGCACGGGCCTGGCCGATGGCAATCGTTGCGCCCATCCCGTCATGCTACCCGCGCGCGGCGGGCCGCGGACACGCCGCCGATCCCCTACTCCGCAGCGCCCCGCGCGAGCACCCAGTGCGCCGCGACCGAGTAGGCGCTGCCCGCAGGCAGGCCGAGCTGCGCGCAGACCACGCTCGGCAGCGGGCTCATGCTGCCGGTCAGGTAGCCCGCGAGATCCATGCTCGCCGCGCGGTTGCCGGCATCGAGCGCGGCGAGGAAGCGGTCGCGCAGCGCGGCGTCGTTCACGATTCGCCCGTTTCCAGCGCGGCCTCGGCGCGCGAACGCTCGTCGCGTTCCGCATAGCGCGCCTTCGCGAACTCCGTCACGCGCCCGACCTCCACGCCGCGCTCCCACATGCCCCAGAGCAGCTTCTCCAGCGCCCACCAGCGCGCCTCGTCGTCGGGGAGCCCTTCGACGGCGTCCCAGCAGTCCACCTTCCACTGCGGGTGACGGGACACGACGACCTTGCCTTCGTCGTCGACGTAGCGGCGTTCGATGATCACTGCGGTCTGCTTGCCCATGGCGGGGAATCCTCTGTCGTGCGCGAAGGACCCGGCCGGCGATGGCGCGGGCCGAGGCGCGCAAGTGTCCTGAGCAGCGCTGCTCGGCCCGATGGGGTGCGGATGCCGGAAATTCCGGCGATCTCGTGTCCCGCCCGGGAGGCGGAAGCTTCGCATTGTACAGGCCCGGCGCCCCTCTCCGGGTCTCGCAACGCCTCAGCGCGCCGCGAGGCGCCACAGCGACGTGACTTCCGCGGCGCGTGCCGCGTGCAGCGGATCGCTCGCTTCGGACGCGCGCGGATGGCTCGGACGGGCGTCGGCACGCTCCACCACGCGCAGTCCCGCGGCGTCGATCGTCGCGAGCAGTTCGTCGCGCGACCGCAGGCCGAGGTGCTCGGCGAGATCGGAGAGCACGAGCCAGCCCTCGCCGCCCGGCTCGAGGTGCGCGGGCAAGCCGGCGAGGAAGGCGCGCAGCATGCGGCTCTCGGGGTCGTAGATGCCGTGCTCGATCGGCGCGCTCGGCCGCGCGGGAACCCAGGGCGGGTTGCAGACGACGAGCGCGGCGCGCCCGTCCGGAAACAGGTCCGCCTCGACGACCTCGACCTGCTGCGCAAGACCGAGTCGCGCGACGTTCTCCCTCGCGCACGCGAGCGCCCGCGGGTCCTTGTCGGTGGCGATCACGCGCTTCACGCCGCGCCGCGCCAGCACGGCGGCGAGCACGCCGGTGCCGGTGCCCACGTCGAAGGCCGTCCCTCCTGCGCTCAACGCGGCCGGCAGCGGCGCCTGCGCGACGAGGTCCACGTACTCGCTGCGAATCGGCGCGAACACGCCGTAGTGCGGGTGGATGCGGCCGCCGACGGCCGCGACCTCGATGCCCTTGCTGCGCCACTCGTGCGCGCCGATCAACCCCAGCAGTTCGCGCAGCGAGACGACGGACGGGCCCTCCGCCGGACCCCACGCCTCGGTGCAGGCCTGCCGCAGGTCGGGCTCGCGGCGCAGCGCGGTGCCGTAGCGCTCGTCGAGCCGGATCAGCAGCATGCCCAGCGTGCGCGCGCGCTGCGACTGCGCCTGACGGTGGAGGTTGAACGCCTCGACGGGCGAAGGCGCCGGCGCACCCGCCGCCGGCACCTTCGCCTTGCGCCGCGGCCGGTCGACGCGGCTGCCGAGCGCGATCAGCAACTGCCGCGCATTCTGGAAGTCGCCGCGCCACAGCAGGCCCGTGCCCTGGCAGGCGAGGCCGTACGCGCGATCGGCGCTCATGTGATCGTCGGCGACGACGATGCGCTGCGGTGGCGGCGCGCCGCGCTCCGAGCGCCAGCGGGCGACGCGCTCCTCGCCGCGTTCGGTCCAGCGCACGACGGGAGCGTCGGTCACGTCAGAGTTCCGTGTACTTCCTGGCGTTCCCGCGCGCCTTGTCGACCGGGTACTTGCGCGCGTTCTCGGCGAGCTTGCGCTCAGCCGCTGCGAGCGGGTCGACGCCGAGCTCGTCGCACAACCGCACGAGGTAGAGCAGGACGTCCGCGATCTCCTCTTCCGCGGCCGCGCGCGCCGCCGGAGCCAGGCCGCGGCTCTCCTCCTCGGTGAGCCACTGGAACACCTCGAGCAGCTCGCCTGCCTCCGCCGACAGCGCCATCGCGAGATTCTTGGGCGAGTGGAACCGGCCCCACTCGCGCGCGTCGGCGAACTCGCGAAGGCGCTCCTGCAGGCTGCCAAGCTCCGTCACGGTCGTCTTCCTTTCAGAACTTCTCGCCGCGGCGCAGGTAGCGCCACTTGCCCACCGGCAGCGCGCCCAGCGGCACGCCGCCGCTGCGCACGCGCCGCAGGCCCGTCACGACGAGACCCACCGCCTCGCACATGCGGCGGATCTGCCGCTTGCGCCCCTCGCGCAGCACGAAGCGCAGCTGGTCCTCGTTCTGCCACGACACGCGCGCCGGCTTGAGCTTGACGCCGTCGAGCTCGAGGCCGTGCCGCAGCAGCCGCAGGCCCTGCTCGGAGAGCTTGCCCTCGACGCGCACCAGGTATTCCTTCTCGACCGCCGAGTCGCTGCCGATCAGCTGCTTCGCGATGCGGCCGTCCTGAGTGAACACGAGCAGGCCCGTCGAGTCGATGTCGAGGCGCCCGGCGGGCGCGAGCCCGCGCAGGTGCGACGGCTGGAAGCGCATCGGCGACGGGTCGCCGGACCAGCGGTTCTCCGGCCTGATCAGCACCATCGCCGGCTCGTGGCCGTCCTCCGGCTGACCGGAGACGTAGCCGACCGGCTTGTTGAGCAGGATCGTCACCTGCTCGCTCTGGTGACGCGCCGCGGCCGGGTCGACCTCGATGCGCGCCTGCGGCGACACGCGGGTGCCGAGCGTCGCCACGGTCACACCGTCCACCTTCACCCAGCCGTTGACGATCCACTCGTCCGCTTCGCGGCGCGAGCACAGCCCCAGTTCGCTCATGCGCTTGGACAGGCGCGGCTCGTCGGACTTCGGGGGACGCGGAGGCGCCGCTGCGGCAGGTGCCGGCGATGGCCGCACCGGCGGCGCCGGTTTCGCGGGACGCGGCGTCGCGCGCTTGGCGCGAGGGGGCGACGATCGCCGCTCGCCCTTTGCGGGCGCCGCCTTGCCGTCGAGCGCACGCTTGGCCGGCGGCGGCTTCCCGCGGCGGGACTTCCCCGCTGCAGGCGCCGCGCGACTCGCCTCTGCCGGAGCCGGCGCGGAAGGCGCGGCAGTTGCCGCCCGGGCAAGCGCCTTGCCGTGCACGCGCCACGCGCGCGAAGTAGGCGGCTTCGCCGGCTTCTCGCGGTCGACGGGCTTGGTCAGCTTGAGCGTGGTCCGGGGCATCGGTGAATCGGGCAGCGCGCGTCGTGGCCGCCGAGCCGCATCATAGCGGGCCGCGCAAACGACGAGGGCGCGCATCGCTGCGCGCCCCCGGCTGTCGTTGCCGCGGCGGGATCAGGCGGGCTTGGCGCTGGGCTCCCCGCCCGGCGTGTCGTCCGACGCGCCCGGCGGCGGCACCGGCTGCGAGGTCGCCTTCGGCGGCCGCGGGGCCTTGCCTGCCATGATGTCGTCGATCTGGTCGGCGTCGATCGTCTCGAGCTCGAGCAGCGCGGCGGCCATCGCCTCGACCTTGTCGCGGTTGTCCTCGAGCAGCTTGCGCGCGACCGCGTACTGCTGGTCGATGATCTTGCGGATCTCGCCGTCGGCCTTGCGCATCGTCTCCTCGGAGACGTGCACGGTGCGCGTGATCGAGCGGCCGAGGAACACCTCGCCCTCGTTCTCGGCGTAGACCATCGGGCCCATCAGGTCGCTCATGCCGTAGCGCATCACCATGTCGCGCGCGAGCTGCGTGGCGCGCTCGAAGTCGTTGGAGGCGCCCGTCGTCATCTGGTTCATGAACAGCTCTTCCGCGATGCGCCCGCCGAACAGCACGGAGATCATGGAGAGCATGCGCTCCTTGTCCATCGAGTAGCGGTCCGACTCCGGCAGCTGCATCGTCACGCCGAGCGCGCGGCCGCGCGGGATGATCGTCACCTTGTGCACCGGGTCGGTCTTCGGCTGCAGCTTGGCGACGATCGCGTGGCCGGACTCGTGGAAGGCCGTGTTGCGGCGCTCCTCCTCGGGCATCACGATCGAGCGCCGCTCGGCGCCCATGATGATCTTGTCCTTGGCGCGCTCGAAGTCGTCCATGTCCACGAGGCGCTTGCTGCCGCGCGCGGCGAACAGCGCCGCCTCGTTGACGAGGTTGGCGAGGTCGGCGCCCGAGAAGCCGGGCGTGCCGCGCGCGATGATCTCGGCCTTGACGTCCGGCGCGATCGGGACCTTGCGCATGTGCACGAGCAGGATCTGCTCGCGGCCGCGAATGTCGGGCAGGGGAACGACCACCTGGCGGTCGAAGCGGCCCGGGCGCATCAGCGCCGGGTCGAGCACGTCGGGGCGGTTCGTGGCCGCGATCACGATGACGCCCGAGTTGCCCTCGAAGCCGTCCATCTCGACCAGCAGCTGGTTGAGCGTCTGCTCGCGCTCGTCGTTGCCGCCGCCCAGGCCCGCGCCGCGCTGCCGGCCGACGGCGTCGATCTCGTCGATGAACACGATGCACGGCGCGCTCTTCTTCGCCTGCTCGAACATGTCGCGCACGCGCGCGGCGCCCACGCCGACGAACATCTCGACGAAGTCGGAGCCGGAGATCGAGAAGAACGGCACCTTCGCCTCGCCGGCGATCGCCTTGGCGAGCAGCGTCTTGCCGGTGCCCGGCGAGCCGACCATCAGCACGCCGCGCGGGATGCGCCCGCCCAGCTTCTGGAACTTGGACGGGTCGCGCAGGAACTCGACGAGCTCGGAGACTTCCTCCTTCGCCTCGTCGCAGCCGGCCACGTCGGCGAAGGTGACGGTGTTGTTCGACTCGTCGAGCATGCGCGCCTTGCTCTTGCCGAAGCTGAACGCGCCGCCCCGCCCGCCGCCCTGCATCTGGCGCATGAAGAAGATCCACACGCCGATGAGCAGCAGCATCGGGAACCACGAGATGAAGATCTGCGCGAGGAAGCTCTGCTCCTCCTCGGGCTTGGCCTCGACCTTGACGCCGTACTTCACGAGGTCGCCGACCATCCAGATGTCGCCGGGCGTATAGGTGACGTTCTTCTTCTTGTCGGCGCCCAGCCAGACGATCTTGCGGCCCTCGACGCTCGCGGCCTCGACCTGGCCCGCGCGCGCCTTGTCCATGAACTCGGAATACGGAACCGTGTCCCGGACCGACTGGCGCGTGTCGAACTGCTTGACCACGGTCAGGACGACCAGCCCGATGACCAGCCAGATGCCGATGTTCTTGAGGAGATTGTTCAACGCTCGCTCCTTGCCGCCCGCGCTGCGGGCGCGCCCGCGGGAATCCGGGGAACCGTCATTGTAGCCGCTGGCGCCTCCCGCCCCGGGGCCGGGCGCCGCCTTGTCGACCCGCGGGCGCCACCTGTCGCCCTTCGGAAGACCCTACGCCTGCTCGCGCAGGCCCTTGCCGACCACGAAGACCTCGCGGCTGCGGTCGCGCGAGGCCTCGGGCTTGCGGATATGCGTCCTGGTGAATAGGTGCTGCACCTCCCGAACGAACGCGTCGAATCCCTCGCCCTGGAACGCTTTGACGGCGAAATCGCCGCCGGGTTGCAGCCGGCGGGAAGCGAATTCGAGCGCCAGCTCGGCTAAGTGGATCGAACGCGCCTGGTCGGCGCTGTCGATGCCCGACAGGTTGGGGGCCATGTCCGAAACGACAAGGTCCACGCGCTTGCCGTCCAGGGCCTGCTCTACGGCGGCGAGCCCCTCGTCGGAGGCGAAGTCCGCCTGCAGGACGGTGACGCCGCGCACCGGGTCCATCGGCAGACGGTCGATCGCCACGATCGACGCTCCCGGACCCAGCTTCTCGGCGAGCACCTGGCTCCAGCTGCCCGGCGCGGCGCCGAGGTCGACCGCGCGGATCCCCGATCGAAAGAGCTTGTCCCTGGCACCGACCTCGAGCAGCTTGAACGCCGCACGCGAGCGGTACCCGCGCTTTCTCGCCTCCTGCACGAAGCGGTCGGTGACGTGCTCGTGCATCCACGCCTTGCCAAAGCGGTGCTTCTTGCCGAAGGGGTTGAGGGCCCTGCTCACCGCGTCGCTCCGTTCACGGGAGTCTGGCGACCTCGAGCAACCGCCACGTGCCGGGGACGCCCTTGAGCTCGACCGCGGCCCTGTCGCGGAAGACGATGCCCGAACCGATGACGAGGTCGGCGACCGTACCGGAAACCAGGACCTCCCCGCACTGCGCCGCGGCCATCACCCGCGCGGCGATGTGGACTCCGAGCCCGCCGATGTCGTGATCGCGGCGCTCGATCTCTCCCGTATGCAGCCCGGCGCGGATCTCCAGGCCCAGTTCCCGCACCGCGTCCCTGATCCGCACGGCGCAATGCACCGCCCTGGCGGGACCGTCGAAGGTCGCCAGGAACCCATCCCCCGTCGTGGCGACCTCGCGGCCGTGGAACGCGAGCAGGTTGCGTCGCACCACGTCGTTGTGCGCCGCGCGCAACTCGAGCCAGCGGGCGTCACCGAACCGGGCCGCGAGGTCCGTCGAGCCGACGACGTCGGTGAACAGCACGGTCGAAAGCTCGCGATCGCTGGGCGGCGACTCGCGCTCCCCGGTGAGGAACCCGTGGATCTCGTCGAGCACCCGATCGGACTCGGCCGTGTGGAACGGGAAGCAGTCGGCGCCCGGGAGCTCGACGTATAGGGCATCGGGTATGTGCTCGGCCAGGTAGCGGCCGTACTCGACGCGATAGTGCCGGTTCTCCGCGCGGTGGATCACGAGCGTCGGCGCGGAAATCGCCGGCAGCACCGAGCGAACGTCGAGCTGCGTCACCCAGCCGTACATCCTGGTGGATGCGCCCGGCGGCATCGCCAGCCGCTGGTAGCGGACGAACCACTCGCGCATCCGCGGGTCGTCGGCGATGGTGGGCGCGGTGAGCCCGAGCATGGCCGGGTCCTGGCCCCAGTGCTGCCCGTAGAGCGAGATCAGCTTCTCCGCCGTGTAGTCCGGCATGCCGATCGGATAGTCGGGCGCCCGCCGCCACCGGGCAAACGAGTTCACCAGGACGAGCGCGCTCACGCGCGACGGCCAGGTCGCCGCGAAGAGCATCGCCATCGGGCCGCCCTCGGTATCGCCCACGACTGCCGCCTGCCCCGAACCCGCCGCGTCGAGCACGACGCGCGCGTCGTCCATCCAGTCCTCGAGCGTCGGGAGCGAGGCGAGCGGCACCGGATCGGAGACGCCCGAGCCCCGCTTGTCGAAGCAGATCACCCGACCGGCGCGGGCGAGCCGGTGAAAGTAGTGGGCGAGCGACGGCTCGTCCCACATCGCGTCGAGGTTGCTGGCCCAATTGGCGACGAAAAGAATGTCGCGCGGACCCTCGCCAAACGTCTGGTACGCGACGTAGCCGGCGTGCGACCGCGCGTAGCGGGTGGGCGGACTGGCCATGGGCTCGAGAGCGCGTTCGAAGCGGGAACGCGCGATGATCCCGCCACTCTAGCAGGGAACCTGCATGCGGCCGGTCGTCGCCCGGGAAAGGCCAGGCCAGTCGCGCCACACTTCGTGCGCGGTACGCGGAACCGCGCGGCCCCTCACCTCTCCGACCCGCGGCGGCCGGATGGAGCGGAGGACCGCTACCTCGTCAACTCGCGCCAAGGCCCGATGCACCCCGCCATCGAGACGGTGCACATGATCGTCCGGATGTCGCACATCGCTTCCACGCATGCTTGCGGTAAAGGGCGGGGTGACGGCGCCGAGGTCGGCGCGAGGAACGCTGTCGGGGTTCACCGCCGATCAGGCCTTCGCGAAGGAACGTCACTTGTCCAGCGCGGTGACGAACCCCGCCACCGCGGACCAGAAGCCACCATCGGCAGTGAGGTCGTTGTGGCCGCGGCCATCGAGCGCCACCCAGCGCTTCGGCCCCGCCCAGGCGTCGTAGAGCGCCCGCGAGCGCGGCACGTGCACGATGCCGTCCGCGGCCGCGACGATCGCCAGCAAGGGAGCGCTCGCGCGCTTGGCGTAGGAAGCCGCGTCGAAGCGGTGGCGCAGCAGCCACGACACCGGCAGCCACGGGTAGTGCGCCTTGGCAACTTCGACCAGGCTGTCGTAGGGCGAGATCAGGATCGCGGCCGCGACCGGCCGCTCCACGGCAAGCCGCGCCGCGATGCCAGTGCCGAGGCTGCGGCCGACGACGACGATGCGCGCCGGGTCGACGTCGGGCCGCGCGGCGATCGCGTCGAAGGCGAGCTTCGCGTCGTCGACCAGCGGGGCCTCGCCCGGCGCGCCATCGCTTTGCCCGTAGCCGCGGTAATTGACGCCGGCGCGCGCGTAGCCCGCGGGCCAGCGCGGATCGGCGAGCGTCCACGAGATCTCCTCCGCGTTGCCGCCGAAGTAGAGCAGCACGGGCGCGCGCGGAGTACTTGCCGGCACGAAAAAGCCGGCGAGCTTCGTCCCGTCGGCGGCGCGCAGGTCGACAGCCTGTGTACCGGGGGGCAAGTGCGAAGTTCCCGCGAGCGGCTGCGGGAAAAAGATGAGCTTCTCCTGCCCGAACCAGGCCGCGGCGGGCACGGCGACGAGCACGGCCAGGATCAGCAGCCAGATTTCCACGCCGGACCGTCCTCTCGAGTGCCGTTGCATCGGGCGATTATAGGCAGCGCGGCGCGGTTAAACTGCGCGGATGGACGAGCTCACCCCCCAGCGGCGCCGCGAGCTGCGCGCCAAGGCGCACCACCTGCATCCGGTCGCCAGCATCGGCCAGCACGGGCTGACGCCGCGCGTGCTGAACGAGATCGACATCGCGCTCACGGCGCACGGCCTCATCAAGATACGCGTGCACTCCGACGATCGCGCAGCGCGCGAGGCGATGCTCGTGTCGATCGCGGAGCAATTGCACGCCGCGCCGGTGCAGCATCTCGGCAAGCTCCTGATCGTGTGGCGCGAGCGCGACGAGGAGGAGGCGCAGGCGCCGAAGGCCACGCGCAAGCCGGGCGCCAAGGCGAAGAAGTCCGGCACGGACCGCAAGACGGGACCGAAGGCGAAGAAGGCCGCCGCCTCGCGCCAGCACCAGGCGGAATCGACCAGCCCCGGCAATTGGCGCAAGCGGATGGCGACACCGAAGCGGCTGCCGGGCGCCGAGCGCGAAGCCCGCGGCGCGGCTGCGCCTGCAGACGCACGTCGCCGTCGGGCGGCGTCGGAGCCGAAGCCGGCGCCCGCGGCCCATCCGGGCCGGCCGCGCAAGCGCGCACCGCGCGGGGCCGTCAAAGTCGCACCGAGGGGCACATTCGACGACGGGATGCCGCGCGACGAACACGCGGCCGTGCCCGCGCGCACCGCAAGGCTCGGCGGCAAGCCACCGCGCGGCGCCGCGGGCGCCGCGCGATCCGGGAAGCCGGCGCTGCCGCGACGCCGCCGCAGCGGATAGTCGCGCCGCGGGTCAGCGCGCGGCAGTCAGGCGCTCGATCAACGCGCGGAGTTCCGCAATCTCGCGCGACTGGTCGGCGAGCCTTGCTTCGAGCTTTTCGTTCAGCCCCTTGATCGCGGCCAGCGCGACACCGTCGGCATCCACCGTCGCGATCGACTTGTCGTCGTGGCCCAGGCCGAATGCCGCCTGGAAAGCCTGCCCCGACGGTCCGATGTGCCGCACGCCGGGCTCGTTGCGATAGGCCCAAGTCTCGATCGGCAACTCGACCACGCGCGCCAGCACATCCTGTGCGTCCACAGCGGTGAAGTCGCGCTTCTGCCCGCGGTCGCTTGTGGACGTCACCAGCTGCGCGCGCAGGGTGCCGGTCACGGTCGACGTGCTCGCGCCGTTGGTCAGCGTCATCAGCATCGACCCGCCCGCGCCCGGGTCCAGCGCACTGTCGGAGTGCACCCCGTTCAGGTACCAACCGAAGTGATTGCCAGTGCGGAAGTACTGGGTACTGTCCTGCACGCCGATCGCCCACGTGGCGCCATAGAGGTTCAGCATCTGGCGGGCGACGCCGCCGAACTCGAGCTCCGCGTTCGGGTTGAAGCGTAGGGTTCGCGTCGGCGCTCCGGCGCCGTCGATCGCGGTGACGAAACGCACGCCGCCGGTGGCGCGCGCCGCGAACTCGCGGTGCGCGGCAGAGTTGAAGTCGAAGGACTGATTGTCAGCCCAAACGAATGCACCGTGATGAGGCGTCGGCGTGCCTCCGGAGGTCTGGGTCTTGGCTTGCGTGCCCGCTGCGAAGCTGGCAATGCCGCTGGCGAGGTTCGCCTCGCCGCCGGCAACGGTGCTCGCGGTGCCGCTCGCGACGTTGAATCGGCCTCCAAGTACGGCGTTGTCCTGCGAGCCCAGCGTCGAATTCTGGAGTCCCCCGCCGACAAAGCCTCTCTCGCTGCCCGCGGTGTTGTTCGCGCCTCCGCCCACGGTCGAACTGGGCGCACTGGCGACGTTGCCCTGCCCCCCGCCGACCGTCGCGGTTGCGCCGCCCGCATTGTTGCCGGATCCTCCTCCGACGGTGCTGTTGTTGCCATTCGCAAGGTTGAACTCCCCACCACCGACAGCGCTGCCATTGCCGCCCGCAGCGTTGATCATGCCCCCACCAATTGTGCTGCGGATGCCGCCTGCGGTGTTCTGGACCCCCCACCGACCGTGCTGGAAGGACCGCTTGCCGTGTTCGTGTCGCCACCTCCGATGGTGCTCTGACTGCCACTCGCGGTGTTTCCCTTTCCCCCGCCCACAGTGGCAAATGCACCGTCGATCGTTGCGCCGGCCGCATTGCCGGCCTGGTTCGCATAGCCTCCGGAGACTGTTCCGAATACGTCGGTGACCCGGTTCGGCGCTTCGCCGGCAAAGTCCGGGTCGGTGTCGCCGGCTGGCACGCCACCCCCGGCGATCGTCGCGCCGCGCACACCCGCGGTCACGCTGTTCGCCGGGTTGCCGGCGATGGCATTGGGACTGATCGCGTTGGACTCGTAACGCACCACACGGCTGTCGCTCACGCGAATGTCCAGCGAATTGCCGTCCGTCGTGCCGAGAATCGCCGTGTTGCCCGGCAGTGCACCGAACGCATTGCCGCCCTGCACGAACGCGTTGGCCGGCCCGCTCGTGTCCGCCTGGCACGTCACCGTCCCGTCCACCGCAATCACCCGGATGCTCGACCCCGCCGCGCACGTCCCCGTCACCCGCGCCTGGATCGCCGCCGTGTTCACCGCAATGCTCCCCGTCGCAGTGATCGGACTCGGTGTGAGCGTGATCCCGGTCCCGGCGGCGAGGCTCGTCACCGTCCCACCCGAGTTGGTGTCGTTGTCGTTCTGGCACGTCCACCCGCCCGCACCGTTGCTCTTCGCCACCTGCCCACTCGCGCACGACTGCGGCAACTGGTAGCCCAACGCCAGGTTGATAACCCCCGCCCCCACGATCGGGTTCGGACTCGCGGTGAGCCCCGTCCCCGCCGCCACGCTCGTCACCGTCCCCCCACCTCCGCCTCCGCCGAGGCTGTCGTCCGCGCACGTCCACGCCAGACCGTTCCACTTCATCACCTGCCCCGCCGCGCAGGTCAGCGGGAACAGCGCGTTGCCCAACCGGTTCATGAACGCCGCCATCTGCAGCCGCGTCACGTAATCGTCAGGACAGTACTCGCGCGTGTTCGGGTCGATGATCCGGCAACCCAGCGTCACGTTGTTCTGCGCCATCCACGTCACGTAGGTGCAGAACGCGTGGCTCGACGACACGTCCGCGAACACCCATGGCGCCACGCCCGGACAAAACTGCGCGTGCGCAGGCGCGACAGGCAGCAACACCAGTGCGAAAACGACGAGCAGCTTGCGCATCTCGGCCTCCCCCTATGAGCGAGGCCGGCGGCGCGACGTCGTCGGCCCCGACTTGCGGTCACCGGCCCGAAGACAGGCCGGTACATCACTGCGGCAAGGGTCTCCTCGCCGGGGACGGCCCTGGTTCGATCCCCACCAAATTGCTGCAGTGGCCGGAAATCATGCGCCGACGCACTCGCCACCGCAACGTGCGCGCGAGGCGCGACAACTCCAGCCACGCGCGTCGACACCGCAATTTCGGCAGAGTCAGGCAGCGTGACCCACGGGAGCCCGATTGCCGCGTCCGAGCAGCACCGCGAGCGCGATCACCGCGCCCACCGCCGCGAGGTTGTGCGCGACCGCCGGTGCGAGCGAAGCGCCCGCGAGCGCCATTGCCCCGCCCAGCAGCGACTGCACGGCGGCGAGCGCGACGAGCGCCCTCCCTGGCCCGCCGGCTCCCGCCCGCGCCGCGCGCGCACCCAGCCACGCGAGCAGAAGCAGCGCGGGCAGCGCGAGCCAGCGATGCGCGAGCACCAGCGCCTGCCGCGCGTCGCTCGCGCGCTCTGCAGCCGTCGCCGGCGGCGCCAGGCCGCGCAGCGGATCGAACGCCCCCGACACCTCGCCGGGCGGCCAGGCCCGGCCGTTGCATAACGGCAAGCCCTCGCAAGCGAACGACGCGTGCTACGCAGAGATCATCCCGCCGGCCGCGACCTGTACATGGCCGACCTGCCGCGGCAGTGGGCGAAGGAGCACCCGAACTTCCGCTTCGTGCCGGTGCTCTCCGAGCCCGGCTCCGAGGACGAGTGGACCGGCCGCACGGGGCTGGTCCACGAGGCGATCCTCGCCAACTTCCCCGACCTCTCCGGCTTTTCAATCTACGCCTGCGGCTCGATGAAGATGGTGGAAGCCGCCAGGCCCGCGTTCGTCGCGCAGGGGCTGGGCGAGGAGCAGTGCTTCTCCGACGCTTTCGTCCCCGCCGCCGCAGCGCCGCCTCGCGCGTAGGCGGCGCAGCGACCTGCCCGCCCCGGCCGACGCGCGCTCAATCGCGCGGGCCGACGAGGAACCACGTGGCCATCGGCCCCTTGCCCTTGACCTCGATCACGCCGCGCTCCTCGAAGCGGTACAGGTGGCCGATCGCCTCGACGACCGCGGCCGTGGCGTGGATGCGGCTCGGCTCGCCGTGCGACTCCATGCGGCTCGCCGTGTTCACCGCGTCGCCCCACAGGTCGTAGATGAACTTCCGGCGCCCGATGACGCCGGCGACGACGGGACCGGTGTTGATGCCGATGCGGATCTGCAGCGACTGCCCGGACGCGGCGTTGAACGCCGCGAGCTCGCGGACCATGTCGAGCGCCATCGCCGCCACCGCCGCGCAGTGGTCGGATCGCGTCTCGGGGACCCCACCGACCACCATGTAGCAGTCGCCGATCGTCTTGATCTTCTCGAGGCCGTACCTGTCGGTCAGCGCGTCGAAGCGCGAGAAGACCTGGTTCAGCATCTCGACGAGCGCGTCCGGGTCCATGCGCTGCGACAGGCGCGTGAAGCCGACGAGGTCGGCGAAGAGGATCGTGGCTTCGGAGTAGCGGTCGGCGATCGTCGTCTCGTGGTCCTTGAGGCGGCCGGCGATCGCCGGCGGCAGCACGTTGAGCAGCAGCTGCTCGGACTTGTCGCGCTCGATCTCGATCTCCCGCCGCGCGCGCTCGAGCAGCCGGTTCTTCTCGGTGAGCGCGGCCTCCGAGCGCCTCTTGATCCTGTAGCGCGACACCATCACCGCGGCGAGCACGGCGAGCAGCACGGCCAGCGCGAGCAACGCGTTGCGCAACAGCGCCTGGCGGCGCAGCTCGAGCGACTGGATCTCCCGGTCCCGCTGCAGGAGCTGGATCTCGCGCTCGCTGCGCTCGCTCTCGAAGCGCGCCTGCATCTCGGCCACGCGCGCCTGGCTCGACGAGTTCAGGAGCCTGTCGCGCAGCTCCATCGCCGCCGTCAGGTGGTCGATCGCCTCGGCGAGCCGCCCCGCGCCCCGCGACGCGAAGAACAGCCGCAGCCGCGCCTCGGCCTCCAGCTCGGGCACCTCCAGCCGGCGCGCCTCCGCGAGCGCCGCCTCCAGGAGCGGGATC
>JAOUIA010000020.1 GCA_029884335.1 Betaproteobacteria bacterium
GCGCCGGCTCGGGACTGCGATGCCGCAGGCGCGCGTCGTCGCCGGCACCGGGGACGCGGAGACGCGCTTCCGGCTCGAAGGCGTTGCGACGGGCGCCGGCGCTGACATGGAGGTCACGCTGCAGGTGATCGACAACCGCGACGGCCGCGAAGTCGAGAGCGCGCGCGTGAGCGTCCCGCGCGCGAAGCTCGGCGAGGCGGGCGTGCTGCTCGCGCCGGTGGCGCACCGGTTGCTCAACGCGGCCATGATGCGCGCAGCCGCGGACTGAGACGCTGAAATAGAATCCGCGCTGGGATGCTCCGCCACCTCTCCTGCTCCAACGTGCCCGGCCCGCTCTCCCACCTCGCCGTCCTCGACCTCTCGCGCGTGCTCGCGGGGCCGTGGTGCACGCAGCACCTCGCCGACCTCGGCGCGACGGTGTGGAAGATCGAGCGTCCCGGCAGCGGCGACGACACGCGCGCGTGGGGGCCGCCGTACCTCAAGGACGCGCACGGACGCGACACCAGCGAGGCCGCCTATTACCTCGCCTGCAACCGCGGCAAGCACTCCGTCGCCGTCGACTTCACGAAGCCCGAGGGGCAGGCCATCGTCCGCGAGCTGGCGCTGCAGGCCGACGTCCTGGTGGAGAACTACAAGGTCGGCGGGCTCGCCAGGTTCGGGCTCGACCACGCGTCGCTCGCCGTACCCAACCCGCGGCTCGTCTACTGCTCGATCACCGGCTTCGGGCAGGACGGTCCCAGTGCGGAGCGGGCGGGCTACGACTTCATCATCCAGGGCATGACCGGGTTCATGAGCGTCACCGGCGAGCGCGACGACTTGCCCGGTGGCGGCCCGCAGAAGGCGGGGGTGGCGATCACCGACCTCGTGACCGGTCTCTTCGCCGCCACCGGGATCCTCGCGGCGCTCGCGGAGCGCGAGCGCACCGGTCGCGGCCGCCACGTCGACGCGTGCCTGTTCGACTCGGCGGTGGCGATGATGACGGTGATGAACCTGAACTACCTCGTGACCGGACGCGCGCCGGGCCGGCTGGGCAATGCTCACCCGAACATCGTGCCCTATCAGGTGTTCGCGTGTGCCGACGGCCACCTGATCCTCGCGGTGGGCAACGACGGCCAGTTCGCGAAGTTCTGCGAGGCGGCGGGCGTCGCGGCGTGGGCCGCCGATCCGCGCTTCGCGCGCAACGCGGACCGCGTGCGCCACCGCGGCACGCTCGTGCCGATGGTGGCGGAGGTCGTGAGGACGAAGCGGCAGCGCGAGTGGCTGGAGCTGCTCGAGCCGCTCGGCGTGCCCTGCGGGCCGATCAACCCGATCGACCGGGTCTTCGACGAACCCCAGCTCGCCGCGCGGGGGTTGAAGCTCGATCTGCCGCATCCGCTCGCGGGCAGCGTGCCGCAGGTGGGCTTTCCGCTGCTGCTCGACGGGCAGCGCTCCGACGCAGCGATGCCGCCGCCGCTACTCGGGCAGCACACGGCGCAGGTGCTGAAGGAGCGGCTCGGCTACGACGACGCGCGGATCGCGGACCTCGTCAGTCGAGGCGTGGTGGCGGCCTGAGTGGAAAAAGATCGGGGACAGACCCCTGTTTCCCCAACTTTCGGGGATCGGAAGACCGGGGACGGACCCGCATTTCCCCTACGTTCAGCGAAATGGGGGCCTGTCCCCGGTTTCAGTCGACCTCGACCTGCCCCGTCGCGCGCTGGCGCACCTTCGACCACGACAGGCCGATGCCCAGCGCGATGCCGACCGCGACCAGCACGATCCAGACGAACGTCTGCGTCGCCCCGGCCTGCACCACGCCGAACTGCACCAGCATCCAGACGATCGTCGCCACCAGCGCGCCGACCAGCACCAGCCCCAGCGCCCCAAGCGAGACCCACGCGGTGCGCAGGCAGAACACCCAGCCGGCGAGCAGCAGCACCCCGCAGAACGCCTTGACCGCGTCGAACGCCGAGCGGTCGCGCAGCGCCCACTCGACGTACGACCACTTCGACGGGTTCCACGTCAGCAGCACCAGCGCGACCGCGAACGCGATCCGCGTGAGAATTGTCGCCATCTGTCGCCTTTCCGGCTACTTGATCTTGATCCAGACCGGCCAGACCTGGTTGTCGGCACGGTGCGGCACCTCGACGTTCGCCCGCGACGCCCAGGGAATCACCTGCCGGTGCAGCGGGATGTGGTGGATCTCGGCGTTGTGGATCTCGAGCGCGCGGCGGATCAGCGCGAGGCGCTTCTCGGCGTTCATCTCGACCTTCACCTCGGCGACGATGGCGTCGAACTTCGGGTTCGTGTAGCGGCCGTAGTTGAAGTCGCCGTCGCCCTTGCCGTTGTTGGTGGAGAGCACCGGCTGCAGCGTGAAGATCGCGTCGGTGGAGGCGCCACCCCAGCCCAGCATGTAGACGCTGGTGTCGAGCTTCTCGAGCTTCGGGAAGTACTGCGCCCGCGGCAGCGTGACGAGCTTCGTGTTGACGCCCACCTTCGACCACATCGCGGCGATGGCCTGGCAGATCTTCTCGTCGTTGACGTAGCGGTTGTTCGGGCAGTCCAGCGTCACCTCGAAGCCGTTCGGGTAGCCGGCCTCGGCGAGCAGCTTCTTCGCCGCGTTGGGGTCGAAGGGCAGCCGCTTCTCGATCTGCGCGTTCGCCTGCGCGGGCGAAGGCGTGATGCCGCCGCTGGGCTTCGACATGCCCCGCATCGTCGACTTGTGGATCGCGTCGATGTCGATCGCCTGGTAGAGCGCCTGGCGGACGCGCTTGTCCTTGAACGGATTCTTGCCCTTGACGGACGAGTAGAGCAGCTCGTCGCGCTGCTGGTCCATGCCGAGGAACACCATGCGCTGCTCGAAGCCGTCGATCACCTTGACGCCCGGCGTCTGCCCGAGCTTGGGCACGTCCTGCGGCGCCGGGTCGTTGATCAGGTCGACGTCGCCGGACACCAGCGCCGCGAGCCGCGTGGCGTCGTTGGCGATCGGCGTGTAGACGATCTCGGTGACGTTGCCGTCGAAGCGCTTGTCCTTCCAGCCCCACCAGTCGTTGTTGCGCACGAGCACCGTGCGCACGTCGGGCTGGCGCGTCTTCAGCATGAACGGGCCGGTGCCGTTGGCGTTGCGCGAGGTGAACAGCTCCTCCTTGTTCTTGTAGTCGAGCGGGTTCACCGCCTTGTTCTTCTCCGCCCACGACTTGCTCATGATCATGAGCGTGACCAGGTGCTCGAGCTCGATCGGGTTCGGGCCGTCGGTGACGAACTCGACGGTGAGGTCGTCGATCTTGCGCGGCTTGCCGGCGGCGCGCGAGTAGGCCTTGATCTGCGAGTTGTCGTGCGCCGCGCGGTTGATCGAGAACACGACGTCGTCGGCGGTGAACGGCGTGCCGTCGTGGAACTTGACGCCCGAGCGCAGCTTGAAGCGCCAGGTGGTCGGGTTGACCTGCTCCCACGAGGTCGCGAGCCCCGGCATGAGCTTGAGGTCCTTGTCGCGCATCACCAGCGTCTCGTAGATGAGCTGGTTGATGTTGTTGGTCAGGTTCTCGTTCTGCGAGTAGGGGTCCATCGTCTGCGGGTCGCCGCGGCCGGCCCAGCGCAGCGTCTTGGCCTCGGCGAGGCCGGCGGCGAGCAGCGTGGCGGCGCAGGCGACGACGAGCGCGCGGGGGAGGAGGTTTCGCATCGCAGTGCTCCTGGCGTGGCGCGGGGAAGCCCCCGCAATGGCGCGAGAGCATACTCCATCGGCCGCGTAGAATCACCGGCCGTGAACGGGCGCCCACGGCGCGACTCGCCGGCCATGCCTTCCCCCGCCGACACCCTGCGCGCGCGCCTCTCCCGCACGCTGTACGCCGACGAGCGACGGATCGCGGGCCGGATCGCGCGCCTGCGCGAGGCGAAGGCGGGCGACGCGGCGTGGGGAAAGCTCGCCGCCGAGGTCGACGCCGCGGTCGCCCGCTTCGAGGCGCGTGCGGCGCGCCGGCCGGCGCTGAACTATCCGCCGGAACTGCCGGTGGCGCAGCGCGCCGACGAGATCGCCGCCGCCATCGGCGCGCACCCCGTGGTGATCGTCTGCGGCGAGACGGGCTCGGGCAAGACGACGCAGCTGCCCAAGATCTGCCTGCAGGCGGGCAGGGGAGCGCGCGGGCTGATCGGGCACACGCAGCCGCGGCGGATCGCCGCCCGCGCGGTCGCCGCGCGCATCGCGCAGGAGCTCGGCTCGCCGCTCGGCGATGCGGTCGGCTTCAAGGTCCGCTTCACCGACCAGACGCGGCCCGACGCGTTCGTCAAGCTGATGACCGACGGCATCCTGCTCGCGGAAACGCAAGGCGACCGCCTGCTCGCCGCCTACGACACGATCGTCGTCGACGAGGCGCACGAGCGCAGCCTCAACGTGGATTTCCTGCTCGGTTACCTCAAGCACCTGCTGCGGCGGCGGCCGGACCTGAGGGTGGTGATCACCTCGGCGACGCTCGACGCGGGGCGCTTCGCGGCGCACTTCGGCGAGCCGGGCCGGCCCGCGCCCGTCATCGAGGTGTCCGGACGCACGTATCCGGTCGAGGTCCGCTACCGCGCGCTCGGCGCCGCCGCCGACGTGGCCGGCGAGGACGCCGACGACGAGGAAGCGATGGAGGACGCGATCGCCGCCGCGGCCGAGGACCTGTGGCGCGAGGGGCCCGGCGACATCCTCGCCTTCCTGCCCGGCGAGCGCGAAATCCGCGAGACCGGCGACCTGCTCCGGCGCGGCCTCGCGCGCCGGCCGTATGCCGGCGACGTCGAGATCCTGCCGCTCTACGCGCGGCTCTCGGTCGCCGAGCAGCAGCGCGTGTTCGCGCCCTCGCGCGGGCGCCGCATCGTGCTCGCCACCAACGTCGCCGAGACCTCGCTCACCGTGCCGGGCATCCGCTACGTGATCGACACCGGGCTCGCGCGCGTCAAGCGCTACAACGTGCGCAACAAGACCACGGTGCTGGCCATCGAGAAGGTCGCGCAGTCGGCGGCGAACCAGCGCGCGGGACGCTGCGGCCGCGTGCAGGACGGCGTCTGCGTGCGCCTCTACGCGGAAGCGGACTACGCTGCGCGGCCGGCCTACGCCGACCCGGAGATCCTGCGCAGCTCGCTCGCCGCGGTGATCCTGCGCATGACGGCGCTGGAGCTGGGCGCGGTCGACGCGTTCCCGTTCCTCGACCCGCCGTCGCCGCGGGCCATCGCCGACGGCTTCCAGCTGCTCTCCGAGCTGGGCGCGGTCGACGACGCGCGCAAGCTCACGCCCGCGGGCCGCGAGCTCGCGCGCCTGCCGCTCGACCCGCGCATCGGGCGCATCGTCCTGGCGGCGCGCGACGCCGGGTGCCTTCCCGAGGCGCTGGTCATCGCGGCCGCGCTGGCGGTGCCCGACCCGCGCGAGCGGCCGCTCGACAAGCAGCAGGCCGCCGACCAGGCGCACCTGCGGTTCCGCGACGAGCGCTCCGACTTCCTGTCGCTCGTCGCGCTGTGGGAGTTCTTCGACGAGCTCCTCGCGCGGAGGCTGTCGCACCGGCAGCTCGTCGACGCCTGCCGGACGCAGTTCGTCAACCAGCTGCGCATGCGCGAGTGGCGCGACGTGCACCGCCAGCTCGCCGACCAGCTGGCTGAAGCGGGGTGGAAGTGGGCCCCGGAGCTGCCGAGGAAGTACGACGACGCGCGCTACGCGACGCTGCACAAGGCGCTGCTCGCCGGTCTTGTGACCAACGTCGGCGCCCGCGCAAGCGACGGCGACGGCTACGACGGGACGCGCGGCCTGCGCTTTCACCTCCACCCCGGCTCGGGATTGGCGAAGAAGGCGCCGCGCTGGGTGCTGGCCGCCGAGCTGGTGGAGACGACGCGGCTCTTCGCACGCGTGGCGGCGCGCGTGGAGCCGGAGTGGATCGAGGAGGTGGCGGGGGAGCGCGCGACGCGCGAGTACTTCGAGCCACATTGGGATGCGCAGCGCGGCGAGGTGGTGGCGAGCGAGCGCGTGCAGCTCTACGGACTCACGCTGGTGCCGCGCCGGCAGCGCTCGTTCGGATCGATCGATCCCGTGCTGGCGCGCGAGGTGTTCATCCGCGAGGCGCTGGTGCCCGGGGCACTGGCGACGAAGGGCGCGTTCCTCGCGCACAACGCGAAGCTGGTGGGCGAGATCGCGAAGCTCGAGCACAAGGCGCGCCGGCAGGACGTGCTGGTCGACCCCGAGGCGATGGCCGCGTTCTACGCGGAGCGGCTGCCCGCCGGCGTGCACTCGCTGGCCGCGTTCGAGCGCTGGCGCGAGGCGGCGGAGAAGGCGGATCCGCGCGTCCTCCACTTCACGCGCGAGGCGCTGATGCGCCACGCGGCCGCAGCCGTCACCGAGGAGCTCTTCCCCGACGCGCTCGAGATGGCAGGCACGCGCCTGCCGCTCAAGTACCGCTTCGCGCCGGGGCACCCGCTCGACGGGCTCACGCTGACCGTCCCGCTGGCGCTGCTCAACCAGCTCGACGAGGCGCGGCTCGCCTGGCTCGTGCCGGGCATGATCCGCGAAAAGGTCGCGTGGTACTTGAAGGCGCTGCCCAAGGCGCTGCGCAACCGCCTCGTGCCGGTCCCCGAGCGCGTCACGGCCTTCCTCGAGGCGACGCCGGCCGGCCGCGAGCCGCTGCCGCAGGCGATCCGCGGCTGGCTGAAGGCCGCGCTGGGCGAGGCGCCGCCGGCCGACGCGTGGGACGGCCTCGAGCTGCCGGCGCACCTCGCCGTCCTCGTCCGGGTGATCGACGCCGCGGACAAGGAGCTCGGCTCCGGCCGGGACCTCGCCGCGCTGCGCGCGCAGCTCGGGGAAGCGGCACAGATGACGTTCGCAGCGGGCGGCGCCGCGTTCGAGCGCAAGGGACTGCGCGCGTGGGACCTGGGCGACCTGCCCGAACGGCTGACGATCGCGCGTGGCGGCCGGCGCGTCACCGGATACCCGGCGCTGGTCGACGAAGGCGACAGCGTCGCGCTCGCGCTCCTCGACACCGTGGAAGCCGCCGAGGCGTCGACACGGGCCGGCGTGGTGCGCCTTGTCGGGTTCGCGCTCAAGGACGCGATGGCCCGTTACGAGAAGGGACCGCCCGGCTTCGCGCAGATGGCCGTTGCGCTGCGGGCGGTCGTGCCGCCGGACCGCCTGCTCGCCGACGTGCTCGGCGCCGTGCGTGACCGGGCGTTCGTCGGCGAAGACCCGCTGCCGCGATCGGCCAAGGCGTTCGCCGAGCAGGTGAAGCGGGGAAGGACGCGCCTTCCGGCAGTGGCCGAGGGGGCGTTTCGCCTGCTCGCGGAGATCGCGGCCGAGCACCTGGCCCTGAGCCAGCGGCTCGCCGCGCTGCCGGCCGCGCACGCGCGGCTTGCCGCCGACCTGAAGGCGCAGCGCGACGCCCTGGTGCACCCGGGCTTCTTCGGCGAGACCCCGTGGGCCTCGCTGCAGCATCTGCCGCGGTACCTCAAGGCGCTGGGCCGCAGGCTGGCGAAGTACCTGGAGCACCCCCACAGCGACGAACGACACGCGAGGCAGATCGCCGACCTGTGGCGACGCTACCAGGAGCGACTGGAGCGCAACCGGGCCGCGGGAAGGGTCGAGCCGGGTCTTGTACAGTACCGATGGCTGCTCGAGGAGCTCAAGGTGTCGCTCTTCGCGCAGGAACTGCGGACGCCGTTCCCGATTTCCTACAAGCGGCTCGACAAGGCGTGGGCCGAGTTGGGGCGATGAGACAAGCAGACTGGCGGCGCGGGGCCGGACATGGCGGCCCGGACGGCTGCGTGCTACAGTAACTTCGCGGGATAGCGTGCCAACTTCTTGAAGGATCGACCCATCCGGTAGGGCACCCGGGCGCGCGAGCGGCCGGCAGGGAAATGGCGGGCACTTGAAGCCGACGACGGAAGCTGCTGCACGGCACACGCCTCCCCGCGAGGCGTCGAAGATCCTTGGCGATTGCAGGGACATCGCCACGGGACGCCTGCGCGCTGCCTTTGCCGGGATCCTCAACAAGGTCGGCGACGTGCTGATGGACCGCGCCATGCGCACCGACGTGCGCGAGGAGCAGCAGATGTTCCTCGACGCGCGCGCGGTGCTCAAGGCGCAGCACGACTCGCTGCTGGGCGAGTTCGAGAAACGCCTCAAGCGGCGCATCGACGACGGATTCGCCGGTCGCGGCGACGTGGACAAGCCCGACTTCGGCCAGGCCAAGTCCGACGAGCTCACGCTCGTCGAGACGTCCACGATGGACGAGTCGGTGATCCGCGGGAACCTGAAGCGGGTCGTCGAGAACGCCTGCTACGAGGAGCTGCAGCTGCTCAACCGCGGCGTGGGGCACCTGCTCGGCCGCCCCGACCTCGAGACCGATGGCAACCCGATGGCGCCGGCGATCGTCGTCGACTCGTTCGCCGATGCGCTCAAGGAGGTCAAGACCGAGACTCGCATCAAGTTCCAGGTGCTGAAGGAGCTGAACCAGGCGCCGCTCGGCGACCTCGCCTCGATCTACGCGGATCTCAACAAGCACCTCGCCTCGCTCAACGTCGTGCCCGCGGCCATGCGCGCGCTGAATGTCGGCGGGCATGCCCATCGCGCCGAGCCGCGCAAGGCGCAGGCCCCTGCCACGCCGCCGGCGCCCACGGAAGTCGACGTGATGGCGCTGTTCCAGCGCATGTTCGCGGGCGGCGCGATGATGCGCGCGGCGGCGCAGCCTCCGCAGGGGTACGCGCCACAGGGGTACGCGCCACAGGGCTCCGCGGCGCAGGGTCCCGGCTACGGCGGTCCGGCCCTGCCGATGCCGGACTACGCGCCGCCGCCGGCGGGCATGGGCCAGGGCTTCGAGGCCGCGCCGGGCGGCGACATGGACTTCCCGCAGATCCAGGCGCCCGCCGGCGCAGCGTCCGCCACGCGGACGTTCGTGCCGATGCCGCCCACGCCCTCCGGCTACGTCCCCGGCGCGCCGATCATCTCGACCGCCGACCTGCACGAGGGCCTGACGCGCCTGCAGGCGGGCCAGACGAACTTCGACGTCGGCGGCGCGCAGGTCGCGTTCTCCGGCATCCCCGCAGGCCTGCACAACGTCCTGCGCGACCTGCAGGGCTCCCCGCTCGGCCACAAGGCGAACCAGCTCGAGTCGATGACGATCGAGATGGTCGCGATGCTGTTCGACTTCATCTTCGAGACGAAGGACCTGCCGGACGGCATCAAGGCGCTGCTCGCGCGGCTGCAGATCCCCGTGCTGAAGGCCGCCATGCTCGACGGCGCTTTCTTCGCGAAGAAGACGCACCCGGCGCGCCTGCTGGTCAACGAACTGGCCCAGGCCGGGCTGGGCTGGTCGCCGGTGATGGGCTCCGACGACCCGCTCTACAAGGAGATCGAGCGCATCGTCCACGCCGTCCTCGAGAGTTTCAGCGAGGATCTGACGCTGTTCGAGGACCTGCGCACCGAGCTTACGGCGTTCCTCGCCGAGGAGGAGAAGGCCGCCGAGCAGAACATCGCGGCCAACGCCGAGGAGATCAACGTCCGCGACCGCCACGACGTTGCGGCCGCCGTCGCCCGCGCGGAGGTCGAGAAGCGCATCGAGGCGTATCCGGTGCCGGCCTTCCTCGCCGGCTTCCTGCGCCAGTACTGGGTGGGCGCGCTCGCCTCGGTCTACGTCGAAGGCGGCGAGGACAGCGAGGCCTGGGGCTCGGCGGTCACCACGCTGGAGGACCTCGTCTGGAGCGTCCAGCCCAAGCGCAGCACGGAGGACCGCAGGCACCTGATCGCGATGCTGCCGTCGCTGCTCAAGCGCCTGAACGCCGGCATGCAGAAGCAGCGCTGGACGCCCGAGGAGCGCGAGCCGTTCATGACGCACCTCGTCGAGGCGCACGCGGCGGCGGTGAAGCCGTCGCTCGCGCACGTCGAGTCGCCGACCGCGGCGGTCGCCGAGCAGGCGAAGGTGCAGGCGGAGGTCGCCAAGGCGGCGGGCGACGAGCGCGCGGCGGAAAAGGCGCAGGCGCTCGCCGAGGCGATGGCGCCCGCTCCGCCGCCCGAGCCGGAGCGCGAGGTGCTCGACGACGAGTTCCTCGAGATCGCGCGCAGCCTCGAGCGCGGCATGTGGGTCGAGTTCGAGGGCGAGGACGGGCAACTCGCGTTCGCGAAGCTGGCCTGGGTCAGCCCGCTGCGCGGCACCTACCTCTTCACCAACCGCCAGGGCCAGAAGGCGCTGTCGATCACCGCCGAGGAGCTCGCCGAGTACTTCCGCGAGGATCGCGCCCGCGTGGTCGAGGCCGAGCCGCTCATCGACCGCGCCTTCAGCAACATGATGCAGCAGATGGAAGGCAAGATGGAGGCGGAGGCGGCGTGACCGCCATCGGCGCCTACGTCATCGGCGACGAGATCCTCTCCGGCAAGCGCGCCGACAAGCACCTCGCCCACCTGATCGCGACGCTCGGCGCGCGCGGCCTCGGGCTCGATTACGCGCACTACGTCGGCGACGACCGCGGGCGGCTCACGGCGCTGCTGCGCGACTCCTTCCGGCGCGGCGACCTCGCGTTCAGCTTCGGCGGCATCGGCGCCACGCCGGACGACCACACGCGGCAGGCGGCCGCCGCCGCGCTCGACGTGCCGCTGGCGGAGCATCCCGAGGCGGTCGCGGGCATCGTGGCGCGCTTCGGCGACGCGGCGTATCCGCACCGCGTGCTGATGGCGCACTTCCCGCAGGGCGCCACGATCATCCCCAACCCCGTCAACGGCGTGGCGGCGTTCTCGATCCGCGACCACCACTTCCTGCCCGGCTTTCCGCAGATGGCGTGGCCGATGCTCGACTGGGTGCTCGCGACGCGCTACCCCGACCTCGTGCGCGAGCCGCCGGTGGAGCGCATGGTCGTGGTCTGGGACGCCGGCGAGAGCCAGCTGTTGCCGCTGATGACCGAGAACGTCGCGCGCTTCCCGCGCGTGAAGCTGTTCAGCCTGCCTTCGTTCTCGGGCGACGGCGGGCGGCGCCGCCTGGAACTCGGCGTGCGCGGCGCGGCGGCCGACGCCGACGAGGCGTTCGCGCACCTGCGCGCAGGCGTTGCCGCCTCGGGCTTCCCGTTCGAGGAAGGAGGGCAGGCGTGACGCGGGGTCCGGGCGCGGACGCGCAGGGGCTGCGCTTCGACGCGGCCGTCGTCGGCGAGGCGTTCACCAGCACGCTGACGGTCACCGAGACGCACCTCGTGCTCGGCGCGGGGCTGATCGGCGACTTCAACCCGCACCACGTGAACGAGACCTACGCGCGCGGCTCGCGCTACGGCGGGCGCATCCTGCACGGCATGCTGACCTCCGCGATCATGGGCGCGTCGGTCGGCATGCGCTTCCAGGGCACCGCGATCGGCTACCTCGAGCACCACGCCCGTTTCCTCGCCCCCGTGTATCCCGGCGACACGCTCGCCACGACGTGGAAGATCGTCGAGACGCACGCCAAGCCGAAGCACGGCGGCGGCGTGGTCGTGCTGCACGCCGAGTGCCGCAACCAGGAGGGCACGGTGGTCGCGACCGGCGAGGCGAGGATCCTCGTCGGCAACGACCCGACCGGCAGGGGCTCAGCCGGCTGACGCCGCTCCGGCGCGTCGCGCGCCGAAGCCGCGCGTCGCGCGGACGCACTCGGCGACCAGCGCGGGACCCCGGTAGACGAGCCCGGTGTAGAGCTGCACCAGCGTCGCGCCGGCCTCGAGCTTCTCGCGCGCGTCGGCGCCGCTCATCACGCCGCCTGCGCCGATCACCGGCAGCGCGCCGTCGAGCGCGCGGGCGAGCCGGCGCACCACCGCGTTCGCCCGCTCGCGCAGCGGCGCGCCGGACAATCCGCCTGCCTCGCTGGCGTGCGGCAAGCCCTCGACGCCCTCGCGAGAGAGCGTCGTGTTGGTCGCGATCACCGCGTCGACGCGGTGGCGCACGCACAGCCGGGCGATGCCGTCGACGGCCACCGGCTGCAGGTCGGGAGCGATCTTGAGCGCCAGCGGCGTGTACTTGCCGTGGCGGTCGGCGAGCTTCGCCTGCTCGCCCTTCAGCGTGGCCATCAGCGCCGCGAGCGCATCCTCGTGCTGCAGGTCGCGCAGGCCCTTCGTGTTCGGCGAGCTGACGTTGACGGCGACGTAGCTCGCGTGCGCGCAGCAGCCGCGAAAGCCCGCGAGGTAGTCGTCGACGGCGCGGTCGTTGGGCGTGTCGAAGTTGCGGCCGATGTTGAGGCCGACGATGCCCTGCCAGCGCGCGCGGGCGCGGTTGGCGAGGAACGCCTCGAGCCCGCCGTTGTTGAACCCCATGCGGTTGACCAGCGCCTGCGCCGCGACGATGCGGAAGAGGCGCGGGCGCGGATTGCCCGGCTGCGGGCGGGGCGTGACAGTCCCGCACTCGATGTGGCCGAAGCCCAGCGCGGCGAGCCCGTCGATGTGCTCGGCGTCCTTGTCGAGGCCCGCGGCCAGTCCGATGCGGTTGGGGAACGTCAATCCCATCGCCTCGACCGGGTCGTCGGGAACAGCGGGGAACGCGAGCGACGCGAGGCCGATGCGCGCGGCGGCGTCGAGGCCGCCGAAGGAAACGCGGTGCGCGGTCTCGGGGTCGAGGCGGAAGAGCAGCGGGCGAACGAGCGGGTAGAGCATCGGGTGCTGCTTGCTGCTCTCGTTGCGAAGGCGCGCGATGATACCATCGGCGCGAAGCCGCACGTCCTGGCGCCGTCCTCCCTCTCGTGCCCCATCGATTCGCCGCCGCGGCGCTCGCGGCCCTCATCGCGTTCGGCGCCGGTGCGGGCGTCGCGCAGCCGCGCAAGCCCGCGTCCGCCGAGACGCGTCCCGCGTATCCCGCGCGCGAGGACGCTCGCGCGTTCGTCGCCGAGATGGCCGCGGAGCACGGCTTCGCCGCGGCCGATGTCGAGCGCTGGCTGCGCGACGCGAAGTTCCAGCCGCGCGTGGTCGAGCTGATGAATCGCCCCGTGCTCGAGCCGCCGAAGTGGTACGAGTACGCGCCGCCGTTCCTCTCCGCCGAGCGCGTCGAGGCGGGGCTCGCGTTCTGGTCGGCGAATGCCGCGGCGCTCGAGCGCGCGCAGCGGACGACCGGCGTGCCCGCCGAGGTGATCGTGGCGATCATCGGCGTGGAGACCTACTACGGGCGCATCACCGGCAGCCACCGCGTGATCGATGTGCTCGCCACGCTGGCCTTCGACTACCCGCGGCGCGCCGCGTTCTTCCGCGGCGAGCTCAAGGAGTTCCTGCTGCTCGCCCGCGAGCAGCGCATCTCGCCGCTCGCGCCGCGCGGCTCGTTCGCCGGCGCGATGGGCCTGCCGCAGTTCATGCCGGGAAGCTACCGGCGCTTCGCGGTCGACTTCGACGGGTCCGGCTCGGTCGACCTGTGGCGCAGCGCCGAGGACGCGATCGGCAGCGTGGCCAACTTCCTCGTCCGCCACGACTGGAAGCCGGGCCAGCCGGTGCTCGCGAAGGCCTACGTCGACGCCGCGCAGCGCGACGCCGTGCTGCGGCGGCTCGACGGCGGCCTCTCGGAGCGGCGCGCGCTCGGGGCGTGGAACCTCGACGGGGTCACCACGCAGCCGCTGCCCGTCGACGTCCAGCCGGACCCGATCGGGGTGCTTCTGCTCGAGGAGTCGGCGACGGCGTCGAGCACCTGGCTCGCGTTCCACAACTTCTACGTGATCACGCGCTACAACCGCAGCCGCCTGTACGCCGCCTCGGTCTGGCAGCTGGCGCAGGCGCTGCGCGCGAAGCGCTGATCAGCCGGACGCGAGACGGCGCGCGTGCGCGGCCAGCGCCGCGGTCGAAGCGTCGGTGCCCTCAGGCAGCGGCGCGCCTTCGACCAGGGTCGCGGCGATCGGCTTCGCCAGCGTCTTGCCCAGCTCGACGCCCCACTGATCGAACGGGTTGGTGCCGGCGAGCGCGGCCTCCACGCAGGTGCGGTGCTCCCAGAGCGCGACGAGCGCGCCGAGGTTCCACGCGTCGACGACGGGCAGCATCAGCGTCGACGACGGCCGGTCGCCCGGGCACGCGCGCGCGGCGACGGCGGCGGCGAGCGCCTCGCCGGCGAGCCCGCTGCCTGCCAGCTCCGCCTCCACCGCCTTCGGCTGCCTTCCTGCGAGCAGCGCCTGCGCCTGCGCGAGCGCGTTGGCGACGAGCTGCCGCTGGCGCTCGCCGTCGCCGTGCGGCGAGCGCACGGGAACCACGAACTCCACGCTCGCGCGCTGCGTGCCCTGGTGCAGCCACTGGAAGAACGAGTGCTGCGCGTCGGTGCCGGCGGCGCCCCACAGGCCGATCGCGGTCGGGCCGTCGCACGGCGAGCCGTCGCGCGTGACGCGCTTGCCGTTGCTCTCCAGCACGAGCTGCTGGAGAAACGCGGGGAAGAGATCGAGCGCCTGCGCGTAGGGGACGACCAGCCTCTGGCGGACGCCCATCCAGCGCGCGTTCCACCACGCGAGCGCGCCGAGCACGACGGCGACGTTGCGCTCCGGCGGCGCGCCGCGCACGTGCGCATCCATCGCCGCGGCGCCGGCGCACAGCGCGTCGAATGCCGCCGGGCCGAGCGCGACGGCGATCGGCAGCCCGGCGGCGCTCCACAGCGAGTAGCGGCCGCCGACCCAGTCCCACATCGGCAGCACCTGCGCGGACGCGATGCCGAACGCCTGCGCCGCCGCGGCGTTCGCGGTCACGCCGACGAAGTGCGCCGCGAGGTCCTGCCTGCCGAGCTGCGCGGACAGCCACCGCTGCGCCTCGCGCGCGTTGGCAAGCGTCTCCAGCGTGGTGAACGTCTTCGAAGTCACGACGAACAGCGTCGACGCCGCGTCGGCGCCGCGCAGCGCTCGCGCCAGCGCCGCCGGATCGACATTGGCGACGAAGTCGACGGCGACCCCCGCGGCGTCGCTTCCGCCGAGCGCCGCCACGGCCATCCGCGGCCCGAGGTCCGAGCCGCCGATGCCGAGGTTGATCACGCGCCGGATCGTCTGCCCTGTCGCGCCGGTCCACCGCCCGCTGCGCAGCCGGTCGGCGATTTCCGCCACGCGTCGCCGCGTGTCGCGGATCGCCGGCAGTACGTCCTGCCCGTCCACGCGCAACGGCGTTTCGTCCTGCTGGCGCAGCGCCGTGTGCAGCGCCGGACGGCCTTCGGAGAGGTTGACGCGCTCGCCGGCGAACTGCGCCTCGATCCAGCGCGGCACGCCTGCCGCGACGGCGTGCGCGACGAGCGCCGCGAGCGCGGCGTCGTCGATGCGCTCCTTGCTGTAGTCGACGCGCCAGTCGCCCCAGTCGATCGCGAGGCGCCGGGCACGATCCGGATCCGCGCGGAAGAGCCGTCGCAGGCTCGCGTCCGCCAGCCTGCCCGCATGCGCGTTGAGTTCTTCGATCATCGCCAGTGATGCTTCCGGCCCGGCCGTTGCGGTTCGCTGCCCCTATACTCGACGGCATTGTAAACGGGACCGCTGCCGTGACGACCCAGGACGCCGACAAGGACCTCCCGCTGAAGGAAGACACGCGCCTGCTCGGCCGCGTCCTCGGCGACGTCCTGCGCGCGCAGGCGGGCGAGGACGGCTACGAGCGCATCGAGGCGATCCGCCGCACGTCGATCCGCTTCCACCGGGCGCAGGGTGCGGAGGCCGACGCCGTGCGCGCGGAGCTCGCCGCGCTGCTCGACGGGCTGCCGATCGGCGCAACGCTCGACGTGGTGCGAGCGTTCAGCTACTTCTCGCACCTCGCGAACATCGCCGAGGACGTGCACCAGAACCGGCGCCGCCGCGCGCACGCCCGTGCGGGCTCGCCGCCGCAGCGGGGCGGCCTCGCGCACGCGTTCACGTCGTTGCGCGAGCGCGGCGTGAGCGACGCTGCCATGCTCGACTGGCTGCGCCGCGCCGTCGTCAGCCCGGTGCTGACCGCGCACCCGACCGAGGTGCAGCGCAAGAGCATCCTCGACGCCGAGCGCGAGATCGCGCAGCTCCTCGCACATCGCGACCGCACCGACATGACGCCCGGCGAGGCGCGCGAGTGGGAGGCGGCGTTGCGGCGGCAGGTGCTCACGCTTTGGCAGACGGCGATGCTGCGCCTCTCCCGCCTGCGCGTGATCGACGAGGTCGACAATGCGCTGGCGTTCTATCGCGCGACGTTTCTCGCCGAGGTGCCGCGGCTGTACGCGGAAGTCGCCGCGTCGCTGGGCGGGGCGGCGGGGCCGCTCGACCCGCACGAGGTGCCGCCGTTCCTGCGCATGGGCAGCTGGATCGGTGGCGACCGCGACGGCAATCCGTACGTCACCGCGGACGCGCTGCGCTACGCGTTGCGCGCGCAGGCGACGCTGGCGTTCACGCACTACCTCGACGAGGTGCACCGGCTGGGGGCGGAGCTGTCGCTGTCCTCGCGGCTCGTCCGGCCGACCGATGCGCTGATGGCGCTGGCGGCGGTGGCGCACGACGCCAATCCGCACCGCCAGGACGAGCCCTACCGGCAGGCGCTGATCGGCGTCTACGCGCGCGTCGCGGCGACCGCGCGCGAGCTCGCGGGCCTGCAGGCCGTGCGCGCGCCGCACGCCGAGCTGCCGGCGTACGACTCGCCCGAGGCGTTCGAGAAGGAGCTCGCGGTCATCGCGGACTCGCTTGCCGGCCACGGCGCGTCCGCGCTCGCGACGCAGCGCCTGACGCCGCTGCGCTTCGCCGTGCGCGCGTTCGGCTTCCACCTTGCGGCGCTCGACTTGCGCCAGAACGCCGACGTGCACGAGGAGGTGGTCGCCGGGCTGCTGCGCGCCGCCGGCGCGCACGCCGACTATCGCTCGCTTTCGGAGCCGGCCCGCGTCGAGCTGCTGACGCGGGAGCTCGCGAGCCCGCGGCTGCTGCGTAGCCCGTTCGTCGACTGCGGCGAGCGGGTGCGCGCCGAACTGGCGATCCTCGACGCGGCCGCCGAGGCGCACCGCGCCTTCGGGGCGGCGGCGATCCCGCACTACGTGATCTCCAAGTGCGAGTCGGTGTCCGACCTGCTGGAGGTCGGCCTGCTGCTCAAGGAGGCGGGCCTGGCGCGCGGCGACGCGCTGGCGCTGGACATCGTGCCGCTGTTCGAGACGATCGGCGATCTCGCCCGCGCGGGCGAGGTGCTCGGAGATGCGCTGGCGGTGCCGCTGTATCGCGCGTGGGTGGACGCGCGCGGTGCCCGACAGGAAGTGATGCTCGGCTATTCGGACAGCAACAAGGACGGCGGCTATCTCGCCTCGACGTGGTCGCTGTACCGCGCCGAGCTCGACCTCGTCGCGGTGTCGCGCCGCTCCGGCGTGGGCCTGCGGCTGTTCCACGGCCGCGGCGGGACCGTCGGGCGGGGCGGGGGGCCGAGCTTCGACGCGGTCCTCGCGCAGCCGCCCGGCTGCGCCGAGCACGGGCTGCGCGTCACCGAGCAGGGCGAGATCATCGCGAGCAAGTACGCCGACCGCGAGCTCGGGCGGCGCAACCTCGAGACGCTGGTCGCCGCGGCGCTCGAGGCGGCGCTCACCGACGCCGAGGCGCTCGGCGAGCGGGCGCAGGGCTACTTCGCGGCGATGGACGAGCTTGCCGGCATGTCGCTCGACGCGTACCGATCGCTCGTGTACCGCACCGAAGGCTTCGTGACGTATTTCCGCGCGTCGACGCCCATCGCGGAGATCGCCGAGCTCAACATCGGCAGCCGGCCGGCGTCGCGCACCGCGTCCACGCGCATCGAGGACCTGCGCGCGATCCCCTGGGTGTTCAGCTGGGGCCAGTGCCGGCTGATGCTGCCGGGGTGGTACGGGTTCGGCAGCGCGGTCGAGACGTGGCTCGCGCGGCATCCGGGCGGCGAGCAATCGGGCATGGCGCTGCTGCGCGACATGCACGCACGCTGGCCGTTCTTCGCCAGCGCGCTCGCCAACATGGCGATGGTGCTAGCCAAGACCGACGTCGCCGTCGCCTCGCGCTACGCCGAGCTGGTGCCCGACGGCGCGCTGCGCCGCGAGGTGTTCGGCCGCCTCGCCGCCGAGCACGGGCGCAGCGTGCGCCTGCTGCTCGCGATCACCGGGCAGGACGGCCTGCTGGCCGACAACCCGACGCTGGCGCGCAGCATCCGCAACCGCTTTCCCTACCTCGACCCGCTCAACCACCTGCAGGTCGCGCTGCTGCGCCGCTACCGGGCCGGGGAGACGGACGAGCGCAGCAAGCGCGCCATCCATCTCACCATCAACGGGCTCGCGGCGGGGCTGCGCAACAGCGGCTGACGGTGGAGTCGTCCGTCGCGTCGCGGGACGCGGTTCCCGCCGAAAGTGACCGGTCCGAGCCCGTGGCACGGGCGGCGTCGCCGCCTTCAGGCAGGGAAGCACCGCGTCGAAGCAGCCTTCGGACTTGACGTGCCTCAATGATCCTGCGGCCGCAATGCGAACGATTCGCATTTGCATTGACTTCGGCCGTGGCGGCCGCTAGAGTCGTGGCTCCGCCTCCTGTACCGGCCAAGCCATGACATCCCCGTTCCGCCCCCTGCTCGCGGCGATTGCGCTCGCCTGCGCCCCGTTTCCCGCGTCCGCCCAGGACAACGTCCTCAACCTCTACCCGGCCCGCCACTACCAGACCGACGAGGCGCTCTACGCCGACTTCACGAAGGCAACGGGCATCCGCATCAACCGCATCGAGGCGAGCGACGACCAGCTCCTCGAACGGCTGAAGAGCGAGGGCGCGAACAGCCCCGCCGACGTGCTGCTGATCGTCGACGCGGCGCGTCTCGCCCAGGCGAAGGAACTCGGCCTGTTCCAGCCGGTGCGCTCGAAGCTGCTCGACGAGCGGGTCCCTGCGCAGTTCCGCGACCCCGACGGCGCGTGGTTCGCCTATTCGACCCGCGCTCGCGTGATCGTCTACGCCAAGGGGGTCGTGAGCCCCGCCGACGTCGCGACTTACGGCGCGCTGGCCGACCCGAAGCTCAAGGGCAAGGTCTGCACGCGCTCGGGCAGCCATCCCTACAACCTGTCGCTGGTCGCCGCCACGATCGCGCACGAGGGCGAGGCGAAGGCGGAGGCGTGGGCGAAGGGCGTGGTGGCGAACCTCGCGCGCAAGCCGCAGGGCGGCGACACCGACCAGATCAAGGCGGTGGCCGCGGGCGAGTGCGCCGTGGCCATCACGAACACCTACTACTACGCGCGCCTGCTGCGCTCGCAGAAGCCCGACGAGCGCGAGCTGGTCGCGAAGACCGGCGTCGCGTGGCCGAGCCTCGCCGGGCACGGCACGCACCTCAACGTCTCCGGCGGCGCGGTGCTGAAGTACGCGCCGCACCGCGAGAACGCGGTCCGCTTCCTCGAGTACCTCGCGAGCGACTCGGCGCAGCGCTACTTCGCCGACGGCAACAACGAGTGGCCGGTCGTGCGGACGGCCAAGGTGAGCAACCCGGCGCTCGACGCAATGGGCGCGTTCGCCGCCGATCCGCTGCCCATCGCGGCGCTGGGCCGTCACGCCGCGACCGCGCAGAAGGTCGTCGACCGCGCCGGTTGGCGCTAGTCGATCGGGGTCAGACCCGGACTTCGCCGTCGCCTCGGGCGAAATGCGGGCCTGACCCCGGTTTCGCCGACTTCGCGCCTGCGCGCAGCGACGCACGGGCGAGGAAGACGATCGGCGCGAGCCCGACGACGACGATCGCGAGCGACGGCAGCGCCGCCTCGGCGAGGCGCTCGTCGCGCGCGAACTGGTAGGCCTGCGTGGCCAGCGTGTCGAAGTTGAAGGGCCGCATCAGCAGCGTGGCCGGCAGCTCCTTCATCACGTCGACGAACACCAGCAGCGCGGCGGCGGAGCCGCTGCGCGCGAGCAGCGGCGCGTGCACGCGCAGCAGCGTCCCGGCGCTCGTCTCGCCCAGGCTGCGCGCGGCGGCGTCCATGGCGGGGGTGATGCGCGCGAAGCCGGGCTCGATCCCGTTCCACGCCACCGCGAAGTAGCGCACGAGGTACGCGTAGACCAGCGCGAACACCGTGCCGGTGAGCAGCAGCCCCGGGCTTTCTCCCGTCCAGGCGCGCCAGGCCTCCGCGAGCGTGCGGTCGAGCGCGCCGACCGGCAGCAGCACGCCGACTGCGAGCACCGTGCCCGGCACCGCGTAGCCGAGCGCGAGCAGCCGGCTCGCCGCCCGCGTGGCCGGGCCGGGAGCGAGCCGTCCCGCGTAGGCGACGAGGATCGCCAGCGCGACGCAGAGCACGGCGGCAATCGCCGCCACCCGCACGCTGTTCCACGCCCACGCGGCGAAGCGCGAGAGGTCGAGCGCCTCGGGGTCGGCAGCGATCAACCGCAGCAACAGCAGCAGCGGGACGACGAACCCGACGGCGACGGGAATTGCGCACCCGATCGTGGCGGCGATGGCACGCCAGCCCGAGAGCCGCGGCCGCGCGTCCGTCGTCGTGCGACCGCGCGGGCTCGACGCGGTGCGCGAAGCGCGGCGCGAGACGCGCTCCAGGGCCAGCGCCAGCAGGACGAAGCCGAGCAGGGCGCCGGCGAGCTGCGCGGCGGCGGCGTGGTCGCCGAGCGAGAACCACGCGCGGTAGATGCCGGTGGTGAACGTGTCGACGGCGAAGTACGCGACGGTGCCGTAGTCAGCGAGCGTCTCCATGAGCGCGAGCGCGATGCCGCCGGCGATCGCGGGTCGCGCGAGCGGCAGCTCGACTCGCAGGAAGGCCTGCCTGCGGCTCAGGCCCAGCGTGCGCGCGGCTTCGACCAGCGCCGGCGAGCGCTCGACGAACGCCGTGCGCGCGAGCAGGTAGACGTACGGGTACAGCGTGAATACGAACATGACCGCGGCGCCGCCGACCGTGCGCACGTCGGGAAACCAGTAGTCGCCGCGCGACCAGCCGAAGGTTCCGCGCAGTGCCGTCTGCACCGGTCCCGCGTACTGCAGGAAGTCGGTGTACGCGTACGCCATCACGTACGCCGGCATCGCGAGCGGCAGCAGCAGCGCCCACTCGAACGCGCGGCTGCCGGGGAAGCGGCGCTGCGCGACCAGCCAGCCCGCGGCGGTGCCGCCGATGCCGGCGCCCAGCCCCACTGCCATGACGAGGAACGCCGTGTTCGCGGCGTAGTCCGGCAGGACGGTTGAGGCGAGGTGCGACCACGTGCCGCCGGCGCCCGGCGCGACGCCGCGCGCGATGACCGCGGCGATGGGCAGCGCGGCGATGGCCGCGAGCGCGACCGCCGCTGCCGTCAGCGCGCCGACGCGCGTGCGCACGTGAGGCGGCGCCGATGCAGCGCCGGGCGGTGCGGTGGAGTAGCCCGCATGCGGCGATTATAGGCGTGCCGCGACCCTCGGCGGCGCCGTGTCGAGGGCTATAATCGGCGCGACGCTCGCGCGGTGCGCAGCACGGCGCGCCGCCGGCGAGTGCGAGTCCCGATGCGCATCCTCATCTCCAACGACGACGGCTACTTCGCCCCGGGCATCGAGCACCTCGCCGCAGCGTTGGCGAAGCGCTTCGAGGTGACCGTGGTGGCGCCGGAGCGCGACCGCAGCGGCGCGTCGAACTCGCTGACGCTCGACCGTCCGCTGATGGTGCGCAAGGCGCCCAACGGCTTCATGTTCGTCAACGGCACGCCCACCGACTGCGTGCACCTCGCGGTGACCGGACTGCTCGACTGGCTGCCCGACGTCGTGGTGTCGGGCATCAACCTCGGCGCCAACATGGGCGACGACACGATCTACTCGGGCACCGTCGCGGCGGCCACCGAGGGCTACCTGCTCGGGATTCCGGCGATCGCGGTCTCGCTCACCTCGAAGCACGGCCGCCACTTCGAGACCGCGGCGGCGGTCGCGCTCGACCTCCTCGAGCGCCACGCGCGCGCCCCGGCAGGTCGCTGGCTGCTCAACGTCAACGTGCCCGACGTGGCCCGCGCGCAGTTGCGCGGCACGCGCATCACGCGGCTGGGCCGGCGCCACAAGGCCGAGGACGTGATTCCGACGAAGAACCCGCGCGGCGAGACGGTCTATTGGGTCGGCCCGGCCGGCCCGGCGGCCGACGCGGGCGAGGGCACGGATTTCCACGCCACCGAGCAGGGCTACGTGTCGGTCACGCCGCTGCAGATCGACCTCACGCACCACGAGCAGCTGCCCGAGGTCTCGTCGTGGCTCTCGCGTTGAGGCGTGCGACGGCCGGGGAAGCGCGGTGAGCCATCCGCTGGATGGCATGGGCATGACGTCGACGCGCACGCGCGTGCGCATGATCGAGCGCCTGCGCGAGCAGGGCATCCGCGACGAGGTGGTGCTCGCCGCGATGAACGCGGTGCCGCGGCACATCTTCGTCGACGAGGCGCTGGCGATCCGCGCCTACGAGGACACGCCGCTGCCGATCGGCAGCGGGCAGACGATCTCGCAGCCCTGGGTCGTCGCGCGGATGAGCGAGCTGGCGCGCAACGGCCGCGAGCTCGACGGCGTCCTCGAGATCGGAACCGGCTGCGGCTACCAGACGGCGGTGCTCGCGCAGCTCGCGAAGACCGTCTACACGGTGGAGCGCATCGGCGCGCTGGTGGCGAAGGCGCGGCGCAACCTGCAGCGCCTCAAGGTGGCCAACGTGCGCCTCAAGCACGGCGACGGCAGCGCCGACCTCGGCGAGGATCTCGCCGTCGACGCGATCGTCGTCACGGCGGCGGCCACGCACGTTCCGCAGTCGCTGCTCAAGTACCTCAAGCCCGGCGGGCGCATGATCCTGCCGCTGGCGAGCCCGACCGAGAGCGGCGTGCAGCGGCTCACCGTCATCGAACCGACGACTAAAGGGCTCAAGGAGCAGACGCTCGATGCGGTAAGATTCGTGCCGCTGCTCCCCGGTCGCGTGTGACGTCGTGGCGGGCGAGCGGCTCGCCAGCATGAACGACTTGCGCATCGCCACCACGGTTCTCCGGCGCGGCACGCTGATCGCGTGCGCGCTCGCGCTGGCCGCCTGCGCCACTCGCCAGGCCGCGCCGGTGGAGGATCGGCGCCCACCCGCCGCGCGCGCGCCGGCGCCCGCGACGGCGCAGGCCGCCCCGGGACCTGCCGCCCCGCGCGCGACCGAGCCCGAGCGCGCCGCGGCGTACACGGTGAAGCGCGGCGACACGCTCGCCGGGATCGCGCTCGAGCACGGCCTCGACTACCGCGAGCTCGCGGTGTGGAACGCGATCGAGAATCCCAACCGCATCTTCGTCGGCCAGGTGCTGCGGCTCGCGCCCCCCGGCGAGCCGGGGTCGCCTGGCGCCGGAACGACCGATCCTGCGACGGGTGTGGTGACCGCCCCGTTGCGCGCGGCGCCCGCGGTCGTCGAGTCGCGACCGGGTGCCGCGCCGGCACCCGCGCCGGCTTCCGGCGCCACGCGCAACACCGAGTCGCTCAAGGTTTCGCCGAAGGCGGTGAAGGAGCCGTATTCCGAGGCGCTCGCGCGCGAGATGGCGAAGGCCGGCGAAGCGCCGCCACCCGCGCGCGCGGTGCAGCCTGCGCCGCCGCCCGCGGCCCCGATCGCGAGTGCTGCCGCATCCGTGCCGCCGCCCGCGCCGCCTGCCCCTGCCGTCGCTCCCCCCTCGGCGATCGCCGCCGACGACGAGAGCCTCGATTGGATCTGGCCGGCGAAAGGGAAGATCGTCACCGGCTTCTCCGACAACGCGAACCTCAAGGGCATCGACATCGCCGGCACGGCCGGGCAGCCGGTGGTCGCGAGCGCCGCCGGGCGCGTCGTGTACGCCGGCACCGGCCTGCGCGGCTACGGCAAGCTCGTCATCGTCAAGCACAACGACAAGTTCCTCACCGCCTACGCGCACAACCGCGAGATCCTCGTCAAGGAAGGCCAGCAGGTCGCGCGCGGCCAGAAGATCGCCGAGATGGGCAACACCGACGCCGACCAGGTCAAGCTGCACTTCGAGATCCGCCGGCTCGGCAAGCCGATGGATCCGCTGAAGTACCTCCCGCCGGCGTGAGGCCTACGCGCCGCCGCGCAGCGCGACCGGCGCCGGCAGCACTTCCACTGCGCGTTTGAGCGTCGCGAGCAGCGCTTCGCGCTCGCGCGCCGGCACGCTGGCGTAGCGCAGCCGCGCGTAGGCCTCGCCGATGGCGCCGAAGGCGATCGCGTAGTCGGGCCAGCGGCGGCTCGCGCGCGTGGTGTAGGCGAGCGGGCCTTCGTGCGCCTCGCGCGGCAGGCCGGCGCGCGCGAGCCTCGCGCAGACCTCGGACCACAGCACCGCGCTTCGCTCGCGGCGCCCGCGCCGCCACGCCAGCCAGCCGAGCACCACGCCCATCCACGCGGCGCCGGCGATGGCGATGGCGCCGACCGCCTGGCCCGGCAGCGCAGGGTCGAGGCGGAGCCAACGCCATACGTCGCGCTGGCGGGTGGCGTCGAAGCCGACGACGTTGCGCCGCCACGCGTGGTTCAGCGCGTCGAAGAGGAGCTGCGCGTCCTTGAGGAAGCCCGCGTCGAGCCGCGCGAACAGCGGCAACTCGAGCGCGTCGGGTAGCGCACCCGAGATGCCGGACTCGATGCGCAGCGGCGACACCGCGCCGGTGGGATCGAAGCGCCGCCACTGCCCGTCGACGATCGCCTCGACCCACGCGTGCGCATCCGACTGGCGCACGATCAGGTAGTTGCCGCGGCGGTTGAACTCGCCGCCCTGGTAGCCGGTCACCACGCGTGCCGGGATGCCGGCCGCGCGCAGCAGTACCGCGAACGCGCTCGCATAGTGCTCGCAGAAGCCGCGCCGCGACTCGAACAGGAAGCCGTCGACCGGGTCGCGCGCGTGGATCGTTCCCGGCGCGAGCGTGTAGGTGAAAGGATTGTCGCGGAAGTGCGCGAGCACGGCCTCGACGTACGCGGCGTCGTCGGCGTGGCGCTCGCGCAGTTGCGCCGCCAGCGCGCGCGTGCGCGGGTTCGCCTCCGGCGGCAGGCGCAGGTTCTCCATCGCGTCGCGCGGCAATGCGGGATGACTGTCGGCGAGCTGCGAGCGCTGGCGGTAGCGCAGCACCTGCCCGACGGGCCGGCGGGCCACCAGCTGGCGGTCGCGCGAGACGACGACGTCCCCCGGGGACGTGTCGGTCGACATCTCCGGCAGCGCGGAGGGCAGCTCGAGGGCGAACAGCCACGGCCGATCGTTGGGCTCGAGGGTGATCGTGTACTCGACGCTGCGCACGCCCGCGGTGGGCAGGCCCCCGTCGGGCCGCACGAACGAAGCCGACCACGTGCGGCCGTCGAAGCGCGACATCACAGGGCCCCGCCAGTAGCGCTGCGCCGGCGGCGGCGGCGCGCCGGCGAAGTCTGCGCGCAACGCAACCGAGTCCTCCTGCGTCAGCTCGGCGATCATGCCCGGCGACATCGTGTCGGAGAGACCGGTGGTCGCGCGCGCGCCCTGCGGCACGCCCCACAGGGGGCCGGCGATGCGCGGGAACAGGACGAACAGCAGCAGTGCGATCGGCAGGCCCTGCAGCATCATCGCGCCGGCCTGCGCGACGGCACGCCGCGGTGCGGCGGCCGCCACCGCGAGAGGCGTCCGTGCGGCCAGCGCGGCAAGCGTCGCGCCGAGCAGCAGCAACGCCGGCAGCGCCGCGGCGGCGGCCAGGGGCGACTGCCCGAACAGGAACGGCGTGATGGCCAGGAACGCGGCGAGGCACACCAGCAGCGTGCCGTCACGCACGGTGCGCGACTCGAGGAACTTGACGCCGACCAGCACGTACAGGAACGCGACCGACGGATCGCGACCGAGCAGGTAGCCGTAGCTCGCGCGCAACAGTGCGGCGATGGCGACGGCGAAGATCACGAGCGCCCACGACGGTATGCGCGCGACGGACGCCCCCGGCCGCGCGCGGTCGCGGGAGGCAAGCCACAGCCGCAGCGCGACGAGCGCGCAGCCGAGCACAGCGATCCAGATCGGCACGTGCAGCGCCTGCGGCAGCTGCGCGGCGAGGATCGCCGCGCCGAGCCACCCGCTCTGCGTCGACGTGAGCGGGGCGGCGGGCGGGCCCTTGCGGCGCAGGCGAGGCAACTTCATGGCAGGCCGTGCAAGGCGAGCGCGGTCAGCGCTTCGCGCCGGTGCTCGCGGCCCATGCCGGCCGCCACGCGCCGCTGCGGCAGCACGACCGCGCAGGGGCGCGCGGCGCGCTCGCAGGCCAGCACCCAGGCGCACAGCCGCTCGAGCCTCCGCTCGGCGTCGAGCGAGGCGGGCAGCGCGGCGAAGTCGAGCACGACCTCGCCGGCGTCGCCGCCGCCGCCCTCGAACGCCTTCGTGTACCAGCCCGCGCCGCGCGCGACCGACTTCCACGCCACGCGCTGCAGCGGGTCGCCGTGCTGGTAGCCGCGCAACCCGGCGAGGTCGCCGTCGTCGTGGCGCAGCGAGCCTGGCGCGTCGGATACGCCCTGCGGCGCCGGGAGGGGCGGCGCGCCGGCCTCCGGCGCCGGGTACGCGAGTCCTTCGGCGGGAAAGTGCACGTAGGCCCATCCGCGCCACAGCCCGAGCGGAAAGTCCGACGAGAGCGTCACGCGGCCGAGCGCGACGCGTCCGCGGCGCGGCGCGGCGACCTCGACGACGGCCTGGGCATTCGCGTCGCCGGCGACGTCCAGAGGAGCGGGAGTCCCGTCGCGTGTCTCGACCACGATGCCGCAGCGCTCGCGTCCGTCGCCGTCGAGGTGCAACGTGAACGGGATGCTGCCGCCGGCGAACGTCTCGCCCGCGGCGCCGGGGCGCACGCGCAGGCCGGCGAGGTTGCGGAACGTGTGCAGGAGCGCGGCGGCGCACAGTCCCGCGAGCGCGAACGCGACGAGAAAGCCGAGCGCGAGGCCGTAGTTGAGCGAGGTGACGATCATCGTCGCGATCGTCGCGATGAACGCGAGGCCGCGGCGCGTGGGCAGGATGTAGATCCGCGAGTGGCGCAGCACGACCTCGCCGCGGTCGGCGGGCGCGCTGCGGAAGACGCGCTCGCGCCAGCGCGCGATGGGCCCCCCTGTCGCGGGCAGGCCTTGCGAAACGACCGCCATCGCCGGCGGAATCAGGGCAGCGGGACCGCGCGGACCAGCGCCTGCGCCTGCAACGCGCCGGCCCGCGCGCCGCCGGCGAGCCGGTGGCCTGCGACGGCCGGGAACACCGCCTGCACGTCCTCGGGCAGCACCATCGGCCGCGCGGCGACGAGCGCGTGCGCGCGCGCGGCAGCGAGCAGCATCAGGCCGGCACGAGGCGACAGCCCGCGGCGCGCGCCGGCGTCGGCGCCGCCCGCGCCGCGACTGGCCGCGAGGAGCGCCTGCACGTAGTCGAGCAGCGCGGGCGCGACGTGGACGCTGCCCGCCTCGCGCTGCCACTCGGCGAGCGTGGGCGGGTCGGCGAGCGCGGGCATCTCCGCGATCTTCGCGCGCCGGTCGCCTCCGGAGAGCAGCTCGCGCTCGGCGCCGGGATCGGGATAGCCGATCTCGATGGCCATGAGGAAGCGGTCGAGCTGCGACTCGGGCAGCGGGTACGCGCCGATCTGCTCGGTGGGATTCTGCGTGGCGATGACGAAGAACGGCTCGGGCAGCTTGCGCGTCTGGCCGTCGAGCGACACCTGGCGCTCTTCCATCGCCTCGAGCAGCGCGCTCTGCGTCTTCGGCGGCGCGCGGTTGATCTCGTCGGCGAGCACGACCGAGTTGAACACCGGGCCGGGGTGGAAGCGGAACGCCTGCGCGCGCTCGTCGAACACCGACACGCCGAGCACGTCGGCGGGCAGCAGGTCGCTGGTGAACTGGATGCGCGAGTAGCGCAGGCCGAGGGTTGCCGCCAGCGCGTGGGCGAGCGTCGACTTGCCCACACCGGGGATGTCCTCGATCAGCAGGTGGCCGCGGGCGAGGAGGCACGCGAGCGCCAGCTTGAGCGGCGCTTCCTTCCCCACGACGATGGCGGCGAGCTGCTGGTGGACGGCAGCGAGCTTCGCGGCGGTGGGGACGTTCTGGGAGGCGGGGCGGAGGGTCATCGCGCGAGAGCGTTTCCTTGCAGGCCGAATGTAGCGGCCGGTGGGCGGCTCGTCAGCACCGGCGGGCGCGGGTTACACTCCGTCCGGCGGCTGCCGGGGCGCTGCGGGGTTTCGGAAGGCCGGGTTTCCCGGCGGCGCCGAGGCTTCCGGGCGATCGGGGGCAGGCGCTCGCAGGCTCCCTTCACCCGCAGACCGCGCCTCCGGCCGTGCCCACCGCCTACATCTCGCACCCGTCGTTCCTGCTGCACGACATGGGGCCGTACCATCCGGAGTGCCCGGGCCGGCTGGCGGCCATCGGCGACCGGCTGATCGCCTCCGGGATCGACGCCTACCTGCTCCACTACACCGCGCCCGCCGCCACGCGCGAGCAGCTCGCGAGGGTGCACGGCGACGCGTACATCGACGAGATCGAGGCGGCCTCGCCCGACCACGGCCTGCACTTCGTCGATCCGGACACGGCGCTGTGCCCGCACTCGCTCACCGCGGCGAGGCACGCGGCGGGCGCGGCCGTGATGGCCGTCGACCTCGTGCTCTCCGGCGAGTGCACGTCGGCGTTCTGCGCCGTGCGGCCGCCCGGGCACCACGCCGAGCGGCGCCGCGCGATGGGCTTCTGCCTCTTCAACAACGTCGCGGTCGGCGCGGCGCACGCGCTGGAGGCGCACGGCCTCGAGCGCGTGGCGATCGTCGACTTCGACGTGCACCACGGCAACGGCACCGAGGACATCTTCGCCGGCGACGCCCGCGTGCTGATGGCGTCGACGTTCCAGCACCCGCTGTATCCGTATTCCGGCACGAAGCCGCTGGGCCCGAACATGATCAACGTGCCGCTGTCGCCCGGCAGCGGCAGCGAGGCGTTCCGCCGCGCGGTGACCGAGCAGTGGCTGCCGGCGCTCGACGCGCACCGGCCGCAGCTCCTGTTCATCAGCGCGGGCTTCGACGCGCACCGCGAGGACCCGCTCGCGGAGCTGAAGCTCGTCGACGAGGACTACGCGTGGGTGACCCGCGAGCTGGCCGGCGTGGCCGCCCGCCACTGCCAGGGACGCGTGGTCTCCACCCTCGAAGGCGGCTACTCGCTCTCGGCGCTGGGCCGCTCGGCCGCGGAGCACGTGCGGGTGTTCGTCGGGGCGTGAAGCGCCGCGAGTTCCTCGGTTCCTGCGCCGCGCTCGGCGGCGCGGCGGCGCTCTCCGCGATGGAGGAGGCGTGGGCGCAGGCGTCGCCGAAGCGCTACGAGCGCGCGCGGCTCGTCGACGCGCGCGGGCGGCCGCTGCGCGCGCGCGAGCTCGCGGCGGAGACGAACTTCGTCTTCCACTATCCCTACGTCTCGACGCCGTGCTTCCTGCTCAAGCTGCGCCGCCCGGTGGTCGCCCCGTCCACGCTCAAGCGCGAGGACGGCGCCGCGTACGCGTGGACCGGCGGCGTCGGGAAGGAGCGGGACGTCGTCGCGTTCTCGGCGATCTGCGCGCACCGGCTCGCCTACCCGACGCGCGAGGTCTCGTTCATCCGCTACCAGAAGGACCGCTCGTCGACGTCGTCCGGCGCGGTGATCCACTGCTGCGCCGACCACAGTGTCTACGATCCGGCACAGGGCGCCCGCGTGGTGTCGGGCCCGGCGCCGCAGCCGCTCGCCGCGGTGCTGCTCGAGCACGACGCGGCGACCGACGAGCTCGCCGCCGTGGGCACCGTCGGCCCCGAGCAGTTCGAGGCGTTCTTCGAGAAGTACGCGGTCAAGCTCGGCTTCGAGTACCAGGGCAAGGCGCGGCAGCCCGTCGGCGAGCGCAGCGAGGTTCGCGAACTTGCCGCCTACTGCCGGCAGACCATCCAGTGCTAGCCGGAAAGTAGGGTCAGACTCGACTTTCCGGAGAGCAACCGGAAAGCAGGGCCAGGCTCGACTATCCGTTGCAAATCCGCGCCTCGCGACCGGCAGTGCGGGGAAAGTCGAGCCCGACCCTCATTTCGGACCCTCATTTCAGGGCAGCAGCAGCGCGGCAACGACGCGCCGCCCCTCGGCAGCGACGATGTTGTAGGTGCGCGCAGCGGCTCCCGTGTCCATGACCTCGACGCCGACGCGAGCGCCGGTGAGGGGGGCGTAGAGGCGGGGATGTGGGAAGCGCAATCGCGCGCCGGTGCCGAGCAGCACGATTTCGGGGTTCAGCGCAGCGATGGCCTCGAATTCGGCAGCGGTGAGCCCCTCGAAGCCGCCGGCGGCCCACGGCGTGACGATGGCATCGGGCGCGAGCAGGAAACTCGCGCGATGCTCCGCCTCGTTCACGCGAACCCAGCCCGGGCCGGTTGCCGTGACGCGATGGCCCTCGCCGATCGAGAGGTGGAACTTCATCGACGCACGCCAAGTCGCATCGGGAAAGCGACAGGCGGTTCGCCCAAGCCGATTGTTGCGTTGCAGCAAGTCATGGTTTTCGCATAGGATTCTACCTTTGCCCGCCGCGGCCGACGCTCCGGCTGCCGGGGTTGCCGGGCCGGCTCCCGCGCCTGCGCCCGAAAGCGCCGACATGTCCTCGCCTTCCCCCGTTCGCAAGTCCACCAAGCTCGCCAACGTCTGCTACGACATCCGCGGGCCGGTGCTCGCCCGCGCCAGGGTGATGGAGGAGGAGGGGCACCGGATCATCAAGCTCAACATCGGCAACCTCGCGCCGTTCGGCTTCGACACGCCCGACGAGGTCCGCCACGACGTGATCGTGAACCTGCCGCAGGCCTCGGGGTACTCCGACTCGCTCGGGCTGTTCGCCGCGCGCAAGGCGATCATGCAGTACACGCAGCAGAAGGGCATCGCCGGGGTCGAGCTCGACGACGTCTTCGTGGGCAACGGCGTCTCCGAGCTGATCGTGATGTCGATGCAGGGCCTGCTCGAGGACGGCGACGAGATCCTCGTGCCGGCGCCCGACTACCCGCTGTGGACCGCCGCCGTGAGCCTCGCCGGCGGCCGCGCCGTGCACTACCTGTGCGACGAGGGCGCCGGGTGGCTGCCGGACCTCGTCGACATCCGCAGCAAGATCACGCCGCGCACGCGCGGCATCGTGCTGATCAACCCGAACAACCCGACCGGCGCGCTGTACCCCACCGACCTGCTGCGCGAGATCGTCGGCATCGCGCGGCAGCACCAGCTGATCGTGTTCGCCGACGAGATCTACGACAAGACGCTCTACGACGGCAACACGCACACGTCGGTCGCCTCGCTCGCCGACGACCTGCTGTTCGTGACGTTCAACGGCCTGTCGAAGAACTACCGCGCCTGCGGCTACCGCAGCGGCTGGATGGTGCTCTCCGGGGCGAAGCGCAACGCGCGCGACTACATCGAGGGGCTGAACATCCTCGCCTCGATGCGCCTGTGCGCCAACGTGCCCGGGCAGTTCGCGATCCAGACCGCGCTCGGCGGCTACCAGAGCATCGACGACCTCGTGGCCCCGACCGGCCGCCTCGCGCGCCAGCGCGACCTCGCCTACGGCCTGATCACCGCGATCCCCGGCGTGACCTGCGTCAAGCCGAAGGCTGCGCTCTACCTCTTTCCGCGCCTCGACCCGAAGATGTACCCGATCGAGGATGACCAGCAGTTCGTGCTCGACCTGCTCGAGACCGAGAAGGTGCTCGTCGTGCAGGGCAGCGGCTTCAACTGGCCGCACACCGACCACTTCCGCATCGTCTTCCTGCCCAACAGCGACGACCTGACGGAGGCCATCGCGCGCATTGCGCGCTTCCTCGACGCGTACCGGCGGCGGCGGGGCTGATCACGATGCCGCGCGTCCCCTCACCCCTGATCCCTCTCCCGGGGAGAGAGGGAAAGCGAGCGTGAAGGCCATCCACGTCGGCCTGCTCGGCTTCGGCACCGTCGGCCGCGGCACCTGGGACGTCCTGCGCCGCAACCAGGAGGAGATCCTCCGCCGCGCCGGGCGCCCGATCGAGATCAACTGGATCGCCACGCGCACGCTCGACCGCGCCCGCGAGGCGACCCGCGGCGTGGCCGGCGTCAACCTCGCCAACGACCCGGCCCTGGTCGTGCGCCACCCGGACGTCGACATCGTGTGCGAGCTGATCGGCGGCGTCGATCCGGCGCGGCAGCTGGTGCTCGACGCGATCGAGCACGGCAAGCACGTCGTCACCGCCAACAAGGCGCTCCTCGCGCAGCACGGCACCGAGATCTTCGCCGCCGCGCACGCGAAGGGCGTGATGGTGGGCTTCGAGGCCGCGGTTGCCGGCGGCATCCCGATCATCAAGGCGCTGCGCGAGGGCCTGACGGCGAACCGCATCGAGTGGATCGCCGGCATCATCAACGGGACGTCGAACTTCATCCTCTCGGAGATGCGCTCGCGCGGCGCCTCGTTCGAGACCGTGCTGCGCGAGGCGCAGGCGCTGGGCTATGCGGAAGCCGACCCGACGTTCGACGTCGAGGGCATCGACGCCGCGCACAAGCTGGCGATCATGGCCTCCATCGCTTTCGGCGTGCCGATGCAGTTCGAGAAGGCCTACGCCGAAGGCATCACGAAGCTCACGCGCGAGGACATCCGCTACGCCGAGGAGCTGGGCTACCGCATCAAGCTGATCGGCCTCGCCCGGCGCGCCCGCGACGGCATCGAGCTGCGCGTGCACCCCACGCTCATCCCGGCGAAGCGCCTGATCGCCAACGTCGAGGGCGCGATGAACGCCGTGCTCGTGAAGGGCGACGCCGTCGGCGCCACGCTGTACTACGGGCAGGGCGCGGGCGCCGAGCCGACCGCAAGCGCCGTGATCGCCGACCTCGTCGACGTGACGCGCATGCACACCGCCGACCCCGAGCACCGCGTGCCTCACCTCGCGTTCCGCGCCGACCGGCTCTCGGACCTGCCGTTCCTGCCGATGGCGGAGGTCGCGACCAGCTACTACCTGCGCATGCGCGTCGAGGACCAGCCGGGCGTGCTCGCCGACATCGCGCGCATCCTCGCCGACCGCGGCATCTCGATCGACGCGATGATCCAGAAGGAGCCGTCGGAAGGCGAGGCGCAGACCGACATCATCCTGCTCACGCACCTGTGCGTCGAAGGCCGCGTCGTCGAGGCGATCCGCGCCATCGAGGCGCTGCCCACGGTCGCGGGACAGGTGACGCGCATCCGCCTCGAGGCGCTCGCGTGAGGTATGTTTCCACGCGCGGCGCCTGGGCCGCGAACCCGCAGCCGTTTCGCGCCATCCTGCTCGAGGGTCTCGCGCTCGACGGCGGCCTCGCGGTGCCGGAATCGTATCCCCGCTTCTCCGCGGCGGAGCTCGACGCGATGCGCGGGCTCGACTACCGCGGCCTCGCGCTGGCGGTGCTGTCGCGCTTCTTCGACGACATCCCGGCCGTGGACCTCAAGCGGCTGATCGACGCCACGTACACGAAGGCGGCGTTCGGCAGCGACGAGATCGTGCCGCTGTCGACGCTCGCGCCGGGGCTGCACCTGCTGCACGCGAGCAACGGCCCCACGCTCGCGTTCAAGGACATCGCGCTGCAGTTGCTCGGGCGCCTGTTCGAGCACGTGCTCGGCCAGACGCAGAGCACGCTCAACATCCTCGGCGCGACCTCGGGCGACACGGGGTCGTCGGCCGAGCACGCGTTGCTGGGCCGGCGCGGCGTGCGCGTGTTCATGCTCTCGCCGCACGGGCGCATGAGCCCGTTCCAGCAGGCGCAGATGTACTCGCTGCTCGACCCGGCGATCCACAATCTCGCGATCGAGGGCTCGTTCGACGACTGCCAGGACATCGTCAAGGCGGTGTCGGGCGACGCGGAGTTCAAGCGCCGCTACCGCATCGGCGCGGTCAACTCGATCAACTGGGCGCGCGTGGCGGCGCAGGTGGTCTACTACTTCAAGGGCTGCTTTGCTGCCACCTCGCACGCCGGCGAGGCGGTGCAGTTCGCGGTGCCGTCGGGCAACTTCGGCAACATCCTCGCCGCGCACGTCGCGCGAGCGATGGGGCTGCCGATCGCGCGGCTGGTGCTGGCCACGAACGAGAACGACGTGCTCGACGAATTCTTCCGCACCGGCCGCTACCGTCCGCGCTCGACCGCGGAGACCAGGGCGACGTCGTCGCCGTCGATGGACATCAGCAAGGCGTCGAACTTCGAGCGCTTCGTCTTCGACGTGGTCGGCCGCGACGCGCGGGCGTTCAGGTCGCTGTGGGACTCGCTCGCGCGCGACGGCGAGATCGACTTCGCGGCGACGCCGTGGTGGCCGAAGGTGCAGCAGGCGGGCATCGTCTCCGGGCGCAGCACACACGCCGAGCGCGTGGCGACGATCCGCGAGCTGCACGAGCGCTACGGCGTGGTCATCGACCCGCACACCGCCGACGGCGTGAAGGTCGGCCGGGAACAGGCCCTGCCCGGCGTGCCGCTGGTGTGCGTGGAAACGGCGCTGCCGGCCAAGTTCGCCGCGACGATCCGCGAGGCGATCGGGCGCGATCCCGAGCGCCCGGCGGCCTTCGTGGGGCTCGAGGAGCGGCCGCAGCGCTGCGAGGTGCTGCCGCCCGACGTCGAGCGCGTCAAGGCCTACGTCGCCGCGCACGCCGCGGCCTGAACAGCGATGGACGCCGCGCTGCGCGGCCTCGCCGCCAACCTCTTGGCAGGAGCGCGCACGGCACTCCTGCTGCCCGTCGCGCGCACCTCGTTTCGCATCGACGCCGCGCAGCTGCTGCTGCTGGCCGTCCTCTCGGCGCTGATCGACGTCGGCACCGACTGGCTGCGCCTCGGCCCCGACGTGTCGCTCGACGTGGCGGCGTTCGGCAGCGAGCTGACGGGCATCGCGCTGCTGGTGCTGATCGCGGCGCTGCTCGCGTGGGCGTTCGGCGAGGCGACGCTCGTCGTCGCGCTGCCGGTCGTCGTGCTGGCGGCGCTGCCGCTGACGCAACTGTGCGCGGTCCTCCCGCCCGCGCTGGAAGGGGATCCCGAGCGGCCGGCGTGGGTCGTCGAGGCGGTGCGCTGGGCGCTGCTCGCGTGGTACGTCCTGGTGCTCGGGCGCAGCGCCTACGTCGCGCTCGAGCCGCACGCGAAGCGCTGGCTCAGGGCCGTCGCCGGATGCGCCCTCCTCGCGGCGCCGCTGCTCGTGCCTCCCGGAGCGCTGCCCGACGCCGCATGGTGGTCGGCGTCGGGACCCGCGTCCTTCGACCCGGCCAATCCCGCCGCGGAACCGGTGCTGTCGCTGCAGCGCGAGCTGCAGGACGACGCGCTCGCCGGCCTTAGCGACCACGCGCGCGGCGCGACGGACCTCTACTTCGTCGCGTTCGCCCCCGACAGCGGCGCCGGCGCCTGGCGCGAGCGCGTCGAGGCCGCCCGCGACGCGATGGACGAGCACTGGGGCACCGAGGGCCGGTCGCTCGTCTACGTGAACGACTTCGCCAGCCTGACCGAGGTGCCGATCGCCAGCGTGACGCACCTGCGCGAGGCGCTCGAGGAGATCGCCGCGGCAGGCGATCCCGAAGAGGACGTCGTGATGCTCTACCTCGCCGGCCGCAGCAATGCGGACGGGTCGATGACCGTCGACCTGCCGCCGCTGGGCCTGGTGCAGCTCTCCGGCCCGGGGCTCGCGTCGTTGCTCGCACAGGCGGGTATCCGCTGGAGCGTGATCGTCGTCGCGACCTGCGCGCCGCAGTCGTTCGTCGACGCGCTCGCCGACGCGGAGACGCTGGTGATGGCGGCCGGGGGCGGCTGCGACGCGAACGGCGAGCCGCCCGGGTTCCACGAGGCGCTCTTCGGCGGGGCGCTGACCGCGGCGACCACGCTGCCGTCGGCGTTCGCTTTGGCGACCCGCCGCCTGGCGGCGCAGGGTCACCCCCCGACGATGCACGTCGGCGAGGCGATCGCCGGCCAGCTCGAACGGCTGCGGCACACGGGCGGCGCCCGCGCGGCCCTCGGCGGCCGGGATCGCGGATGACTGGCGGTCCCGGCTAAACTGCGACGCGATGGCCGCCTCCGTCGACGTCCGCGACCTCACGCACGCCTACGGCGCGACGCCGGTCGTGCGCGGGATGAGCTTCTCGCTCGCGCCGGGCGTGATCGGCTGCCTGCTCGGTCCGTCGGGCTGCGGCAAGACGACGGTGCTGCGCTGCCTCGCGGGCTTCGAGCCGGTGCAGGGCGGCTCGATCGCCATCGGCGGGCGCGTCGTGTCGAGCACCGACGTGCGCGTGGCGCCTGAGGCGCGCGGCGTGGGCATGGTGTTCCAGGACTACGCGCTGTTCCCGCACCTCACGGTCGCGCGCAACGTGGCGTTCGGCCTCCGCAGGGCCGCGCCCGACGAGGCCGGCAAGCGCGTCGACGCGATGCTCGAGCTCGTCGGGCTCTCGCAGGCGGCGCACGCGTACCCGCACGAGCTCTCGGGCGGCCAGCAGCAGCGCGTCGCGCTCGCGCGCGCGCTCGCGCCGCAGCCGGGCCTGCTGCTGCTCGACGAGCCGTTCTCCAACCTCGACGTCGACCTGCGCGCAAGGCTGTCGGTCGACGTGCGCGAGATCCTCAAGGCTTCGGGCACGACGGCGATCCTCGTCACGCACGACCAGCACGAGGCGTTCGCGCTGGCCGACGAGATCGGCGTGATGCACCGCGGCGCGATCGAGCAGTGGGACAGCGCCTACGACCTCTACCACCAGCCGCGCACGCGCTTCGTCGCCGACTTCGTCGGGCAGGGCGTGTTCCTGCGCGGCGTCGCGATCGGCCGCGGGCGTGTCGTGACCGAACTGGGCGAGCTCGCCACCGACAACCCGGCGTCGATGGAGGAGGGCGCGAGCGTGGACCTGCTGCTGCGTCCCGACGACATCGTGCACGACGACGCGAGCCCCTGGCAGGCCGAGGTGCTGGGCAAGGCGTTTCGCGGCGCGGACTTCGTCTACACGCTGGGGCTCGTCTCCGGGACGCGCGTGCTCTCCCTCGTGCCTTCGCACCACGACCACGCGATCGGCGAGCGCATCGGCATCCGGCTCGCCATCGACCACGTCGTGGCGTTCCCCGCGGCAGCCGCGGCGTAGAGGGCCGTCAAGCGCCGTTTGACCTGCAGCGGCGCGGCGGGCTATACTTACAGTCCTGTCGCGGGGTGGAGCAGTCTGGCAGCTCGTCGGGCTCATAACCCGAAGGTCGAAGGTTCAAATCCTTCCCCCGCAACCAATCAAGCCGGCGGCCTGCAGCAATGCAGGCCGCTTTTTCGTCCGCGCCCTCCGTGCACAACGGCGGATCGGCTGGCCGCCTCCGCCGCGATTCACTTTTCGATGGCGAACGCGACCCCTGCGCGCTCCTGCAACCGACGCACGAGCGTCATGCCCATCGCCGCCCCCGGCGTCCACACGCCGCCGCGCGTCGTCCGCCGGTCGACGTCGCGCGTGAGGCACAGCGCGGCCTCGGCGATGATCTTGCTCGTCGAGCCGTAGCCGGGATCGCGGTCGCCGGTGACCGTCGCGCGCAGGCGCTTGCCCTGCGCGGTGTCGCCGATGAACTCGATCGCGTAGCGACCGCGCTCGCGCGTTTCGCGGTCCGGCCCCTCGCCGGGCTTGGGCAGCGCGAAGCGGCGCAGCAGCACGCGCGTCGGGCCGAAGCCCAGCAACGTTCCCAGCAGTCGATCCACGCGCGCGAGCTTGCGCGCCCGGCTCGCACCGCGCTCCCCGTCGCCCGTGGCCACGCGCTCGTCGTAGACGAAGTCCTCGCCCCACGGGTGACCCAGCAGGGCGTTGGTGCGGTGCACGTTCTTCGTGTTGATCGTGGCCATCATGAACGGCGCGGTCCACGACTTCGCCGCCTCGTCGTACTCGGCGGTGCCGCTCCACGGCTGCCGCGGGCCGCGGAAGCCGGGTGTCAACGCGAACGGGTCGGCCATCGCGCGCGCCGCCTCGGGGTCGCGGCGCACCGCCGCCGCGGTAGCAAGCGCGCTCGCCACGGTGCCGCCTGAGAACGACCCCTTCATCGCGCGCACGCGGCCGCGCACGCGCGCAAGCGGCGCGCCGAAGCGCCGCCGCGCCTCCTCCTGCAGGAACAGCACGCCGAGGTCGAAGGGAATCGAGTCGAAGCCGCAGGAGAACACGATGCGCGCGCCGCTGGCGCGCGCGGGCGCATCCTGCGCGCGGATCATCTTTGCCATCCACGCCGGCTCGCCGCACAGGTCGACGTAGTCGGTGCCGCCCGCGGCGCAGGCGCGCACCAGCGGCTCGCCGTGTAGCTGGTACGGCCCGACCGTGCTGATCACCACGCGTGCCTGCGCAGCCAGCGCTGCCAGTGCGGCGGTGTCCGAGGCGTCGGCGCGGATCAGCGGCAGCGACGAAGGCGCGCCGACCTGGTCGCGCACCTGGGCGAGCTTCGCGAGGTCGCGGCCGGACATCCCCCACGCCACGGGTCGGCCGGCAGCGCATGACGATTGCAGGTACTCCGCCACCAGCCGACCGGTGAAGCCGGTGGCGCCGAAGACGACGACTTCCAAACGCGTGTCCATGCGGCATCTTGGCACGCGCTGCGCGCCGTTGCCACGACGTCCGCGCGTCGCCTTGCGCCGCAGCCGGTTGTGGCATGATCGCCGACACCATGCGCCAGCTCAGCCCGAACGAAGCGCGCTTCCTCGACACGGGAAGCGCCCACGCCGACTCGAACGTCAGCCTCATCCAGATCTACGACCCTTCGACGGCGCCCGGCGGCCGGTTCCGCTTCAAGAGGTTCCTCGCGCTCATCGAGAGCCGGCTGCACCGCTCGCCGATTTTCCGGCAGAGGCTGTGCAGCGTGCCTTTAGGGATTGACGAGCCGTACTGGGTCGAGGACGAGCGCTTCGACCTCGAGTACCACGTGCGCAACATCGCGCTGCCCAAGCCGGGCGACTGGCGGCAGTTCTGCATCCAGGCCTCGCGCATCCACGCGCGCCCGCTCGACCTCAACCGGCCGCTGTGGGAGATCTACGTCATCGAGGGACTCGACAGCCTGCTCGACCTGCCGAAGAACAGCTTCGCGCTGCTGACGAAGCTGCACCACGCGGCCATCGACGTCGAGCATGGCACCGAAATCATCACGCTGCTGCACGACGTCACGCCGCGGCCGCCCGTCCCCGTGCCGCCCGAGCCCTGGTTTCCGGAGTCGCCGCCGGGCCCGCTCGAGCTCGTCGTTCGCGGCGTGCTCAACACGGCCCGCTCGCCGCTCAAGCTCGCGCGGCCGATCCGGGACGTGCTGAGCCGCCTCGCCCCCGCGGCGCGGGACCTGACCGGCGAGATCCTGCGACTGCAGGACAGCGTGGCGATCACGCGCTTCAACTCCGTCGTGTCGCCGTACCGGGTGTTCGAGACCCGGCGCTTCCTGCTCGACGAGTTCCGCGAGATCCGCGATCTCGTGAAGGGCGCGAAGGTGAACGACGCGGTGCTCGCGGTGTGCGCGGGGGGGCTGCGCCGCTACCTCATGGCCAACGACGAGTTGCCCGACGCAGACCTGTCGACGCTGGTGCCGGTGTACGTGCGCGACGGGGCGGGCAGGCACGAAGTGGAGTGGGTGAAGGTGATGCTCGGCGTGGACGTCGCCGATCCCGTCAAGCGGCTGGCGAAGGTGAAGGCGCAGACCGCGGCCTCGGAGCCGATGTCGCGCGCGATCGGCGCCCACGAGCTCACCGACATCGCCACGCACGCGCCGGCGGCCACGCTCGCGCTCACCGGCAAGATGCTCGGCCGCGCGCTGCTCGGCGCGGGCGGGCGCACGCCGGTCGCGAACTGCGCGATCGCGAACGTTCCCGGCCCTTCGGTTCCGCTCTACCTCGACGGCGCGCGGATGACGTACTTCTCCGCGATCATGCCGATCGACGACGGCCTCGGCCTCGTCTTCGCGGTCACGAGCTACGACGGCAAGCTCATCGTGTCGCCCACGTCGTGCCGCGAGCAGATGCCCGACCCCGAGGTCTTCGCGCAATGCGTGCGCGATTCCTTCCAAGAGTATCTCGCGCTGGCTCGCTCGCGTCGGGCGCCTGCTGCCGGCGCCAGGAAGAGAACGGGGGCGTCGTCGTCAGCCGGTAGATCCGTCCGAGCAGCCCCGAAGGCGCGAACGGCCGCCACGCTCCCTCGGGCTGCGCGAGGCGGTCCGCGACGATCCAGAGCACGAGCGGGTTGAACCCCATGCCGAGGTGGCTGCCCGGCACGCGGATGTTCTCGTGGAAGGCCGGGTCGCCATCGACGGTCGCCTCCTGCGGCGGCACGACGCCGTCGGTCAGCGAGTAGAGGCAGGAGATCGGCACCGGCAGCACCTTCGGGCCCCGCATCCTGCGCGCGTGCAGGTCCGTGTGCTGCGCGCTGGCGCCCATCGGGTGCGCGACGAGGCGGTAGAGCGCCTTCACGAACGCGGGCGACTGGCTGCCCGCGGGATCGACCGAGATCGGGCTGCCGAGCGTGATCGCGCAGCGCACGCACTCGGGCGCCACGTGGGCGCCGTACATCGCGAACACGCCCCCCAGGCTCCAGCCGACCAGGCTCACCTTGCGCCCGCTCTTGTAGTGCATGTAGCGGATCTTCTGCTCGAGCGCGTTCGCGTGGCGGCTGCGAAAGCCGACGTTGCGCCCGAAGCCCCAGGCCTGGACCTCGTAGCCGCGGCTCTGCAGGAAGAGCTTGAGCGCGACCATCGTCGCCTCGTCGGCCATGAAGCCGGGGAAGAGCAGCACCGGGTGGCCGTCGCCGCGCGGCGTGCGCGCGAGCAGCGGCAGGTGCCACGGGAGCGTGGCCGCCTCGAGCAGCCCCCGGCCTTCGGTCAGCTGGTAGACCAGGTCGGGCTTGCCCACGTGGGGGTGACGGGTGGCCATGAGCGTTCGCGCAAGTCGATGCAGACTTGTCGTGCGGACCAGTATATCGGCCCGTGCGAGCGTCGCCGGCGAGCCGGGCGTGTTTTCTCCCGGGCGCCGGCCTGCGTGCGCACGGGGAGAGCCTTCCCCGGCCTTGCGAGCACGATTCGCGGCAACGCCGCCGGCCGGGACGGTCCCTCCCGGGCCGGTCGTGTAAGCCATCCGTAAGCCGGCCGGCCCGCGGCTGCCGCACAATGGCGTTGCGATGCGGCACGCGAAAGGCGATCGATGAGCGGCACGCCGGGTTCGGCGACGGCCCTTGCGAAGACGACGCAGCCGGCCATGGGCGCGGCCGTCCCGCGCGAGGCGCTGTTCGCCCGCCTCGACCAGCCCGAGGGTCGCACCGCCATCTGGATCCACGGCGCGCCGGGCTCGGGCAAGACGACCCTCGCGGCGAGCTATCTCGCCTCGCGCGGCCACGTCCACCTCTGGTACCAGATCGACGCCGACGATGCCGATCCGGCGGCGTTCTTTCACCACCTCAGGCTCGCTGCGCGCCGGCTGGATGGCTTGCGCACGGCCGACCTGCCGTCGTTCACGCTGCAGCACGGCGGCGACGTCGCGGCATTCGCGCGGCGATACTTCCGCGCGCTGTACACGAAGTCGCGGCAGCCCTTCGCGCTCGTCCTCGACAACCTGCACGCCGTCCCGCCCACGAGCGTGCTGTACGAGGCGGTCCAGGCGGCGATGAACGAGGCAACGCGCGGCTGCTTCGTGGTCGTGACGAGCAGGTTCGAGGCGCCGGCCTGGCTCGCCCGGCTGCGCGCGGCGGGGCAGGTCGCCGTCGTCGGAGGTGCGGATCTGGCGCTGGGTCCGGAGGAGGTCGCCGCCGTTGCGCAGCTGCGCGGCCAGAGCGTCGCGGCCGAGGAGGCTGCCCGGCTCTACGAGCGGACGCGCGGCTGGGCGGCCGGGCTCGTCCTCCTGCTCGAGCACGCCAGGTTCACCGGAAAGGTGGCCGAAGTTCCCGGCGACGCGCCCCCGCAGGTGGTCTTCGATTATCTCGCGGGCGAGACGTTCGACCGCTTCGAGCCCGCCACGCAGGCGTTCCTGCTGCGCGTCGCGTGCCTGCCGCGCATGACGGACGCCGTCGCGGAGCAGCTCTCGGGCGAGCGCACCGCCGCGCGCATGCTGATCAACCTCGCGGCGAACGACTACTTCGTGCGCGCGACGTCCGTCGAAGGCCGTCGCATGTACGAGATGCACCCGCTCCTGCGCGACTTCCTGCGCAGCCGCGCCACGCAGGCGCTGCCCGAGGCGACCGGGGCCGCGTGGCTGCGGCGCGCCGCCGCGCTGCTGCGCGAGTCGGGGCAGGTCGAGGACGCGGCCACGCTGCTCATCGAGTCGCGCGACTGGGCGCAGGTGGCCGACCTCGCGCGCGAGCGCGCCGAGACGCTGCTGGCGCAGGGCCGCGGCGAGTCGCTCGTCGCCTGGCTGGATGCGCTGCCCGAGGGCACGGTCGAGGCCGACCCGCGGCTCGCGCGCGTCGCCGCCGCGGCGCGCGCGCACGCGAGCCCGCGCGCGGCACGCCGCCTCTACGAGCACGCGTTCGAGGGTTTTCGTGCCGCGAACGACGCGGCGGGGATGGCGCAGTGCTGCAGCGGAATCCTGCGCGCGATCCTCTTCGAGTTCGACGACTTGAGCCTCCTCGACCGCTGGCTGCGCACGTTCGAGGAGCTCGCGCGCGGCGCGGGTGCGGCCGGCGGCGGGGCGAACCTCGCGCTGGCCATGCCCTGGGCGCGCGGGCTGCTCGTTCGCGAGCCCGCGCATCCGGGCCTGCACGAGTGGCTTGCGCGCCTCGGCGTCGAACGCGCGGCGCGCACGCTGCCTGCCGCGGGCGGCGGGCGCGACGAACCCGCGCTCGTGCTCGCCGCGGCGGAGCTCGTGCGCGGCGACGTCGTCGCCTGCGGGACGCGGCTCGAGTCGCTGCGCAGCTCGACCGCGCGGCGCTCGGTCGCCGGCGTGCTCCCGCTCGCCATCGCGAGCGGCCTGGCGGAGCTGCTGGCCGGCCGCCACGCGGATGCGGAACGCGCTGCGGGGGAGGGCCTCGACGCCGCCGGTGCCGAAGGCATCCACGCCTACGACGCGTGGCTGCGCGCCATCGTCGTCGCTGCCCGGCTGCAACGCGGCGACGCGGCCGGCGCGCGCGAGGCGCTGCGTCCGCTCGATGCCGCGGGTGCGCGGCTGCGCCGCGGCGATCGCGCCCTCGCGCACTACTTTCGCGGCTGGGCCGCGGCGCTCGAGCGCGACGAACTCGCGGCACACCACGAGGCGAAGGCGTCGCTCGCGGTTGCCGTGGAGGTCGGCGCGCCGTGGCTGGAAGCGCTCGCCCGTCTCGCCACGGCGCAGATGCAGACCGCGGTGGGCGATCGCCGCGGCGCGCAGGCCCAGATCCGCTCGGCGGATGCGATCGCGACGCATCTCGCCAGCCCGTGGCTCGCGGCCGGCGTGCGCCTCGCGGACGCGGGCGCCGCGCGCGCATCCGGCGATCGCGAAGCGGCGCGCGAATCCCTGGGCCGCGCGTTCGCGCTCTGCCGCGAGCACGGCTTCCTGCCGCCTCCCCAGTGGCACCCCGACGCGGCCGCCGCGCTGTGCGAGGACGCGCTCGAAGCCGACATCGAGACGGGCTTCGTGAGGCGGTTCGTGCGCGACGCCCGCGTCTTCCCGGGCGTGCCGCCGCTGCGCGTGGCGCGCTGGCCGTGGCAGATCCGGATCAGGACGCTGGGCGGCTTCCAGCTCCTGCGCGACGAGGTGCCGATCGCGTTCACCGGCAAGGGACCCGGCCGCCCGATCGAACTTCTCAAGGTGCTCGTGGCGCTGGGCGGCCGCGACGTGCGCGCCGAGGCGCTGGCCGACGCGCTTTGGCCGCAGGCCGAGGCCGACTTCGCCCACCAGTCGTTCACCGCGACGCTGCACCGGCTGCGGCGCACGCTGCAGGCCGACGACGCGCTGGCGCTGAGCGACGCCCGCCTGTCGCTGGGGCCGACGCTGGTGTGGGTCGACACCTGGGCGCTCGAGCAGACCCTCGACGAGGGCGACGCCGCGTTGCGCGCCGCCGCTCCCGGCCAGGAAGGCAGCGTGCTGCGGCGCGCGCTCGACGAGGTACGCGAGCTCTACCGCGGCGCGTTCCTGCCCGACGAGACCGGGCATCCGGCGTTCGTCGCGCAACGCGAGCAGATTCGCTCGCGCATCCTGCGCCTGCTCGCGCGCGCGGCTCGCAGCTTCGAACAGGCGGGCGACCCGCAGGCGGCGACCGACGCGTACCTGCGCTTCATCGAGGCCGACGAGGTCCACGAGGGGTTCTATCGCCCGCTGCTGCAGAGCCTGCAGCGCCGCGGCGAGGTGGCGGAGGCGAAGGCGCTCTACGAGCGGCTGCGCACGGTGCTCGCCGCGCACACGAAGGCGATGCCCTCCGCCGAGTCGCAGGCGATCTACGCGAGCCTCCGGACCCTCTAGTACGACGACCTGCAACCAACGCAACCTGCCGGCATCGGCACAACACATCGTCGTCCCCGCCTTCGCGGGGACGACGGATGATCCAGGCTCGTGCCCGGGCGGAACAACGTCCTGACAGTCGACGCTTATCGACGCGAAGGCGCCGCGCCGCGCGAGCGCAGCTCGCGGTCGAGCGTCTCCCAGAGCTTGTCGATGCCGATGGCGACTGCGGTGGGCGGCGGGTACTCGCGCCGGGGCATGTCGGACTTCGGCGCGTCGACCTCGCGCATGCGCATGGCGAACGACACTTCGGTGCCGCCGGGCGTCTCGAGCACGTTCGCGTTGATGACGATGCTGAGCCCCTCCGGCTCGAACGTGAAGAGGTTGGCGAGCGCGCCCACGTGCCGCGCGAGCAGCGCCCGGGCCTTCGGGAGATCGGCGGCCGCGGCGCGCTCCCACTCCGCCGGCGACAGCGGTCGCGGCGCCGGCGAGTCCGCGGTGATGAGCCCGAGCCCCGGCGACTCCTGCCGCACCGTCATGCCCAGCTGGACCAGCGTCGCGCGCACCGCTTCGAAGACCACGGGGTGCGCGGCCGCGACGACGCGCGTGCCCCGCGTGCCCAGCACCGTCTCGTACTCGGCGCGAAACGCACGGTTGATCTCCTCGACGGCGTCGCGCCGCGTCTCCTGCGCGACGCAGCCGCCGAGCGCAAGCGCCACGACGAGCGCAACGCCCGCGCGACGCATGCATCCGGCCCCATCTCTCCCCATCGTCGCCTCCCCGGCGCCGTCCAGCCCTCAGCGCGCCTTGCCCTTCGCCACGCACGCGGCGATCGCGCGCTCGGCGTTGACCTGGTCGTAGGGCTGCAGCGACCCCAGCAACTGGTCGCGCGCCCGCTGCGCCTGCGTGGCGCCCAACTTAGCTGCGCAACCGTACCAGACGAAGGCCATGTAGCGGTTGTCCTGCGCTGCGAAGTGGCCGCCGAGCCAATTCATGGCGTCGACGTTGCCCTGCAACGCCGCGCGCTCGAACCACCTGGCGGCTTCCTGGATGCTGCGCGCGGCGCCGCGGCCGGTCGCGTGCGCATCACCCAGGAGGTATTGCGCGCCCGGATCACCCTTCTCGGCGAGCGGGCGCGCCTTGCGAACCGCATCCTCGTGGCGGCCGGCGTCGTAGTCGCGCCGGGCCTCTGCAAGCGGGTCGGGCTCGGGTGCCTTCGGGACAGGTTTCGTCGGCGTCGCCGCCACCAGGGCGCCCTCGGGCTCGGGCTTCGGCGCAGATTGCGGGGGCGGGCTGGCAGGGGACGCGGTGGCGCCGGGCGCGGGGTCGGGCTTGACCGCCGCACTCGAAGGGGCGCCGGCGGGAACCGCCGCGGGGAGGGGGCGTTGCTCCGGCTTGGCGGCGGCGGCACCCTTGTCCTTCGGAGAAGGCTTGGCGGCAGGCGCCGCCACGGGAGCGGGCTTCGGCCGCGCTTCCTGCACCGGTGCTTCCTTGGGCGCCGGTTTCGGCGCCGATTCGACGGCGGGCGGTTCCTTGGCAGCCGGCTTGGGCGCTGCGTCGACGGCCGGCGGCTCCCTGACTGCGGGCAGCGGTTCGGCTTGACGCGCAGGCTGCTCCGTGGCCTGCGCAGTCACGCGATCCCTGTTCTTCAGCAGCTCCTGTCGCAGCGCCGAGATCTCGGCGGTGGCGTCCTTCCGCCAGCCGGCGAGCCAGTAGGCGCCGACGGCGATGACCGCGGCGAGGCCGCCGGCGAGCGCGATCACGGCGAGCGTGGACGGACGCCCGAACCACGCGCGTGCCTGCGCGGGCGGCGCAATGGCAGGAGGCGGCGCGGTTGCGAGGCGAGTGACGGCAGGCTCGACTCGCGTCGCCTCCGCGACGGGTCTCGCCGGGATCGCGTCGCGCGCGACCGGCGCGGGCCGTTCGCCCGCGAGCTCGCGCCGCCACTCCGCGATGGACTGCGGCCGGTCCCGCTCGGCAAACGCGAGCGCGTGGTCGATCGCGGCGAGGAACTGCGCCGAGTAGCGTCCCGCGCCGACGATGCTCGCGGGCGTCATGCTCTCCTGCGTGCTGCCGAGCACGCCCTTGCTGCGCGCGACCGCATCCAGCGGCGCGCGGCCCGCGATCGCACGATAGCAGGTCGCGGCGAGCGCGTAGATGTCCGTCCACGGGCCCTGGTTGCCCGAGTCGCTGTAGTACTGCTCGAACGGAGCGTAGCCGGGCGCGACCAGGATCGTGAGCGTGTCGGAGCTGCCGGCGGCCTGGCGCGCCGAGCCGAAGTCGAGCAGGACCGGCTGGCCGTTGCCGCGGATGTAGATGTTGTCCGGCTTGATGTCGCGGTGGATGAAGCCCGCGGCGTGGATCAGCTCGAGGCCGTCGAGGATGGGCAGCACGACGCCGGTGAGTTCGGCTTCCGGCAGCGTGCCGCGGCGGTCGAGGACGGCGGCGAGGCTCGCGCCCTCCTCGAAGCGCATCACCATGTACGCCGTGTTGTTGAATTCGAACACCGACAGCACGCGCACGATGTTCGGGTGCTCGAAGCGCGCCAGCGTGCGCGCCTCCTGCAGGAACCGCTCGAGCCCCCACCGGTAGCGCTCGCGCAGCGCGTCGGTGCGCGAGCGGATGGTGAAGTCCGCCGTGCGCGTGGCGAACTCGACGGGCAGGTACTCCTTGATCGCGACGCGCTGGTCGAGGTTCGAGTCGCGCGCGAGGTACGTGATGCCGAATCCACCCTGGCCGAGGACGCGCTCGATCACGTACCAGTGCAGGCGGGTCTGCGCGGGCAGGGCGTCCGGATAGGCAGGGTCCATCGTGGGGGCGCTTCGCTCGGCGACCGGGCTCGTTGAAGCGTAGGGGAAGTGGGCGATGTCGGCAACAGGCGGGCGCCCGGCGGGCCCGCGATCAGCGGCCGCCTGCGCCGGCGCTTTGCAGAGGCCTGCCGAACAGAGCGTAGCGCCGCAGCGTAGCACCACTGCGCGCGCTCCAGTTCGCCGAGGCGTTGCCGGCGCGCATCAGCGCGTGGACCGCCCGACTGAAGCCCGCCTCCCGCGCGACGGCCGTGGCTCGGGCGGCGAGCAGGTGCGCAACCCCGGCGTAGGCGCGCCCTGGCAGCGCGACCACGGTCTTGACGATCGCCGTGTCGACGCGCTCGCCTCGCCGGGCCTGCTCGAGGTCGGGCAGCGCGAGGAACAGCGCGACCGGCAGGCGCGAACGTTCGGCGACGAGCACGATCTCCGGCCGCAGCACCGGCAGGAGCGCGGCGAAGCGCTGCGCGAAAGCCCGCTCGCCGATCGGCGTGAAGTACGGCTGGCTGCGAAATCCCGCCATGACCAGAGCGTGCAGGCGCTGGAGCTCCTCGCCGAGCCGGCGCGGGTCGATGCTGCGCACGAGCACGCCCTCGCGGGCGAGCCGCGCGCCGACGCGACCGGAGCGCGTTTCCTCGACGCGGAGATCCTCCTGCAGGGCGGAGACGTAGTGCGCCACCGGCGCGAAGCCGCAGCGGGCGAACTGCCGCGGCCAGTCGTCGTCGTTGTCCGGCTCGAGGAAGAAGCGGGGCGCGGCGCCGCGAAGCGTCACGAAGCGGTACGCGTCCCACGTGCTGCCGTCCATCGGGCCGAGGGCAAATTCGCACCCGTGCCGCGCGAGCACAGCGCACGCGCGCGCGATCAGCATCTCGCCGCCGCGCGCGTCGGCGCAGCGGTAGCGTCCGATCAGCCCCGTGCGCTTGCCCTGGTGCAGCGGCGTCGCGCGCCACCACAGCGCGCAACTCGCGAGCGCCGTGCCGTCTTCCGCGAGAGCCCGGAGCGAAGCGTCGGCGGGCACCGTGTCGGCGCCACCCGCGACCTCGCACGCTTCGACGCGCAGGCGCGAACTGTTCGGAACTCGCTCGCCGTCCGCAGTCATGGCGCCTCACCGCCCGGCACGGCCGCGCGCACGGGCTGGAGCGCGGCGGCCAGCGCCGCTAGCGCGACCAGGGCGATCACGGAGACGAGCGCGATCGCTGCGCCGGCGCCACCGCTGCCTGCCGCGGCGAGCTCGGCCACGCCGCTCCCGTGGAGCGCCGCGCAGGTGCCCAGCGGCACCAGCAGGTTGTCGAGTCCGCGCGGGCCGATCGCCTCCATCGCGGTCGCCACGACGGCGACGAACGCTGCCGTCGCAACGAGCTCCGCGGGAGGCGCCGGAACGACGAGCGACAGCGCCGCGGCGGTGCAGCACCAGGCGAACGCGCAGAACGCCGCGCTGCCTTCCAGCGTCTTGTCGCCGACGAGCGCCCGGCGACCGATCCGCGTTCCGACGAGCGCGGCGGCGGCGTCCGCGAACGCGAGGACCAGCATCGGGATGCAGAACAGCAGCGCATCGCCTGCCGCCAGCACGAAGACCGCGCAGGTGCCGAGCGCGTAGTGGATCTCGCCCAGCGATTGTCGCTCGACCGCGTGCAGCGTGCGCCCGATCGCGAAGCGCCGCGGGCCCGCGAGGCGCAGCGCGACGAACGCCGGGATCGTTGCACCGGCCAGCAGCAGCACCGGCCACGGTTCCGCGAACAGCCACGGGAACGTCAGCGCCGCGAGCCCCATGCCGACGTGCACGGACTTGCGTGCCAGCTCCGGGTGGCGGGCGCTCGTCCTGCTGAGGATGGCAAGCAGCGCGCCGAGCGTTGCGAGCACCAGCGCGATGCCGAGCCAGGGGTCGATCATGCGAGCACCTCCTCGACGACGAGGTCGCCGTAGAAGAACGCGCGGTCGCGGCGCAGCAGGTCGCGCGCGAGGTCGGCGAGCGGGCGCAGCCGCGCGCCCAGCGACGGCGGCCGGCGCCGCTGCGCGAACAGGTTCCAGTAGACGAGCCGGCCGCCGGGCGTGACGGCATCCGCGAGGCTGGCGAGCGTGCTCGCGTGCTCGGCGGGCGACTGGTACTCGAAGACGTCGCTCAGGTTGCAGCGCTGCAGCGAACCGGCTCTCGCGCGCGCGAGCCAGTCGTCGAGCGAGCAGCAGTGCCACTCGAGGCGGTCGAGGCGCCCGCGAATGACGTCGAAGCGCTCCGGGCGCAGCGCGTACGGCAGCGCCGTCAGGTGCCGGCCGCTGCAGATCCACTGCAGGTACGGGTTGTCGGCGGGGTCGAGCTCGGTGAGCGCGCGCTGCGTGCGCGCGAGCAGGCGCTCGGCCACCTCGCCGCGGACGTGCGCGAACGTGCTGCGGTCGCGGCCGAGCGAGCCCATCACCGCGCGGGAGAAGAAGACGCGGAACGCGAGCCGCCAGCGCCACGTGTTCCACGCCTGCGCGTACAGGTGGTCCCTCGCCTCGCGCGGTCCGCCTTGCAGCATCGCGCGGACGACGCGCTGCGGGTGCACCGCAGGGAGGACGTGCTCGCGGAACAGCGCGAGATAGCGCTCGAAGCGCCCTGCGCTCCCGACACCGGCTGCAACTGCACCGGGGCGCGCATCCCAGAAGCCGCGCGCCGAGGCGGACAGCGCCGGGCGGCAGCGGCCGTAGAGCGCCGCACGCCGGGTGCTCGGCACGGAGCCCACGAGCTCGAGCAACTCGCCGTGCGCGAGGCAACGGTAGGCCGCGACGCGCAGCTCCAGGCAGGCGATCTGCGCGGGGCTGCGGTCGATTACCACCACGCGGCCCGGGTCGGCGGCGAGCAGCGCCAGCGCGTTGTCGCCCGCCGATCCGATCGCCAGGCAGGTGTCGCCGGGGCGCACGTCGAGCGCCGCCAGCAGCACGTCGGCGTCCTCCCAGCACTGCGCGTAGCGCAGCGCGTCCGCTTTGCCGCGAGGGTCGCCGCTAGCCATGGCGACGAGCGCCGTCGGCGCTGTGCGGCACGCGGCCGGTCGTGCTCCGGCCAAGGGCCAGGACGAGCGCGGGCATCAGCACGAGGTCGGCCACCACGCCGGCGACGAGGCCGAGCGCGATCAGCAGCCCGAACCAGATCACCGACTTGATCTCTGCCAGCGCGAAGACCGCAAAGCCGGCGATGAGCACAATCGTGGTGACCACGATGGCGCGGCCCGCGGTGTCGAGCGTGGCCTGCACGGCCGCGGCGGGCGACCAGCGTTGCCCGAGCTCGTGGTGCAGGCGGTGCAGCACGTGCACGGTGTCGTCGACGACCAGCGCCAGGACGACCGAGGCGATGGTCACCGTAGCGACGTCGAGCCGGATGCCCGCGAAGCCCATGACGCCGAGGATCGCCAGCACCGGCAGGACGTTGGCCGGGACCGCGAACAGCGCCGCGCGCGCCGATCGGAACGCCACGCCGATGACGAGGAAGATCGTCGCGAATGCCAGCGCGAAACTGCGCACCTGCGAGCCGACGACGTGGTCGACCATCCGCACGTACAGCGGAAGGTAGCCCGCCGGCTCCGCGGTTGCCCCGGCAGGCAGGTCGGCGGCGCCGGATACGGCGGCGATGAGTCGCTCCGCCGAGCGGGCCGACTGCATGTTCACGCCGAACGTGACGCGCAGCGCGCACGCGGCATCCTCGGCGGCGGCGCAGGCCTTCGTGGAGTGGCCCCAGCCCACACCGGGGAGGGCCTGCGCGTCGCGCTGCCACCGCGCGACGGCGTCGAGCAGCCCGGCGTCGGCCTCGCCGCGGGGCGCTCTCACCACGAACTCCAGCGGGACGTACGGCCCGACGCGAGCCTCGACGAAGTCGGAGTCGCGCCGGACGGGGTGATCGGCGAAGAGGAAGTCGATCGTGTAGGTGTCCACTTCGAGCCGCGTCGCCCCGATGGCGAGCGCGCCGACGAGCGCCGCGCCCGCAGCCAGCGTCCGCGCGGGCCGGCGCGTGCCTGCGGCCGCGAGCCAGGCGACCACGCGCGTCACGCCGCCCTCGCGCGCGCGTCCGACTTCGGCGCGGGGCGACGCGAGCGCCCCCGCGCAGCCGACGAGCGTCAGGGCGAAGCACGCCGCGATGCCGAACGCGCCGAACACGCCGAGGTCGCGTATCACGGGCAGCGGCGAGACGGCGAGCGAGGCCAGCCCCGACACCGTGGTGAGCGCGTTGAGCAGGCAGGGACGCAGCATGAACGCGAGCGAACGGACGACGTGCGTCCGGCGATCGGCGCCCGGCGGCACGGCGCCGACGTGCAGCTGGACGTGCACGCACTCGGCCACGCCGATCACCAGGACCAGCGTCGGCATCACCGAGGTCACCATGTTGAGGCTGCGGCCGCAGGCGCCGTAGAGGCCCAGCGTCCACAGCGACGCCGTGGCGACGACGGCGAGCGCGACTCCCACCGGCACGATGCTGCGATACAGCCGCCACAGGACCAGCGCTATCAGCGCCCACGCCGCGACGAACAGCACGGCGGCGTCGACGATGGCGAGGCGATTGAGCGCTGCGTACACGACGCCGATGCCCGCCTTGCGCGTGGGCACGGCGAGTTGCGCGAGCGCGTCGTCGATGCGCGCGAGGACCGCGTCGCGCCGGCCGTCGATGTCGGCCAGCGGCTGCATGCGGATCACGAGCAGGGCGACGGTCCCGTCGCGGCTCGCCAGACGGTTGCGCACGACCGCGTCGTCGAGCACGCGCTCGCGCAGGACGTTTTCTGCCGCACCTGCGCTGTCGCTCCCTGCCGCCCCGAGGACGTCGGCGACCGAGAACGCGCCGTCCACGCCGTCGACGCCGCGCACGCGGTCGGCGGCCCTGCGGAGCAGCTCCACGCCCGGAGGCCGCAGCATGCCGCCCGCGTCCGAGAACGCGACGACGACGACCTCGTCGCTGCCGAACGTGCGCTGGAACGTGCGGTAGGCGACCAGCGCCGGGTCGTCGTCGACGAACCAGACCTCCAGCGAGTTGTCGACGCCGACCCGCGTCGCCTGCCAGGCCGCGAGCGCGGTGACGATCGCGCACAGCGCGGCACACCACCGGCGGCGGTCGTAGATCCAGCCGACGATGCGCTCGGCGCGCGTCATGCCGGCACGGGGACCGCGGCGGGGCACGCTGCCGCAGTGAGGAGACGCACCGTGCCGGCCGACCCGTCGATTTCCACGAGGTCGCCGTCGCGCAGCCAGCGGCACGCGCCGGCCACTCCGATCACCGCGGGCAGGCGCAGTTCGCGCGCCACGATCGCGGCGTGCGACAGCAGATTCCCGCGCTCGACGACGAGCCCGGCCGCCGCGGCGAACAACACGACCCAGCCCGGGTCCGTCCGCTCGGCAACCAGGATCTCCCCCTCGCCCAGGCTGGCCTGCGAGGGCTGCGTGACCACCCGCACGCGGCCGCGGGCCACGCCGGGAGAGCACCCGATGGCGCTGACGTCGCCGCCGGACCGCGGAGTTGCCGCCACGGTCTCGCGAACGCGGGCGAAGGCGAGCTGGGCGATGCCGTGCGACTCGAAGCGCCGCGGCGGCGGCTCCGCGCGCTCGTGGCGCGCGAACTCGGCCTTGCGCAGCGCGGCGAGCGCGGCGAGGTCGCTGCACGTCGCCGTGCCCTCGACGCTGCCCAGCACCTCGTCGAGTTCCAGCCAGAACACGTCGCGCGGCTGCGCGAGCATCCCGTGCTCGTGGAAGCGGTGGCCCAGCTCGACGACGACGCGACGGACGCGCGCGAACACTCGCGTGCGCTCGAAGCGCATGTTCTCGCGGTCCCGCAGCCGGGCCCGCGCGTGCCGGAGCACCCAGCCGAACGCGAGGCGCCGCAGCGGGTGGCCACGCAGCGCCTTCCGGACACGTCGCTCGGCGTCGCGGCGGGCGTCGCCGGCGGCCGGCACGGACGCTGCGCGCGCCGGATCCGCGGCGAGCCTGCCGATCGTGCGCAGCAGCGGCAGCGGATCGTCGTCGTACGCGATGCTCTCGAGCTTGAGCTCCTCCATGCAGCGGTCGCCGAAGCGCGCGATGTAGGCCTCGAGACGCTCCCGGAACTCAGGGTGTTCCGGCAGGGCGGCGCGCACGGCCGCGGGGTCGCCCTCCCGCAGCAGCGCGGCCAGCACCGGCGTGCCGGCGGCGAGACGTGCGAGTTCGCCGATGCGCTGCGCAGGCTCGACGCTGACCAGACCCGGCTCGCCGGCGACGAGGTCGTTGGCGAGTCCCGGCGCGTGCGGGTCGAGCCAGCGTCGCGCGAGGCGCGTCAGCAGGCCGTGGAAGATCATCGCGAAGAAGTCGTTGACGAGCGGCGCGTCCCAGTGCCGGAGCAGCCGGCGCTCGAGCTCGTGGAAGTGCGCGACCAGCTCGTCGGCGCGCCGATCGGCCAGCGGCGGCGAGGGCGGCGCCAGCGCGTCGTCGAGCCTCGCCATGAAGCGGCGGTTGCGCCGTTCGACCGTAGCGAAGTTGACGACGAACCGCGCGGCCTGGCGCGCGAGGGCGAGGCGGGTCGTGCGTGCCCGCGCGCTCGCGTGGATGCGCGCGAGCACCGGTGCCGCGGCGAGCTCGCGCACGCCGAGCATCTCGTCGAGGAAGCGCCGGTTGTGGGCGAACGCGGGCGTGAGCGCCAGCAGCTCGTACCAGGCGACGAGGTCGTAGTAGACGCGGCCGCGCACCAGCGTGACCATGCGCCGCAGCGCCGGCGAGTGGTCCTCGACCAGCGCCTCGCCGACGCCGCCGACGCGGCAGAGCTCGCGGTAGACGTGCTCGTAGGCGCGGCGGATGAACGAGTACGTGAGCGGTGTGGTCGTGCCGCCGTAGCTCTCGCCGATGTTGCTCGAGTCGAAGAGCGCTAGCGCGGCGTCCGGGTCCGCCCGGGCGGCGAGCGAGGTGATCGGCCGCGACTGCAGCAGCCACAGCTTCGCGCCCTCGTACGCCCACTCGATGTCCTGCGGCGCGCCGAAGTGCCGGGCGCAGCGCCGTGCCAGGTCGGCGGCCGCGAGCGCCTGCGCGTCGGTGAGGCAGGGCAGCGGACCTTCGGTGGTGCGCGCGGTCACGCGTCCGGAGCGGTCGACGTGCCAGGTGTCGCCGTCGCGCTCGCCGGCGACCAGCGCGTTGGCCACGCCGGGCACTGCGGCGACGACCGCGATGCCGCGGCGACCGCTCACGGGGTCGGCGCTGAACGCGACGCCTGCGGCATCCGCGTCGACCATCCGCTGCACGAGGACCGGGACGTTGGCGCCGGGCGCTCGTCCCAGGCCGTGGCGCTCGCGGTAGGCCCGCACGTGCGCCGCGTGCGCCGATCTCCACACGAGCGCGACGTGCGCTGCGACCGCGTCCGGCGCGACGAAAAGGAAGCTCGCGAGCTGGCCGGCGAACGAAGCCCGGCCGCCGTCCTCGTCCGCCGCGGACGAGCGAACTGCGACGCGCTCGCCGCGCGGGCACAAGCGCCCCAGCGCGGCGGCGAGGGCGGCGTGCGGTCCCTCGTGCCAGGCGAAGCGGCCGCCCTGTGTCAGGGAAGCCGCAGCGGCAGGCGGCGTCACCGCGAACCAGGGCGGGACGGGCAGTCCGCCGCGCGCGGCGCTCGCCAGCGCGAGTCCCTTCGCGCCGAACTCGGCGATGCCGGCGTCGTCCGTGCAGTTGCGGATCCAGTCCATGGCGTTTCCTAGGACGCGACGACCAGCCCGAGGGGGCCGAGTCCGGCGTAGAGCGCGAGCGTGGCGATGCCCGACAGCGTCTCGATCTGCCGCGCGCGTGCGCGCACCGGCCGGGACAGGTAACGAGTGCCGGAGAGCGCGGCGAGAATGGCGAGCGTCGCGGCCAGCGCGGCGAACGGGCCCGCCAGGCCGATGGCGCGAGCGGCGAGCCAGCCGGCCACCAGCGTCGCGGCACCTGCCGCGAGCCAGGCCACGATCGCGCCATCGCGGCCCCACGCGGCGGTGTAGGTCACGACGCCGCGTTCCTCGTCGACCGGCGCGCGGATCTTGCGCCCGATCTCGAGCAGCGTCGCCGCGCCGACCGCGCACGCCGCCCACCAGGCGAGCGCCGGATGCGCATCCGCACCCGCGGGCAGCCAGTCGAACGCGGTGAGATAGAACGCGATGCCGCCGGAGACGGGCACGTGCGATGCCAGGTAGGCCAGCGGGCGCGCCTTCAGCCAGTCGGCCGCGAAGAACTCCGCCGCCATCAGCCCGAGGTAGGCCCACACGCCGGCAAGCAGCCACGCGAGCCGCGCGTCGACGGAGAGCGCGAGCGCCAGTTGCGCGATCGCGGCCGACGCGCCGATCCAGCCGAGCTCGCCCAGCGTGACGAGGCCGCGCGGCACGGGCCGGTAGGGCCGGAACGCGCGGTCGTCGTCCGCGTCCTTGAACTCGTCGAGCACGCGCATCTGCGCGAACAGCAGCAGCGCGCTGGCCGCCACGGCGAACGCGTTCCACGCCGCGGGCAGCGCGTCGGCGTCGCGCACCAGCGCCGAGAACGCGAGCGCGGAGCACGCGAGGACGCAGGCCAGCGTGCCCATGGCGGCGAGCGGGAAGCGCTCGCGCTGGTAGGTCCACCAGCGGCTGGCCGTGTCGGCTTCCAACGGGGGAACGGCGGCGGGTTCACGCGTGACCATGGCATTCCTCCTGCGGGTCTTCGCACGGCAGCTCGTCGACCAGCGCGAGCGTGCGGCGGTGTTCCGGATACGCGGCGAGCAGCGCGAGCGTGCGCGGCAACGCCTCGCGGCCGAGGACGCGGCGGCGGAAGCCGGCGTCGTGACGCAGGCCGGGAAGCTCCGCGCGCAGCCGTGGCGCGACGGTGGCGCGCAGGTGCGGGAACTCCCGCTCCAGCACGGCCAGGATCGACAGCGCGGTGCGCCGTGGCGACGCGTACGCCCTGACCACCTGCGCGAACATCAGGGCGCACAGCGAGCGCTTCCACGCCGGCTGCCCGTCGTAGGCGTGCGCGAGCAGGTGCTCGTCGAGCTGGACGTGCCGCGCCTCGTCGCGCAGGTGCAGCGCGTGCGCGCGCGCGTGCAGCGGATCGATCGCTTCCGGCGCACGGCGGCGAGCCCGCACGAACTCGCGCGACAGGAAGAGCGTGCGCTCCTCGATGAAGATGGTGAGCCAGATCCACATCAGCAGCCGTTCCGGGTGCGCGGCCACGCCCGCCATCAGCCAACGCTCGGCGGGCGAGAGCACGAACAGCCGGGGTTGCGGCGCCGGGTACCACGCCGGCTCGGAGCGCTCGAGCAGGCGGCCGAACATCGCCACGTGCTTGTCCTCCTCCTCGACGAAGCGCCACAGCGCGCGCCGGAGCTCGAAGGGCAGCTCGACGCGGCCGGTCAGCGCGCGCGCCAGGGCGCGGATCACCAGGCCCTCCGCCCAGACGAACTGCTCGGCGATCCCGAGCGCCTGCAGCTGGTTGCAGCGCCGTTGCTCCGCGGCGCCGAGCATCGCGTACGAGGGCAGGAACGCGAGCGGGCCGATGGCGTCGGGCATCCAGGGCAGCGCGCGGTCCGCACCCGCCGACCAGTCGACGTCCTCCAGCCGGAACGAGTGGTCGCGCGACTGGCGGTCGAGCCGCGCGAGCGCGGCGAGGGGGTTGGTGGATGCTGCGGCCATCGGCGAGCCTCTTGTCGGTCGTCGGGAGGAAGGGGACGGTCGGCGGTGCGAGGCCAATGTGCGGCAACGGGGGTTGCGGGCGGGCGACGGCTGGCTGACGGATGGCTTACGCCGCCGCCCGCGGGGCTGCCGGCGCCCGTCAGGGCCCCGTGACGATCGCCAGGGCCCGCTGCGCGATGAGCGCGTGCATCGCGGCGGTCGGGTGGATGCCGTCCCAGAACAGGTAGGTGTCCGGCTTCTTGCAGCGGAACGGCGGCTGGTTCGGCGTGACGCAGGCGTCGGTCGCGTTGGCGAACCCGTAGGTGCCGGGGTTGGCGATGACCTGGTCGAGCGTCGCGTGGAGGTCGAGCACGCGGATGTCGACGCCGAGCGCTGTGGAGAGCGCGCCCGCGGCCTGCGCGAGTCCGGCGTTGTACCCGCTCGCGAGGAAGCCCCCCAGCCAGGCGGCGCCCGGGACGACCGCGTCGAGCGCGCGCAGCGCAGGCGTCTTGCCGATGTCGGGCACGTTCGTCACCAGGAAGCGCCGCGCGCCCGTGCCGTAGAGCTGGACGATGCTGCCCGCGAAGCTGTCCAGCGCATTGCCGATGACCGGGGCGGGATTCCCGCCGCCGGCCGCCACGATGAGCGCGTCGCGCACGTCGTTGCTGCCGATCTCGATCACCACCAGCGTCTCCGCGGACGTGGTGCCGAAGTCGGAGACGTACATCGCGACCTGCTCCGGCAGGTTGAAGCGGCATGGGAAGGCGGGGGTCGCCCGCGCGCCGCTGGTCGCGTAATTGCTCGCCACCGCGCTCTCGCTGGCCAGCGCAGGACGCGCGTTGCCCGCGCGGCCGAGGCCGCGCGCCAGGCCTTCGACCCACGTCGCGCCGTTGGTGACGTGGTGGCCGCCGGTCGCGTAGGGG